>CAYWNY010000024.1:0-31030 GCA_964459765.1 uncultured Hyphomicrobiales bacterium | reverse complement strand
TTGCGCACGATGTAATCCTTGTCGCGCTGGAACAGCTTGTGCGCGCGCAGCGCCTGATTGACGTGATGCACGACGGAGACGTTTTCCACGTCATAGAGCGAGTCGGACTTGAGCAGGCCGGCCTGGCGCAGCCCCTGCTCCATCTTCTCCATGCCGACCTCGGTCAGCGTCACGGTGCGTTGCTTCTCGTCGACTTCATAATCGGCCTTGTCGAGGCTGGGGATGAACGTGTCGATGGTGTTGTAGAAGTCGGAGCGGTCATCGAGCGGCCCGGAAATGATCAGCGGCGTGCGCGCCTCATCGATCAAGATCGAGTCCACTTCGTCGACGATGGCGTAGCCATGGCCGCGCTGCACCATGTCCTCGAGCCGATACTTCATATTGTCGCGTAGATAATCGAAGCCCAGCTCGTTGTTGGTGCCATAGGTGACGTCGCAATCGTATTGCTTCTTGCGTTCGGCGTCGTCGAGGCCGTGAACGATGACGCCGACGGTCAGGCCGAGGAATTTATAGATCTGGCCCATCCATTCGGCGTCGCGCTTGGCCAGATAGTCGTTGACGGTGACGACGTGGACGCCGCGGCCGGCGATCGCGTTGAGATAGACCGGCAGCGTGGCCACCAGCGTCTTGCCTTCGCCGGTCTTCATCTCCGCAATCCGGCCTTCATGCAGCACCATGCCGCCGATGAGCTGGACGTCGAAGTGGCGCTGGCCGAGCGTGCGTTTGCCGGCTTCGCGCACCGTGGCGAAGGCCGGCACCAGAATGTCGTCGAGCGTCGCCCCTTCGGCCAGTTGCTTTTTGAAGGCTTCGGTGCGGGCACGCAGCGCCTCGTCGGAGAGCGCTTCCAGTTCCTTCTCCAGCGCATTGATGGCGTCAACGCGCGGCCGATAGGCGCGGATGCGGCGGTCGTTCGAGGAACCGAACAGTTTGCGGGCGACAACGCCGATCATCGCGTCTTTATCCTTCCCAACATCTTGGCAAACCGGAAACGCGCCACACGCTTATTTCCTCGCCACGCTTATTTCCTCGCCATCAGTGTGCTTCCAACCGGCGGAAAATGCAGCGCAATTCAAGGCTTCTGCAAGGCGGATTTAGCAAGCCGATCGAGGCGCTCGGAACTATGCCGAGAGATAAGAGGGGGTGGTTTTGTTGTCAATGCGAAGGCCGCCCTTCACGCGCTCGTTAGGCTCTAGCCCGCATTCTGCCATTGCCAAGCCGGGCTTATTCGGCGAGTGTCCGCGCCGCAAAAACCGCGCCTCGGTGAGGCGTTTTGCCTCTCTGCCCAAAGGATCGCCTTCTATGGCCTCAAATCGCCCGTCCCCGCATCGCGCGCTGATCGCGCTCGCCTGTGCCGTCATGTTGTCCGCGCCGATCGGCGCCGGCCCGCGCGTCGCCTTCGCGCAGGACAGCGATCCGGTTGTCGCCCGCGTCAACGGCGTGGATATTCGCGAGAGCGATTTGGCCTTTGCCGAGGAGGAGATCGGCTCCAACATCCCAAGCATCCCGCCGGAGCAGAAACGCGATTATCTCATCAACTATCTCGCCGACGTCATCGTGTTGTCGCAAGCCGCCGAGGAGCAGAAGCTTGCCGACCGGCCGGACGTCAAACATCGTCTGGCCTTCGATCGCAATCGGTTGTTGATGGAAGCGCTGTTGCAGAATGTCGGCAAATCGGCCCTGTCGGACTCAGCCGAGCACCAAGTCTATGACGAAGCCATCAAGCAGGTGAAGAACGAAGAAGAGGTACACGCCCGCCACATCCTGGTGCCGACCGAGGATGAGGCCAAAGCGATCGTTGCCCAGCTCAAAGGCGGCGCCGACTTCGCAACCCTCGCGAAGGAAAAGTCGAAGGATCCCGGCGCGGCCGAGGGTGGCGATCTCGGTTACTTCACCAAGGATCAGATGGTGCCGGAATTCGCCGACGTCGCATTCAAGCTCGACAAGGGTCAGATTTCCGATCCGGTGAAGACCCAGTTCGGCTGGCATGTGATCAAGGTCGAAGACAAACGCGTCAAGCCGACGCCGACCTTCGAACAAGTCAAACCGCAGATCGAAAACTATGTGGCGCATCGCGCGCAGGCGGAGATGGTCGAGAACTTGCGCAAGACCGCGAAGATCGAGCGGCTCGACAAGCCGGTCGCAGCCGACCCCTCGCTCAACCCGGCCGCACCGGCGAAAAAGTGACCACTCCCCCTTTGCGGGGCACTTCAAAAGTCCTAGTCATTCCGGCCGAGCGGAGCGAAGGTCGGAATCCATAACCCCCACGCGTACCGATGCGTTCTCGGTGCTGAGGTTATGGATTCCGGACTCGCGCTACGCGCGCCCCGGAATGACGAATCATGTCTCCTCACATTTCCCCTCTCGCTCCCGCCGCTTTTCCCGACATGCCGCCGATCGCCGGCGTGCGGCTGGCGACGGCGGCAGCCGGTATTCGCTATCCCGGCCGCACCGACGTGCTGCTGGCGCTGTTCGATCCAGGCACCACGGTGTCCGGCGTCTTTACCCGCTCGAAATGCCCGTCGGCGGCGGTCGATTGGTGCCGTGCGCAGCTCAAGGGCGGCCGCGCCAGCGCGCTTGTGGTCAATTCGGGCAACGCCAACGCCTTCACCGGCAAATCCGGCCGTGTGGCAACGACGCTAACGGCGGAAATTGCCGCCAACGCCACCGACTGCAGTCCGAGCCAGGTTTTTCTGGCGTCGACCGGCGTCATCGGCGAGCCGCTCGACGCGACGAAATTCGGCGGCGTCATGGATAGGCTTGTGGCCGACGCCAAACCCGGCGGCTGGGCTGAAGCGGCAAAAGCCATCATGACCACCGACACGTTCCCTAAGGGCTCGGCCGCGATTGTCGGAATGGGGAAAAGCGCGGTGACGATCTGCGGCATCGCCAAGGGCGCCGGCATGATCGCACCCGATATGGCGACAATGCTGTCGTTCGTCTTCACCGACGCGCCGGTTGCGCCGGCCGTACTCAAGGCTCTGCTGCGCGACGGAGTCGACGACACCTTCAATGCCGTGACCATCGACGGCGACACCTCAACCTCCGACACATTGCTGGCATTCGCTACCGGCGCCGCGGCTGCGCGCGGCGTTGCCAAAATCGCGCGGCTCTCCGATCCGCGGGTTGGGGCGTTCCGCAAGGCCTTCAACGCCGTGCTTGCCGATCTCGCCGAGCAAATCGCGCGCGACGGCGAGGGCGCGCGTAAATTGGTCGAGATCACCGTCGAGGGCGCCACATCCAAACGATCGGCGCGCCGCATCGCGCTGTCGATCGCCAATTCGCCCTTGGTGAAAACGGCGATCGGCGGCGAGGACGCCAATTGGGGCCGCGTGGTCATGGCGGTCGGCAAGGCCGGCGAACCGGCCGACCGCGATCGGCTTTCGATTTGGTTCAACGACATCCGCGTCGCGCATAAGGGCGAGCGCGATCCGGCTTACGACGAGGCGGCGGTGTCGGCCTCGATGAAGCGGCCGGAAATCACCCTTAAAGTCGGGCTTGGTCTTGGCAAAAGCCGCGACCGCGTGCTGACCTGCGATTTGACCAAGGAATATATCGCCATCAATGGCGACTACCGGTCGTAACGGCTTGTTAACCGTCACTGGCGAAGGCGCCATGCACGAAACTGTGCGAAGTAACCCTTTACCATGTTGTCCCTAGAATGACTGCGGACGTCGGCGTCAAACTCGTTCTGGTTGCCGCTTGCGCCCTCATCGACCCCGATGGACGCGTGCTGATCGCGCAGCGCCCGGACGGAAAATCGATGCCGGGATTGTGGGAGTTCCCGGGCGGTAAGGTCGAAAGCGGCGAACGGCCGGAAGTGAGCCTGATCCGTGAGCTGAAGGAGGAACTGGGAATCGTCGTCAAGGAGGAGTGCCTCGCACCGCTGACTTTTGCGAGTCATTTTTATCCGGACTTCCACCTACTCATGCCGCTTTATGTATGCCGGCGCTGGGAAGGAATTATGGAAGCTCGCGAAGGGCAGAAGCTCAAATGGGTGCGGCCGCGCGACTTGCGCGGCTATCCGATGCCTCCCGCCGACGAACCTCTGATCCCGCACTTAACGACGTTGTTGTGATTAAGGGGAAGCGAGGGAAAGTATGATGTTGAAACCTTTGGCATCGGCGATCGCAGCCTCGTGGCGGCGGTTTGTCGGCGACGAGGCCGGCGCCACGGCAATCGAGTATGCGCTGATTGCTTCCGGAATTTCCATTGTCATCGTCGGCACGATTGCGGTCATCGGCACCGAGGTCAAAGGTTTCTACACCAGCGTCAACACCGCGCTGAAGTAACACTCCATGCGCCGCTCGTCCCCGCGGATGCGGGGACCCAGAGTTTCAGTCGCCGTTCAGGGCTGGATTCCCGCTAACGCGGGAATGATCGGACCGGTTAGATTCCCGCCTTCTCTCCCGTCGAGATTTCGCGCGCCCCTAGCGCGTCGGCAAGGCGCGTCTGCGCCGAACCCGGCTTGAGCGGTTGTTGCTGGCGCGGGTGCGGCGCCCAACCCGACAGCCAAACGATTTCGAAGGTTGCGCGCACGCGGCCGTCGTCGCCGGAAAAGCGCTCGCCGTAAATCTCCGCCATGCGCATCAGGGTCGCGCGTCTGAGCGGCGCGCGGCGGCGAGCGCGAAGCGCATTGGTTGCACCCATGCGACGCAGATCGTGCATCAGTGCGAAGACGTCTTGGTAGCGCACGGTGACGGGATCGATGTCGGCGACGGGCAGTGCAAAACCTGCACGCTGCAGCAACGCGCCGAGTTCGCCCAAATCCGCAAACGGCGCGACCCGAGGCGAGATACCGCCCTCGATCTCGCTTTCTGCCGCCGCAAAAGCCTGCCGCAGCTCGGTCAGCGTCTCGCCGCCGTAGAGCGCGGCGAGAAACAAACCGTCGGGCTTGAGCGCGCGCCGGATTTGCAGAAGCGTCCCCGGCAAGTCGTTGACAAAGTGCAGCGCCAGCGCGGACACGACGAGATCGAACGCGGCGTCGCGAAACGGCAACGCCTCCTCCTCGGCAACGACGAAAGGCAGAGACGGTCGCTGCGACGGCGCGATCGTATCCGCTGCCACGATCGTCCCCACCGTGCCAGAGCGCATCAAGGCCGCGCGTACCGCTTCGCCCGGCGAGCCGAGATCCAGCGCGAGCTCAAAACGCCGCAGCACCGCGCCCAAGCGGTCGGCAAGATCGTCGGCAACGCGGTCGAGCAGAAACGTCGCCGGACCAATCGATGCCGCGCGGCGGCGATGGTCACGGATCAGGCTACGGTCGAAGATCAGCGGGCTTTGCGCCAAGACACGATCCATGACGCGATTGTCTCACGTATGCTAGCGTGGCGTCATTGGGGAGTTTTCATGGGGGAGCCGGCAGGCATCGCCGTTATTTCCGGGTTCAAACGCGCCGGCGACGCGGCGCGTGGGGTGTTGCGCGCGGCACTCGATATCGCTTTGCCGCGGCTGTGCGCCGCCTGCCGCGAGCCGGTCGAGGGGCAAGGGTTATGCCCCGCCTGCTGGTCGAAGCTGTCCTTCATCAGTAGGCCCTACTGCGAGCGGCTCGGGATTCCCTTTGTGTACGATCCGGGGCCGGGAATTCTCTCCATGGAGGCGATCGCCGACCCGCCGGCTTATCACCGCGCCCGGGCCGCCGTGCGCTTCGACGAGATTTCGCGTGCGCTGGTGCACGCCCTCAAATATGGCGACCGGCTCGATCTGGCGCCGATGCTCGGACGCTGGCTCGCTCATGCCGGCCGTGAGCTTCTTGCGGACGCCGATGCACTTGTCCCGGTGCCGTTGCACTGGCGGCGGTATTGGGCACGGCGCTTCAACCGATCGGCGCTGCTGGCGGCGACAGTCTGCGCCGCGAGCGGCGTGCCGGTCGCCGCCGGTGCGCTCAAGCGGGTGAAGCCGACGCCGCAGCAGGTTGGACTGTCGCGGTCGGAGCGGGCGGCCAATGAACAAGGCGCGTTCCGCGTGCCGCCGGAAGGCAAGGCCTTGATCAAAGGCCGGCGGCTCGTCGTCGTCGATGACGTGCTGACCTCGGGCGCGACGGTTGAAGGTTGCGCGAGGGCGCTGCTGCGCGCCGGCGCCGCCAATGTTGACGTCCTGGTCTTCGCCAGGGTTGCCGAGGCGGTCCGAACCTCCATATAAAGGCTTGATAAAACTAGCGATCTGACGGGGTTAACGACACGTTATGACTTCTGTCGAAATCTATACGCGCCAATATTGCTCCTATTGCCACTACGCGAAGGAGCTTCTTTCCCGCAAAGGTGTGACGTTTCGCGAGTTCGATGTCACGACCGACCCGGAGAAGCGTCAGGAAATGACCGCGCGCACCGACGGACGCACGACGTACCCGCAAATTTTCATCGGGTCGACTTACGTCGGCGGCTGCGATGAGCTTTACGCGCTCGAAGACGCCGGCAAACTCGATCCACTGCTCTATGGAGACCAGCCGGCATGAGTGCAACACCGGTCGCGGCCTTCAAGGTCGGCCTCGTGCAAACGCGCACGGGCGTCGATCCCAACATCAATCTGGCGAGCACGCTTTCGGCTATCGAGGAGGCGGCGCTCGCCGGTGCGTCCTATGTGCTGACGCCGGAAATGACCAACATCATGGAGGTCAAGCGCGAGCGCTTGTTCGCGACGATCACCGACGAAGAGCACGATCCGACGCTGGCCGTGCTCCGCGAGGCCGCACGCAAGCATGGCATTTATATCAATATCGGCTCGCTCGCGGTCAAAGCCTCGCCCGACAAGGCGGCGAACCGTTCGTTCCTGATCGACCGACGCGGTGAAGTCATCGCCCGCTACGACAAGATCCACATGTTCGACGTCGACCTGGCGAACGGCGAAAGCTATCGCGAATCGCGCAACTTCCGCGCCGGCGAATTGGCGGTGGTCGCGGACCTGCCCTGGGGCCGGCTCGGGCTGACGGTGTGCTACGACCTGCGCTTCCCCGCGCTTTACCGCGCCTTGGCGGAAGCCGGCGCGTCGTTCTTCTCTATTCCCGCGGCATTCACGAAGCAGACCGGCGAGGCGCATTGGCACGTATTGTTGCGGGCACGCGCCATCGAGAATGGCTGCTTTGTCTTCGCCGCGGCGCAAGGTGGCAAGCATGAGAATGGGCGCGAGACCTTCGGCCATTCGCTCATCGTCGATCCATGGGGGACAATCCTCGCCGAAGGCGGAACCGAGCCCGGTGTCATCGTGGCCGATGTCGATCCGGCGCAAGTGGCGGCCGCACGCGGACGCATACCGTCGCTGCTGCACGGACGCCGCTTTGAAGTCATCGAGCCAATGGCCGAACCGATCCACCTGCGCGCCGTACGGGAGCCGGTATGATCCGCTACGCGCTCAATTGCGGACGCGGCCACGGCTTCGAAAGCTGGTTTGCGAATTCCGCCGCCTACGACAAGCAGGTCAAGCGCGCGCTGGTCGCTTGCCCAATCTGCGGCTCGACCAAGATCGAGAAGGCAATCATGGCGCCACGCCTCGGGAGCAGTGACGGCGCCGATGCGGCAGCGGCGCCCGAAACCCCGCCAGCGCTGCCAGCGCCAGCGATGCCGCCGGCCCCGGCACAAGCACCGCTAGCGGTGATGTCGCCGCCCGAGCGCGAGCTGCGGAAAAAGCTCAAGGAGCTGCGCGAACACATCACCAAGAATTCCGATTATGTCGGTCCGCGCTTTTCCGAACAGGCGCGCAAAATCCATTACGGCGAAATCGAGCACCGCTCGATCTACGGCGAAGCCTCGCCCGAGGAAGCCAAGGAACTGCACGAGGAAGGCATCGAATTTCATCCACTGCCGATCCTGCCGGACGAATTCAACTAATTTATCATTCTCGCGCTGCGAAGCGACGAACCGTCACCTGCTCATGAAATCCATGGGGTAGACGATGACCTCAAGCGTCTTCCACGCGTTGTACTTGTCCGCCGGAAGCATGGTGTAGGGCTGGCACTTTTCCAGCGCCATAATTGCGGCGTGCATTAGGGACTCTTGTTTCGCCGATGTGACCGGGGCGAGCACCACGGGCCGCGATGCCAAGCTACCGTCGCGGTTGAATGAAATCCGCAAGGGGACGCTGATCTTGTCGCCGGGATCGACGCCCGGCGCCGGGTCCGCGCACGCGCTCACGCGTTCCCGAAACGCGAGGGTAAAATCGTATCCGGCATAGTTGGTGTTGACCGGCGGGGCGGCGAAGCCGCCGCCAAACGCGCCACCGGAGAGCGCAAGCTGTGCCAATGTCGCGGCGGCGCCCGGTTGATCCGGCGTCTCCTCGGTTTTTGGCTGGGGCGGCGCCGGCGGATCGGCCGCCTCGATCTGCGTCATTTCAGCTTGCGTCGCGTCGGTGCGTGGGATCTCACCCTGCGCCGTTTGGGGCGGTGCCGGCGCCTGTTGGGGTTTAAGCTGCTCCTTCGACGACTGCTCTTTCGATGGGTGCTCCTTCGACGGCTTTTGCGTTTGTTGCTGCGACGGTGCGGCCGGTTTAGGCGGCGGCGATTGCGCCACGGCATTCGCGGTCTTGGATTTAAGCTCCACCTCCGACCCGGACGACCTCAACTCCGATGGAGTGCCCGAAAACCGCGGCGCTTCGTCCGGCGGCACGATGTCGACCACCATCGCGTCGGGCGGTATCGCCTGGTGGGTTTCCGCACCGACAAGGTGCAGGCCCAAAGCCAAGAACGCCAGATGGCCAATGATCGAAACCACTACGCCGGGGCGAATGAACCGCTTAAATCCAGTCATGCAAGAGTCGTATTACCATCCGCCGCGCCCCGCGGCATCATACCGCAATCGTCTTTTTTTCAATACGCCCATAGCAACAGCGCGACGCCGCCGACGACAAGCAGCATGCCGATGGCTTCGCGTGCGGTGGTGCGCTGGCCGAAGGCGAAGCGGGCGAAGATTTGCGCGAACAGAACCTCGATCAGCGCCAGCGTTCGCACGCTCGCGGCGCTCGCCAGCGCAAAGGCGAGGAACCAGAACTGCGAAGCAAGCGCGCCCATGAAGCCGGCGAACAGCGACGGCCGCCAGGCCACCACGATCGCATGCAGCACCGAAGGCTGACGCAGCGCCAGATAGAGCGATAGCAGCACCGCCTGCAGCGCGATGCCGACCATCAGCGTGAAGGTCGCCGCCATGACGAAATCGGGCAGACCGAGATTGAGAATGCCGCCGCGATAGCCTATGCTCGACAGCGCAAACATGCCGGCCGAGGCGAGCCCGATCAGCGTCGGCCTCATGCCGCCGACCGTGGCGCCGGGCTTCGTCGACATGATGAACACGCCGGCGCTGGCGACCAGGATCGCCGTCGCCATCGGCCAGGTCACCGTGTCGCCGAGAAAGACCAATCCGAACAGCGCGACTTGAATCGGTTCGGTCTTGAGGTAGGCGATGGTCACAACGAACGAGCGCTCGTTCATCGCGGCAAGCATCAGCGCCGTCGCCGCGACCTGCGCGCCGGCGCCAAGGATGGCCCACGGCCAGAAGCTTAATCCGGGACGCGGCAGCGGCGCCCCGGTGGCGATGAGCACGGCGAGAAGAAACAACAAGACGAACGGAAACCCGAACAAAAAGCGCACGTGGGTCGCGCCGACGGTGCCGAGGCTCGCGGTGAGTTCGCGCTGCATCGCGTTGCGAAGCGTCTGGCCAAACGCGGCGATGACAGTGAAGACGGCCCACAGCCAGGGCGCAGCGATCACTTAAGGCTTCTCCGCAACCACCATATAATTGACGTCGACGTCGGCGGAGAGCTGCCAGCGACCCGCGAACGGGTTGTAGACCACGCCGGTCTGTCGGGTCAGGCGCAAGCCGCTTTGTTCGATGGCGAGATCGAGCTCCTTGGGCGTGACGAATTTGTCCCATCGATGCGTGCCCCGCGGCAGCCAGCCCAACACGTATTCAGCGCCGACGATGGCAAAGGCGAAGCTTTTCGCGGTTCGATTGATCGTGGCGACAAACAACAGTCCGCCGGGTTTCACCATGGCGCCCGCGGCGTTGAGGAACAGTCCGACATCGGTGACATGCTCGACGACTTCCATCGCCAGCACGATGTCGAAGATTTCGCCGGCCTGCGCCAACGCTTCGGCCGAAGTTTCGCGGTAGTCGATGGCGAGACCCGATTGCGCGGCGTGACGGCGGGCCACCGCGATGTTGTCGGCGGACGGATCGGCGCCAACGACGGTGGCGCCGAGCCGCGCCAGCGGTTCGCACAAAATGCCGCCGCCGCAGCCGATGTCGAGAATGCGCAGGCCCGCGAGACTGTCGAGCCGCGTCCGATCGCGGTCGAAATGATCGGCGGCGCGGTCGCGGATATAGGCAAGGCGTACCGGATTGAATTTATGCAGTGCCGCCATCGGGCCGCGCGGATCCCACCAACGCCCGGCGAGGCGCGAGAACTGCGCTACTTCGTCGCGATCGACGGTGCTGCTGCCGGCTGGGTCGCGCTGCATGTCTTTAACCTACTGCTCGCGTCGCGGTTTCGCGGAAATGTCGCCGCGCGGCGACATTACGGCCCCGAAGCGCCGCGGCAAAATGACATTAACGGGCAATAGCCCATTGGGCTCCGGGCCTGCGCGAGGTTGCACTCGCCGTCGCCATGAACGAGGATGGCCGCAAACGGGCGTTGCGCCCTTAAAAAATAGCGCCTTGGGGAGGCCATGCAGAACCTCTTGTGCAGCTTTGCAGGATCTGCGCTCTCGCCGGCGCGGGTCTGCGAATGCCGCGGATTGCAAGCTTCGCGACGCTTGGCCGATCAACTCGGGGGCATTCCAAAACACCAAACGGAAGTTCTGGAGGTTTCAATGAAGCGTCTTTTGCTGGCCGGCGTCCTCGCTTTGACGGCAAGTCTGCTGGCGACCGCGAGCCGGGCCGAGGACACGATCAAGATCGGCTTGATCATTTCTTACTCCGGCCAGTTCGCCGACACCGGCATCCAAATGGACAATGGCATCAAGCTTTACATGAAGCAGCATGGCGACACGGCCGCCGGCAAGAAGATCGAGCTGATCCGCAAGGACAACGGCGGCATCGCCCCCGACGTCGCCAAGCGCCTGGCGCAGGAGCTTATCGTGCGCGACCACGTGGACGTCATCGCCGGATTTGAACTGACGCCGAATGCGCTCGCCGCCGCCGACGTTTCGGCGGAAGCGAAAAAATTCATGGTGGTCATGAACGCCGCAACCTCGATCATCACCACCAAGTCGCCCTACATCGCGCGAACTTCGGTGACGACGCCGATGCTCAATCAGACCATCGGCACCTGGGCGGCCAAGCACGGCGTCAAGACCGCCTACACAATGGTCGCCGATTACGGGCCCGGCATCGACGCTGAGACCGCGTTCCACAACGGCTTCAAGGAAGCCGGCGGCGAGATCGCAGGCTCGGTGCGCTTCCCCGTCGCCAACCCGGATTTCTCGGCTTACGTGCAGCGCGCCAAGGACGCCAATCCCGATGCGATTTACATCTGGATTCCCGGCGGCGCCATGCCGGCGGCGGTCGGCAAGGCGCTCGCGGAACGCGGCGTCGATCCGGCCAAGGTCAAAGTGCTCGGTCAGGACGCGCTGACCTTCGAAAGCGCGTTGAAGAATATCGGCGATGAGGCGCTCGGCATCATCACCGTGTCCAATTACGACTACAATCACCAGTCCGCGCTCAATCGCGAATTCGTCAAAGCCTATAACGAGGAGTTTCATCGCAATCCGGACATCTATTCGGTCGGCGGGTACGACGGCATGCATTTGATCTACGAGGCGCTGAAGAAGACCAACGGCAACGGCGACGGTGACGCGCTCATTGCGGCCGCCAAGGGGATGAGCTGGGAAAGCCCGCGCGGGCCGATGAGTATCGATCCGGAAACCCGCGATGTGATCGAAAACGTCTATATCCGGCGCGTCGAGAAGGTCGGCGGCGAACTCCTCAACGTCGAATTCGACAAGGCCGAGAACGTCAAAGACCCGGTGAAGGAGCGTATGAATCATTAAACCGCGCCGGGCTCTGCGCGTCGCACAACGAATGGGAGGCGTTCGATGAGGCGCGCGTTGCTGGTCGGCGCGCTGGCGGCAGCCGTGTGGGCGACCGCAAGCCACGCGCAAGACACCGTCAAAATCGGCGTCATCATGCCGTATTCGGGCCAGTTTGCCGACCCGGGCATTCAATCGGATAACGGCATCAAGCTTTATCTGAAAGAACACGGCGGCAAGCTTGGCGGCAAAGATGTCGAGGTCATTCGCCGGGATGTGGGCGGCATCGCTCCGGCGGTCGCCAAGCGTCTGGCGCAGGAACTGGTGACCCGCGACAACGTCGACATTCTCACCGGCTTTCAACTGACCCCGAATGCGCTCGCCGCCGCCGACGTTTCCGCCGAAGCCAAGAAATTCATGGTGGTGCTCAACGCCGCCACCGCCATTGTCACCACCAAATCGCCCTACATGGTGCGCGTATCGTTCACCATCCCGCAGCTCACTCAGACGCTTGGCACCTGGGCCGCGCAACATGGCATGGGCCGCGCCTATACCATGGTCACCCGGGCATCGATGCGGAGGGCGCGTTTGTGAAAGGCTTCAAGGAGAGCGGCGGTGAAATCGTCGGCTCGGTGCGGATGGCGGTGCAGAACCCTGACTTCTCGGCTTACGTCCAGCGCGCCAAGGACCTCAATCCGCAGGGCATCTTCATCATGATCCCTGGCGGCGCGCAGCCGACCGCCTTCGGCAAAGCTTTGGGCGAACGCGGTGTCGATCCGAAGAAGATGTGGGTGTTGGGACAGTTCGAGGTTACCGACGAGCACGCGCTTTCGAGCATCGGCGACTTGGCGGTCGGCATCGTCACCGCCAGCCACTACGACTTCAATCACCGCTCGCCACGCAACGAAGAGTTCGTAAAGGCCTACGACGCTGAGTTTGGCCGCAACCCCGATTGCTTCTCGGTCGGCGGCTACGACGGCATGCATCTGATCGATCTCGCGCTGAGGAAATCGGATGGCAAGACCGACGGCGAAGCGCTTGTCAGCGCCGCCAAGGGGCTGAGCTTCGAAAGCCCGCGCGGACCGATCAGCATCGATCCCGAAACGCGCGACATCGTCCAAACCGTCTACATCCGCCGGGTCGAGAAGGTAGACGGCCGCCTGCTCAACGTGGAATTCGCGGAAATTCCCGAGGTCAAGGATCCGTTCAAGGCGGCAATGCAGAAATAGCCGTCCCACGTGGTTAGGCGACCGCCCTGCGGCGGCCGGAAATAGCCTTTGTGGAAATAGGCTGTGTGGAAATAGCCTTGGCTCGGCGCGCCCCGCTCCGTTAGTTTGTGCCTCCAATTCATCGGGACCATATTCTTGATGCTGCCTCCGGTCGTTGGTGTTTTATTCGACGGTCTCGCTTACGGCATGCTGCTGTTCTTGCTGTCGGTCGGACAGTCGGTGACGCTCGGCATGATGAATTTCATCAATCTCGCGCATTGCAGCTTCGCCATGCTCGGCGGCTATGTCACTGCGGCGCTGATGAGCCGTTACGGCTGGCCGTTCTTTGCGACGCTGCCGTGCGCCTTCATCGTCGCCGCCGTCGTCAGCGTCGGCTTCGAGCGAACGCTGTTTCGCCGCCTCTATCGCGCAAGCGAGCTCGATCAGGTCTTGCTGACCATCGGCATCGTTTTCATCTCGGTCGCGGTTGCCGCCTACATCTTCGGCACCGACCAGCAGCCGCTGCAGCTGCCGCCCTATCTGCACGGCGCCTTCACCTTCATGGGCATTCGCTTTGCGGTTTATCGGCTGTTGCTGATCGGTCTTGCGCTCCTAATTACGCTGGCGCTGATCGGCGGGCTCGACTACACGCGGTTCGGCGCACGGGTGCGCGCCGCGGTCGACAACCAGCGCATGGCTCGCGGATTGGGCATCGATGTCGACCGCACCTTCGCCATCACCTTTGCGCTCGGCAGCGGCCTGGCCGGACTTGGCGGTGCGCTCGCGATCAATATCATCGGCCTCGATCCGTCTTTCGCGCTGACCTATCTGATTTACGTACTCATCGTCGTTTCGGTGGGTGGCCTCGGCTCCGTTTCCGGTTCTTTTGCCGCCGCGCTGGTCCTCGGCATCAGCGATGTCGCCGGTAAATATTACATTCCCCAGCTCGGGGCATTTCTGATCTATCTGGTCATGATCAGCCTCTTGATGTGGCGCCCTCTTGGTATTCTCGGAAGGCGCTGACGATGGCGTTGGCCGAGAAGCTGATCAGCCCGCAAGCCTATCTGCGCTCGCAAACCCGCTGGCGGCCGGCCGAGATCGTATTCTGGGCAGCGGCGCTGTCGCCGTACTTTTTGTTTCCTAATTATCTCTCGCTGGCCAGTCAGATCGCGGTGTCGGCGCTGTTCGCCTTGTCGCTCGATTTGATCCTCGGCTATGCGGGCATCGTGTCGCTCGGCCACGCGGCCTTTTTCGGCATCGGCGCTTACACCGCGGGCCTTCTGTCGAAATACGGGTGGGGCGAGCCGCTCAGCGGTCTCGCGCTCGCCGCGCTTGCCGCCGGCATCGTCGGTTACGCCACCAGTTTCGTCATCTGCCGGTTCCGTCACCTGGCGCTGATCATGCTCACGACCGGCTTCGGGCTATTGCTTGCCGAACTCGCCAACAGCGCCGGCTGGCTCACCGGCGGTATGGATGGTTTGCAGGGCATCCACACCTGGAACCTGCTCGGCTATTTCCACTTCGATCTGTATGGCCGCACCGCGTATGGCTACGCGCTCGCCGTGCTGTTCGTTCTGTTCCTGCTGGCGCGGCGCATTATTCACTCGCCGTTCGGGCTTGCGTTGCGCGGCATTCGCGAGAATTTGACGCGCATGCCGGCGATCGGGGCGCCGAGCCTCGCGCATATGCGCACCATCCACGCCATCGCCGCAGCCATCGCCGGGGTCGCCGGCGCCATCCTTGCGCAAACCACCGAAACGGTATCGCTTGATTCGCTCGGTTTCGAGCGCTCGGCCGAAGTGGTGGTGATGCTCGTGCTCGGCGGCGCCGGCCGGCTCTATGGCGGGCTCGTCGGCGCCGCGATCTTCATGATCGCGCGCGACCGATTTTCCGGGGTTGAGCCGCAATACTGGTATTTTTGGATCGGCATCCTCTTGGTCGCCGTTGTCATCTTTCTTCCCAACGGCATTCTCGGCGGTCTTGCCAAGCTCACCGCGCGCTGGAGCCGATCGTGAGCGTACCGGCTTTGGCGACCCGCGGCCTTGCCAAGAAATTCGGCTCGCTCGTGGTCGCGAGCGACATCGAGATCGTGCTGCCCAAGGGCGTGCGCTATGCGCTGATCGGGCCCAATGGCGCCGGGAAAACGACGCTGATCAATCTCATCACCGGAATGCTGCGCCCCGACGCCGGGCAAATTCTGCTCGACGATGCCGACATTACCGTACTGCCGCCCGACCAGCGCGTGCGCCGCGGGCTCGTCCGCACCTACCAGATCAATTCGCTGTTCCCGTACCTCACCGCGCTCGAATCGGTAACGCTGGCGATCTGCGAGAGGAGCCGCGCCGCGCGTACCTGGTGGCGGCAGCTGCCGGCCTACCGGCACGAAATCGATGAAGCCTATGAGATTCTCGTGGCGCTGACGCTCGCCCCGGTATGCAATCGGCCGACCCGCGAACTCGCCTATGGCCAGCAGCGGCTCCTGGAGATCGCGCTGGCGCTGGCGACCCGGCCGAAGGTGCTGCTGCTTGACGAGCCGGCCGCCGGCGTGCCGCGCGAAGAAAGCAAGGAATTGTTCGCAGCAATCGCCGGCTTGTCGCAGGACATCACTGTGCTGTTCATCGAACACGACATGGAACTGGTCTTTCGCTTCGCCTCGCGGGTGATTGTCATGGTCGGCGGTCGCGTGTTGGTCGAGGGCACGCCGCATGAAATCGCCACCGACCCGCGCGTGCGCGCAGTCTATCTCGGCAAGGCGACCGCCAGGACGGTGCGGGAGCAACGTCATGGCTGAGCCGGTGCTCGCCTTCGAGACGGTTCGCGCCGGCTACGGTTCCGCAATCGTGCTGGACGGCATTTCTTTTTCGCTGCCGGAACGCGGCAGTCTTGCTGTGCTCGGGCGTAACGGTGTCGGCAAATCGACGCTCATCCTCACCATTATGGGCAACACACAAGTCGGCCGCGGGCGGATCGTATGGCGTGGGGCCGACATCACGCGCCGCCCGCCGCATCGCCGCGCGCTCGCCGGGATCGGCTGGGTGGCGCAGGAGCGCGAAATATTCGCTTCGTTGACAGTCGAAGAAAATCTTACGGTCGCCGCGCGTCCGGGACGCTGGGATTTGAACGCCGTTTACGACCTGTTTCCGCGCCTTGCCGAACGGCGGCGCAACCTCGGCAATCAGCTGTCCGGCGGCGAGCAGCAGATGGTGGCGATTGCGCGCGCACTGATGACCAACCCGTCGCTCCTGCTGCTCGACGAGCCGCTGGAGGGACTAGCGCCGATCGTCGTGGAAGAGCTCGCCGCGGCCATCGGGCGCATGGCGAGCGAAGACTCATGCGCGTTCATCCTGGTCGAACAGCACGCCGACATTGCATTGTCGCTGACGGAGAATGCCATCGTCATCGAGCGTGGTCGCGTCGTCTATAGCGGCGCTTCCGCCGACCTCCTCGCCGACCACGCTGCGCTTGATCGGCTTGTCGGGCTGCGGCTCGCCGAGGTGTGACGCGACCGGCGCGCACCTGCCCTATCGTGTTGATTACTATTTGTTTTTTGAGGGAGCCGCCGGACGTGGAACCGCGGCGGGGCTTGGACGTTGACGCTAAGACGAGGGGTCCGCCTTGAAATGGCGGTTTTTTTGGGGGCCTAACGGCAGAGTGATGACCAAGACAGTAAACCGAGAGGCAGCTGCGCAAGACGAGGACAAGAAAGTCCCAGACGACATGAGCAGGGCTACGGGGCAGCGAAAGGGCGAGGTGCGCCTCGGACGCGAAGTTCAAGCGCGCATCGGACAACAATTGCGTACCCTGTATGACGACGTCGTCAACGAAGGGGTGCCGACCCACATCGCCGATCTCGTGCATCGGCTCAGCAGTCAAGACGATGGAGCGGCATGAAGCTCGATCCGGCGATACGCGATCAAGTCCTCGCGGCGGTGCCCAGTCTGCGTGCCTTCGCGATTTCGCTTAGCGGCAGCGTCGACCGCGCTGACGATCTTGTGCAGGAAACCTTGCTGCGCGCGCTCGCCCACATCGACTCGTTCGAGCCCGGGACCAACATGCCGGCGTGGCTTTTCACCATCCTGCGCAACCTGTTCCGGTCAGAATATCGCAAACGCCGGCGCGAGGTGGAGGACGGCGACGGCCGCTACGCCGAGACCCTCAAGTCGCATCCCGAACAGATCGGCCGGGTCGAGTTCAACGAGTTTCGTGCGGCGCTCGCCAAGCTGCCGCCTGACCAGCGCGAGGCGCTGATCCTGGTCGGAGCCTCGGGCTTCTCTTATGAGGCGGCGGCCTCGATTTGTGGCTGCGCCGTCGGCACCATCAAAAGCCGGGTGAACCGCGCGCGCACGCGTCTTGCCGATCTTTTGGCCATCGACGGCGTCGATGATTTCGGCCCTGACCGGGCGACGCGCGCCGTACTCACCGGCGGCGGGCGCAGCTGACCGGCTCAAGCCTTACGGCAGCTGGCCGCGATGGGTCAGACCGCCATCGATAGTGACGATGGTGCCGCTGGTGTACGCACAAAGATCCGACGCAAGAAAAACGACGGTTGCAGAAATCTCGTCCGTCGTCGCCGGCCGGCCGAACGGCATTTGCGCAAACGTCTCCCGCCAGCGGTTCTCGTCGCTGTAGAGCGTCGCTGCGCGTTTGCGGCCGAGCACTTCGATGCGGTCAGTCATGACCGGCCCGGGATTGACGCCGACAACCCGCACGCCAAATGCCGGGCTTGTGCCGCCGATCGCGCGGGTGAACGCCATCAGGCCGGCGTTGCCGGCGGCGCCCGCGATGTAACCGAAGTCGAGCTTCTCACCGCCGGCGCCGATGATGTTGACGATCACGCCGCGGCCGCGTTCCTTCATTTTCTGCAAATAAAGCCGCGTCAGACCGACATAGCCGAAAACCTTGAGGTCCCAGCCGACGCGCCAGGCCGCTTCGTCCACTTGGTCGATCGATCCGCCGGGAATCGCGCCGGCGTTATTCACGACAATATCGACATCCGGAAAAGTTGCCGCGACGCGGTCGCGCGCCGCGGCATCCGCCAGATTGGCGGCTAAAGTCCGCACCGTCACGCCGGTTTCCTTGCGGATCGCGCTTGCTTCTTGTTCCAGGCGGTCGCCCGAGCGCGCCACCAAACAAAGATGCACGCCCTCGCGCGCGAACCATTGCGCCACCGAAAGGCCGATACCTTTCGAGCTGCCGGTAACCAGCGCAGCACGGCCGGTAAGCTTCAAATCCATTTTCAGGCCCGTTGGGTCCGCCCGACAATCACATATGCGACGGCAGATAAAGCGCGAGAATCGGGAACGCGATCAGGATAACGAGACGGATGAGATCGGTGACGATGAACGGCAAGACGCCGGCAAAGATCGTGGAGAAGGTGACGTCCTGCACCACGCTTTTGATCACAAAGACGTTCATGCCCACCGGCGGGTGAATGAGCCCGAGCTCGACCGTCATCACGATGATGACGCCGAACCAGATCGGGTCGAAGCCGAGCTGGGTGATCACCGGGAAGATGATCGGAATGGTCAGGATGATCATGGCGAGCGCATCCATCAGGCAGCCGAGCACCAGATACATCAGCATGATCAGCGCCAGCACGCCGTAGCGGCCGAGCCCGAGCCCGGTCAGGAGCTCGGTCACTTTCTGCGGCGTTTGGGTGACGGTCAGAAAGTAGCCGAACAACAACGCGCCGATCAGCACGGTCAGCACGGCTGCAGCGGTGCGTACCGCCTGCAGCAGCGAGCGGCGGATTTGCAAGAGGTCGAGCTTGCCGCGGACCACGCCGATGAGAAGCGCGCCGGTGGCGCCGACTCCGCCGGCCTCGGTCGGGGTGAACAGTCCGCCATAGAGCCCGCCGATCACAAAAATGAACAGCAGCAACATCGCCCAGATATTGCGCAGGCCCGACCACCGTTCGGCCCAGGAATGGCGCGGCGTCGCGGGCAGGAAGCCTGGCCGGGCGCGCCCGATGATCACGACCGTGAGCATGTCCATGGCCGCCGCCAAAAGGCCGGGAATGATGCCGGCGATGAACAGCTTGCCGATGTCCTGCTCGGTGATGATGCCGTAGACCGCGAGCACGGTCGAAGGCGGCAGCATGGCGCCGAGCGTGCCGCCGGCGGCGATGACGCCGGTGGCGAAGGATTGCGGATAGTTGTAGCGGCGCATCTCCGGATAGGCGACGGTGGCGAACGTTGCCGCGGTGGCAACGGAAGAACCGGAGATGGCAGCAAAGCCGGCGCAGGCGGCGATGGTGGCGATGCCGAGCCCGCCGCGAAAATGTCCGACAAAGGAGTTGGCGGCACGGAACAGCTCGCGGCTCATGCCGGAGTTGGACACGAACGCGCCCATCAGCAAGAACATCGGGATAACGCCGAAGGTGTAATCGGTCACCGTGCGCATCGAGGTGAGACCGATGATCTTCAGCGCCGCACCGCCGTTGACCAGATAAGCGAAACCGCTGACGCCGACGAGCCCCATCGCCATGCCGACCGGCACGCGCAGCAGCATCAGCGCGAACAGCGCGATAAATCCGACGATGGCGACCGCATCACTGCTCACGCGATTACTCGACCGGCTTGATCTGATATTGCCCGAACTCGTCGGGTTGGAAGATCAGCCGGTAGGTACGGATGGCGATCAACAGCACCGCGGATACGTCGCCGAGCCAGGCGACCAGGAAGAACGGCCAGACCGGCAGCCGCAGATCGTAGGTCAGAACGTGGTCGGCGCGGGTGGTCCAGACCTTGTCGTAGAGCGTATAGGTCTGCACCGTGACGACAAACAGCAGCACCAGCGTGGCGAAAACATCAATGAAGCGCTGCAGCCGAGGTCCGACGTTGGCGTAAAGCAGATCGACCGTGATGTGGGTGCCGCGATAGCTCGTCGCCGCGATGCCCCAGAAGATCAAAATGCCGAGCAGCAATCGGCCGAAATCGTACGCATCGGGGATCTGCACACTGAAGAAATAGCGCAGCATCACCGAGATGAAGATATCCGCCGCGACAATGCCGATAAAGAAGGCGGCGACGAGCTCGATGAAGTCGATGAACCAGTTCATCGGCCCGCGCGGCGCAGGAGCGGCGCCGCCGGCGGCGGTTGTTGCGCCAGTCGGCTGCATCAATAGCCCGCATTGTATTGCGCGAGCGAAGCCTTGAACTCCTTCATGATGGTGTCGGGATCGCCGCCGGCGGCGCGCACCGAGTCGGCCCATTTCTGATGCAGCGGCTCGGCCGACTTCTTCCACTCGTCGAGCTGCTCGTCGGTGATCTTGTAGACTTCGTGGCCCGGCATCGCCTTGATCTTCTCAAGGCCGGCGCGTTCGAAATCGGCCCAAGGATCCGCAAAGCGGCCAGCCCATTCCGTCGTACAATGATCGTCGATGACCTTCTGCTGCGCCGGCGACATCGCCGCGTAGGTCTGTGGATTCATCAGCCACTGGAACATCACGGTGTTGAGCGGCGCGTCCAGGTGGTACTTGGTGACCTTGTCGACGCCGAGTAGCGGCACCGAGCCCCAGGGGAAATTCACCGCTTCCGCCACGCCTTTTTCCAGAACGTCGCGGACCTCGGTGGCGCTGGCCTGCACGTTGGTGCCGCCGAGCAGCGTCACCCAGGCGGCCACGGTCGCCTGCGACGGCCGGATCTTCATGCCCTTGATGTCGCCCGGCATCACGATCTTCTTGGTCTTGGAATGCCAGGTCAGCGGATCGAGCATGAAAGAGAAGCAGTATTTCACGTCCTTCATTTCGGTCGCCGCGTATTTGCGGTACCAGGCGTCGACCGCGCGCGTGCCACCGTGCGCGTCGCCGATCATGAACGGCAATTCGCCGGCGCCGATGATCGGGAAGCGCCCCGGCTGATAGCCCGGATTGACGTAGACAAAGTCGGCGATGCCATCGCGAGCCATATCGTAATGGTCGAAGGCCCGGCCCAGCTGCTGCGCCGGAAAGATTTTGTATTTGATGGTTCCGCCCGAGGCCTTCTCGACGTCGGCGGCCCATTCATCGATCATCTTTTGCAACGGATGGGTCGGCGGCACCCAATGCGACAGCTTCAACTCGAAGGTCTTATCTTCCGCGGAGGCGGCGCCGATCCCGGCTGCAAGCCCGAGCAACGCCAGGCCGCACAGTATTAACGGGGATTTACGGCGCATCATTTCCTCCACGTGATCGGATTGGTTACATTTTGAACGATTAATTCAATCTAATCGCAAAAATACGCGGCTGTACAGCAGTCCGCCTGTCGCCGCGGCATCCAGCGGCGTGTTCATTAAATTTTTCGGCAAAGGCGTGAGAGTCCTTGCACGCTGTTGACGATCATCCCCGGCGAAACGCCTACGCATTAATTCGGTGGCAGCGGCCGGCAGGTTATCGCGTCCCTGAAACGAAAACGCCGGGCGAGCGCGCGAAACGCGCAACGCCCGCGCCATCGGGGACGTCAGATGTTCGGTCGGGTTGCCGCGCGTAGCGTTGCGGGATTGCTTGTTTTATTGCCGTTGGTCGTCGGCGCGCCGGTGACCGCCTTCGCGCAGTATCAGATCGATGTCAGCGCGCTGCCATCGCCTACCGAACTGCGGCCGGTCGTTGCCGGGCCGTTCGGCCTTGTTGCCGTGCCGGTGACCGGCGGCGGCGTGGTCGACAAGTGGAACGGCGTCGTCGCCGAAATCGGCCAAGAAAGCGGCATACTGGCGCGCTGCCGGGACGACGCAAAGCTGTGTCCACCGGCGGCGCAAAAATTTCTCGCCGTGATCGCCGAAGGCCGCGCCAATGACGGCCGCGCCCGCGTCGGCGTCATCAACCGCGCCATCAATCTCGCCATCCGGCCGACCTCGGACCTTTCGCAATGGGGCGTCGAGGACCGCTGGAGCGCACCGCTCGTCACACTCGGCAGCGGACGGGGCGATTGCGAGGATTATGCGATCGCCAAATACGTCGCGTTGCGCGAAGCCGGCGTTGATGAAAACGACCTGCGCTTGGTCATCGTTCGCGATCTCTTAAGCGGCAACGACCACGCCGTCGTGACGGCGCGCGTCGAAGAGAAATGGATCGTGCTCGACAATCGCCGGCTCGCGTTGGTCGAAGACATCGAGATGCCGCGGATGCGGCCGCTGTTCGTCCTCGACCACGCCGGCGTCAAGCAATTCGCGGCGACGGAAATAGCGCAGGCGGAAACGGCGCGGCCGAGCGACCTCGGCGATTAAGCCGGCGCCGAAGCTCAATACGCCGCATTATTTTTCGCGAGCTCGGCCTTAAGCTCTTTCAGAACGATATCCGGATCGTTGCCGGTTTTCTTCACTGCTGCGCCCCAGGTTTGCACCACCGGCACGGACGCAGCCTTCCACTGATCGAGTTGCGCGTCGGTCAGCGGATAGACCTCATGACCGGCCTCGGCTTTGATTTTGGCGATGCCGTCATGCTCGAAATCCGCCCACGGCGCCGCCACCCGCTCCGCCCATTCGGTCGTGCAGTGATCGTCGATCACCTTCTGCTGCGCCGGCGACATCGCGGCGTAAGTCGACTTGTTCATGATCCACACGAAGCTTGTCGTATAGAGCGCCGCTTCCATGTGGTACTTTGTCACCTTGTCGATGCCGAACAGGGTGACCGAGCCCCACGGGAACGTGACCGCGTCGGCGACGCCCTTTTCCAGAATGTCACGCACCTCTGGCGCGGAAGATTGCACGTTGTTGCCGCCGAGCGAGACGACGAGTGACGCCATGGTGGCATGCGCCGGGCGGATCTTCATGCCTTTAATGTCGTCGGGCACGACGATTTTCTTGGTCCGCGAATGGAACGAGCCGGGATCGTGCGCGAAGGCGAAGCAGAATTTGACGTCCTTCATCTCGGCGGCGGCATATTTCCGATACCACTCATTGAGCGCTGCCGAGCCGCCCTTGGCGTTGGCGAACATGAACGGCAGGTTGGCAGCGTCGAAAATCGGGAAGCGGCCCGGCTGATAGCCCGGACTGACATAGGCCACGTCGGCAATGCCGTCGCGCGCCATGTCGTAGTGGTCGAAGGCCTTGCCGAGCTGCTGCGCCGGATAGACTTTGTATTTGATGGTGCCGCCGGAATCCGCTTCGATCGAGGCGCCCCAATCTTCCATCGCTTTCTGGAGCGGATGGGCCGGCGGCACCCAATGCGACAGTTTGAGCTCGAAGGTCTTGTCCTGCGCGCACGCGGCCCCTGCCGACAGCGCCAGTGCCAACAGCGCAAGCCCGCAGAAGCTCAGACGAAGCGTCCAATGCATGACGTCCTCCCGGCTAGCGACGACGATCAGCCTTTATATCTCGCCGCCATAAGGCCCTTGCGGATCGGCCAGCGCCTGCAAGCGCAACGCCGCCGCGTGGGCGAAGCGCAACATCAC
This sequence comes from uncultured Hyphomicrobiales bacterium, assembly GCA_964459765.1. Classification (GTDB taxonomy): domain Bacteria; phylum Pseudomonadota; class Alphaproteobacteria; order Rhizobiales; family Xanthobacteraceae; genus BOG-931. The sequence goes on along the minus strand of CAYWNY010000024.1, from coordinate 7,505 downwards.
GGTCTTGCGCCGCGCCGCAATGAGCCGGTACTCGGGAGCCTCATACACGATGCTCGCTCCGAAGGCGTCGGCGACGATCAAACCGGCATCGGTCGGAAATATCTCGCTCGGCACGTCGAGGATGGTCGCGAAGAACAGGCGGTCGCAGTGCAGCCGATAGTCCATCCATTTCTGGTCGGCGCGGAAATCGGCGACCGACGATTTGATCTCGACGATGAGGATTTCGCCGTCGCCGCCCAGCGCGACCAGATCGGCGCGCCGTCCCGACGGCAGCGGCAATTCGCTGACCACCGAATAGCCGAGTGCGTGCAGGAAGCGCGCAGTGCCGCGCGCGATGGCCGCTGCGGTCGGCGATTGCCGCCCATCCACCGGCGGCGCCGCCGGCAAGAGATTGACGCTCATCGTCAGGATTCCGGGAAGCGGGTTCGGCGAAGGCCGAATTTCGAGCTTACGCACGTCACCAACTCCGACTGCGCAACCGAATACTGAAGGCTCATTTTGCCGCGCCGGCGCGCTCCGGGAAAGCCCCTTTCAGCGCCTCGCGGGAAGCCGCCACCACGCCGCGCTCGGTGATCAGAGCGGTGACAAGCCGTGCCGGCGTGACGTCGAACCCGTAATTCGCCGCTGGAGTGCCGGGCGGACCAATATGCACGGTCTCGATCCGACCGTCGGCGGTACGACCGGTCATGGTTGCCACTTCGTCGGGACTGCGCTGTTCGATGGGAATCTCGGCGACGCCGTCGGCAACGGTGAAGTCGATGGTCGGTGACGGCAGCGCAACGTAGAACGGCACATTGTTGTCGCGCGCGGCAAGGGCCTTCAGATAGGTGCCGATCTTGTTGCAGACATCGCCATTGGCAGTGACACGATCGGTGCCGACGATGACGATATCGACCATGCCGTGCTGCATGAGGTGACCGCCGGTATTGTCCGCGATCAGGGTGTGCGGCACACCGTGCTGGCCGAGTTCCCAGGCGGTGAGCGAGGCGCCTTGATTGCGCGGACGGGTTTCGTCGGCGAAGACGTGAATGGGCACGCCTTTGTCATGCGCCAGGTAGATCGGCGCAGTCGCGGTGCCGATATCGACCGCCGCGAGCCACCCGGCGTTGCAGTGGGTGAGCACATTCACCCGATCGCCCGGTTTCTTCTTGGCGGCAATCGCCTCGATCAGCGGCAGGCCGGCCCGCGCGATGCCGGTATTGATCGCGACGTCTTCTTCGCTGATTTCGGCGGCACGCTTGTACGCGGCCGCGGTCCGTTCCGAACGCGGCCGGTTGCGTACCGCAGCCGTCATCTCGTCCAGCGCCCATTTCAGATTGATGGCGGTCGGGCGCGTAGCGAGGAGCGCTGCGTAGGCCCGTTCGAGACCCTCGTCGGAGGCGTCTTCACGCAACGCCAGGCACATGCCGTAGGCGGCGGTGACCCCGATCAGCGGCGCGCCGCGGATCACCATGGCGCGGATCGCGTGCGCGGCCTCTTGCAGCGTCGTCAACCGGGCGATGACCAAGCGGTGCGGCAGCGCGGTCTGATCGATGACGCCGAGCGACCAGCCGTCCGGCTCCAGCCAGATCGTCCGCATCGGTTTGCCGTCTACCTTCATCGCCGACCTTTCGCCCGAAGAGCTTTGTCTTATGGCGCGCGACTTGCCCGCGCAACGGCCGTAGCGCAATGTCGCGCGCGAAACCGCTAAGGGAACGCCAATGGCCGATGCCGATCTTGCGACCGAGTATAGTCCACGCATCAGCGTGCCGGATCACGACGCGATTTTTGCACGCTGGACGCGTCAGGCCGAAGATTATCGCGCCGAAATGCTCAAGCGCGGCAAGGTCGAGCTTGGCCTCTCCTACGGCGACACGCCGCGCCAGTTCATCGACCTGTTTTTCCCGGACGCAGGCGAAGGGGCACCGCTCACGATGTTCATCCACGGCGGCTATTGGCGCGCGTTTGATCCGTCTTTTCACAGTCATCATGCCCGCGGCCTGATCGAACACGGCTTTGCCGTAGCTGTGGTCGGCTACGATCTTTGCCCGATCGTCACCATCGCCAACATCATCGAGCAAATACGCCGGGCTTGTCTTTTTCTATGGCAGCGATACGGCCGTCGCATCCTCGTCAGCGGCCACTCGGCCGGCGGACATCTCACTGGCGCCATGGTCGCAACCGATTGGCCGGCGCTTTATCCGAAAGCGCCCGCCGAACTCGTGCCCGTCGGCTACGCCGTTTCCGGGCTGTTCGATCTCACCCCATTGACCGGCTTGCCGATCAACCAGGACTTACAACTAAGCGCCGACGACGCGCGCAGCCTTTCGCCGTTGTTCTGGCCAATGCCGCCGGGCCGCGCGTTCGACGCCGCCGTTGGCGACCTCGAGACCAATGCGTTTAAGCGCCAAAGCCGGACGCTGGCGGACACTTGGCGGGCGAGCGCGCAAACGCGCTACGCCGAAGTGCCCGGCAACCACTTCACCGTCATTGATGCGCTTTCCGACCCGGCAAGCGCGATGGTCACTCGCATCGCCGAATTGGCGCAACGCGTCAGCGGCTAAATCTGCGGAATACCGACGCCGGGATCTGCGCGCACAGCGACGCGGCCAAAATGAACGCGAAGCCGACGCTATCGGCGGCGGTCGGCCGATCGCCGATGATCAAAACGGTAGACACGACCCCGATCACCGGGATGGCGACAATACCGAGCGTCGCGGTTAGCGCCGGCACGCGGTGAATGATGGTGAACCACATGGCGTAGGCGATGGCATTGCCGAATACGCCGACAAAAAGTATCGCGAGCCATGCGTCGGCGTGCGCCGCGCCAAGCTGCAGCCGGCCGTCGAAAATCAGCATGCACGCGGTAATGACAAAAAACGCGATCGTCATCTGCCAGCTGGTCGCGCCGATTGGATCGGCCTCGATCCGTGCCCATTTGATGTAGACCGTGCCGGCGGCCCAGCTGAAACCCGAGCCGATGGCCAACAACAGGCCGAGCGGCACGCCGGTCGTCGCCAATGGCGCGATCAGCACCGCGATACCGACGGCACAAAGAGTTATGGCAATCGCCTGGATGCGGGTCGGGCGTTCGCCGAGAAAGGCCCAAGCCAATACCAGCACCCAGATCGGCATGGCGTAGGTCAAAATTGCGACCCGTGACGTCGCCGCCGCCACTTGGGCAAAAGCGCTGAACAGGGCGAAGCCGATCACGTTGAGAAACGAGGCGACGACGATGTGCGCCCAGGCTTTCGCCGAGCCCACCCAAAGGCCATGGCGCCCAACCAGGCAGATGGCCAGCAAAGTCACCGAGCCGACGCCTGCGGTGGCGACGCGCATCGACAGCGGTGGAACCTCATTCAGCGCGATTTTCATCATCGGCCAGGTGAGGCCCCAGATCAGGCAGAGCCCGAGCAGCATCAGCCGCGCCTGCAGGTCGGCGGCCATTGCTGCGGGCTTGCCTTCGGTTTGCTGCTGGACGGTCATGACGGTTTCGGCCCTGCGCCGAGAAACCAGTCGGCAATCTGCGCGCCGGTCCAGAATTTGACGTCGCGCTTTTCGCGCATGACCTCCAGCGCCCGGCGGAAATACTTCACCCGGTGCGGCGCGCCCATGATGTAGGGATGCACCACCAGCGCCATGACGCGCGCCGAGGCAGCGGCGTCGGCGTAGATCTGCTCGAACTGATCGAGCGCGCGATCGCAATATTCGGATGCCTTGTGGTGCTGGATGAGCATCATGGCGACGTCGTTGCATTCCTGGGTGTAGGGCAAGTTGAGCAGCGGCTTGCCTCTGGTCTTGAGCCAGACCGGCTGATCGTCGAGTACCCAGTCGGCGACATAATCGTAACCCTCTTCGACCAACAGATCGGGCGTCTCCCAGGTCTCGGTTAGGCCCGGGCCGAGCCAGCCGCGCGGCGCTTTGCCGGTTGCCTCGCGAATGACGTGGCAGGTCCGCCGGATGTCGGCGCGCTCGTTCGTCACTTTCTGCATGTTGCGTTGGGTGAAACCGTGACCGATGAACTCCCAGTTGCGGTCGACCGCGGCGCGCACGATCGGCGGATAGGCGGCGAGCGCGGAGCCGTTGATCGCCAACACCGCCGGAACGGACAAGGCGTCGAACACATCGATAAAACGCCAGAAGCCGACGCGGTTGCCGTATTCGTGCCACGCCCAATTGGGCACATCCGGCATCGGCGAACCGCCGGCCGGCGGCGTGAGCACCGTGCGCGGCATCGGCTGCGTCGGATCCCATTCTTCGACATTGACAATGACCCAGACCGCCATCCGGGCGCCGTCAGGGAGTTGCAGCGTAGGACGTTCGGTGATGGCCGAATAAGCGATGCGATCGGTCGGCAGCAGCCGCTGCTTTGACCTCCCTACCCTGCGCGCGGTTTTTTGCGGGCGCGTTGCCATTGCCACGTACTCCTGCCGGTCGCTGTCAGAGCCGTCAACATTCCGCCGCGAAGTGCTGCCATGCAGGCGGCTTCCATGAGCCTCTAGCCACTTTCTCCCACCCGACCCGCGCCGACGCCGCGTGCATTCGCACGTCTGCGCGCGCGGGCGGCCGCCTCCGGCGGTCGTCGGTTCGAGCCGACGAGGCAGAGAGTGGACATCGATGATCTGAAAAATCCCGAATATCGCAAAGGGCGGGTTAAGCCGCCGCAGGAAACAAAGCCAGCGCAGCTCCGGCGCCCGCCGGTGAACGAAGAAGCGCGGCGGGCGCGGTTTGCGACCCAAACGACCCGCGCCGAGTTCGGCCGCTTCTACTGGAACGCCGAACTCGGCCGCCGAATGGAGCGGGAGCAGCAAAACGCCCGACGCCAGCGGCGCGAGGCCGCCGAACGCGCTCGGCAGCGCCGGCGCAACGGCGCCCGCCGCTGAGACCGGGCAAAAAGATCACGCGCAAACGTAAGGTAACCCGGCCGATCCCTCATCGGCCGGGCGCTTTTGCCGCCGGCGGATGCCTTGCCGTGATCGTGCCGATGGTTGCGAGGCCGATGCAGCAAACACAGGGCAGGATGAATGTCGTCCACGCCAGACCGGTCAGGTCCCACAGCGCACCGCAGATGGTCGGAATGACAATGGCGCAGGTGTAGCTGATCGTAAGCATGCCGGCAGCGGTGCGCGAAACGTCGCCCGGCGCGGCCAGAAGCGGCGGCAACGCCAGCACCGCGGTCATGGTGATCGCCGTGCCGAAGCCCACCACGCCGGCGCAGATAATTATCGCAAGCGGCGCGGGCACGAAAATCAACCCGAGAAAGGCCGCCAGCATGGCCGGACCCAACACCAGAAAAGGCCATGCCCGGCCCTGCAGCCGGCCGGCCATCATGATCAACACAACGAGGCCGATGATTTGCGCGCCGTTTAGCGCGCTCAAGGCCGCTCCGAGAAGCTGTCCTTGTCCCTGGCTGACGAGATAATCGCCGAGAAAGGCGTTGGCGACGAAGAACGGTGCACTGTTGGCGCCGAAAGTCAGGCCGAGGAGCCACACCAGCGGACTCTTCCAATCCGGCCGCCACAATCCGCCGCCAAGCGCGCGATCGATTTTGCGATCCGCGGCGCTCTCCTTGAGACTGAAGACGAAGAAAACCAGCGCGATGAGCGCCGCCGGCAGCGCCCAGAGCACGAAATTGAGTCGCCACGACCCGCCGAGGAGCGGCAACACAAATCCCAGGGTCAGCGTCGGCGGCAAGGTCGCGCCAATGACCATGCCGCTGGAATAGGCGATGGTGCCGAGCGCCATGCGTGCCGGTAGCCATTCGCGCACCAAAAGCGGCATCGCCGGCTGCATGATGGCGATGCCGAGGCCGGTCGCGGTTGCCGCCGCATAGAGCGTCCACACATCGATGGCCGCGCCGCGCGCGCCGCTACTGAGCGCGGCAAATGCTACGCCGATGGTCACCGCCAGCCGGCTGCCGATGCGGGCAATAAACAGTGAGCCCGGAACAGCGGCAATGGCGAAGACGGCGAGCGGCAGCCCGATCAAAAGCCCGATCTGGGTCTCCGACATATGCAGCTCTTCGTGCAAGAGCGGGATCACCGGCGGCACGGCGAGCAGCGTGATCCGCATAGCGACGCCGGCCAGAAAGAGCAGGCAAAAGAACCTGGCGAGGCCGCCGACTTCGTGGCCTTCCCGGCTGCGGTCTATGGACATGGAGAGAACCCGGCTGCGATTTAGCGTGCATGAGCGCTTGCCCTCGTGCAAGCGCGGGACAATACTGCTTTTGCCTGCATCGCCATGTGTTTCGGCGTGTTGCACCGCACTGCGCGGTGTGTTAGCAAAACCGCGATTTTTGCGGGGTCGCGGGGGCACTCCCGCTGCCGCCTCTTCATCCCGAGTCCCGCCTGAATCCCTGAGGCTCCGAAGGCTTGCGCCGACCTTTCACGCCGGTCGCGGACCTTGCGGAAAAACTCAAACGAACGCGAAACGAGAAACCGCGAAGTGGCAGGCGAAGAAACTCTTGTGTCCGGCATGGCCGGCCGTTACGCGACGGCGCTGTTCGACTTGGCGCGCGACGCCAATGCGATCGACGCCGTGAAGGCCGATCTGGAGCGCTTCGACGCGCTCGTTGCCGAGAATCCCGACCTTGCGCGGCTGGTTCGTAGCCCGGTGTTTTCCGCCGACGAACAGTTGCAGGCGCTCTCGGTGGTGCTCGACCGCGCCGGGATCGGCGGACTTGCGGCGCGATTCCTCAAGCTTGTGACCAAGAACCGCCGACTGTTTGCGGCGCGAGAGATGGTTCGCGGCTATCGCGAATTGGTCGCCCAGCACAAAGGCGAAGCCACGGCCGAAATCACCGTCGCCGAGCCGCTCAAAGACGATCACGCCGCCGCCATAAAGAGCGCGCTCAAAACCATCAGCGGCGAGGACGTGGATTTGGCGGTGAAAGTCGATCCGACGATCATCGGCGGACTCGTCGTCAAGCTCGGCAGCCGCATGATCGATACTTCGCTCCGCACCAAACTCCATGCGATCAAACACGCCATGAAAGAGGCTCGATAATGGATATCCGCGCCGCGGAAATTTCCGCCATCCTCAAAGAGCAGATCAAAAATTTCGGCGAGGAGGCCGAGGTTTCCGAAGTCGGCCAGGTGTTGTCGGTCGGCGACGGCATCGCCCGTGTCTACGGCCTCGATAACGTGCAGGCCGGCGAAATGGTCGAGTTCGAGAGCGGCGTTAAAGGCATGGCGCTCAACCTCGAGGCCGACAACGTCGGCATCGTGATTTTCGGCTCCGACCGCCAGATCATGGAAGGCCAGACCGTCAAGCGCACGCGCGCCATCGTCGAAGTGCCGGTCGGCAAGGGTTTGCTTGGCCGCGTGGTCGATGCGCTCGGCGAACCGATCGACGGCAAAGGGCCGATCAAGGCCGACCATCGTGCGCGCGTCGACGTCAAGGCGCCCGGCATTATTCCGCGCAAATCGGTGCACGAACCGATGGCGACCGGATTGAAAGCGATCGACGCGCTCATTCCGATCGGCCGCGGCCAGCGCGAGCTGATCATCGGCGACCGGCAGACCGGC
>CAYWNY010000023.1:0-32428 GCA_964459765.1 uncultured Hyphomicrobiales bacterium | reverse complement strand
CTGAACTACGCCCGCAAATCGCTTTTCAGCATAGCCAAGCGCGACGGCCGGGGGCAAGGGCGCCCGCGTGTGGCTTAAGAGCGTGTAAGATGGGTTGAACCAACGGGGCCGGTCCCGAGGCACAACGAGTAACACCCTCGCATAATCGACTTTGCCCAACGGAAGGCCATAGACGATGGCACGGGCAAAACCTCAATGAGGCAGGGGTGAGTCAGAAGGAGTTCACATGGCAACGATCAAGCGCGATGAAAAGCGCGATGACACGCCCGGTTCGCCCGACCAGGCCGGCGCATCAGGCGCCTACAGCAATAGCGCCATCGCCATGATGCCGCCCGGACAAGCGGTTCCTGCGTCAGAGCAGGACCGTGTCCTCGGCGCCAAAATCGCAAGAGCGATGTTGTCTGGCCCGCGCGAAATCACCAAAGATGCAACAGTTGCGGAAATGGGTGCCGACGGCTGTCTCATCATCCTCCGCCAAGGCACCAACGATTGGGTCTGCTTTCCCGGAGACGAGAATGAGACCGGCAATGTTCCGATGTGCGCCGATCCGATGGGCATGCAATGGATGATGGACATCAGGGCCAAGAAGCCCAAGCCGACGAATGCGGGCCCGGGTCTTATATACATGCTGTGCGGCGCGACGCAGCACAGCAATACCGATCCCTTCGATACAACGAGTCCCGCTATTCCGATTGGTCCTCACTGGATGATCATTTGGCCTTACGAGGCCAAACGTTGCGGCCTGCCCAACACCGTGAGAGACGCGGGCGCGTGGGTGATGTTCGACGGCACCCCTTACGCCTATCTGCATATCTGCGGCTCACCGTGGATCGGAAATGAGTACGGACCCGGCCAGGTCCCGATCTGGACGATGCGATATAGCAGGCCATTCAAGCCATGACGCTTAATCGCAGTCGGACCTGCGAGTGCCGGACGGATCGGTACAAAGTCGTAGCGAGCGCTGGTAAATTCGGTCCCGCCGCGTGCCGTTGAATCGGCAGAGACCGCCGACGGGCAAACTTCGCGGCCGGCCCCGGATTTCGCTAACACTCAATCCGGGTTACTCGCCGTACCTCAGTTGGCCTTCACGAGTTCAAACTCGACGATGCTTGTTGCGCCGGTCATCGGCACAATCACCCCGGGTGATTTCACCGACATTTTGTCGCCGTCGACCCTGATGAAGTACACCCGATCGGTATCGAAGATCGCCTGACTGGATGCGGCATCGACGGGAGCGGTCAGCTTGATGCCGTCCGCGGTCTGCCCGGCAGTCGTGTATTTGCCGGTCCAAGCCACCTGCGTCTTCATCATCGCGACAGCTTCAGCATCGGTCAGCGCTGGTGCTGCCGGCGCTTTTCGCGTCGCATCGAAGAACAATAACCAAAACCGCGTGGCGGTAATGGTGACATAACCCGCCACCTGGTCCCCAAGAGGGTGAACGACCTATCCCCGGTCGTCGCCTTGAGGTTGAGAACCTTCCAGCTGCCAATGATCTGGTCCTTGGCCGCAGTCTGCTGCGCGTTCAACGGCGTCATGGCGCTAATCATGGCGGCAATCGATGCGGATGCAGCGGCGGCGAGCAGTACCTTTTTCATGGCAACCCCCGTCGTACCGTTTATTGCCATTAATCAAACCAAAACCCATCAGATCATCAAGGCCCGATCACACTATTTTAATGTGCCGGGTGTGACGTTCCTGCGGTGGGCCTACACGTCGGCAGGCGGCCCATAGCACCGCGAGGCGCGCTCTCCTGCGCGCCTCGCGGATAGCTACAACGTTCCGGGGAGTGCTGGTAAACTCCCCGCGGACGGTTGCCGTTCAATCGGCAGAGGACCGCCGATGCAGCAGATTGTCGACTGGCTCGAAAAGCTCGGCCTGTCCGCCTACGCGCAGCGCTTTGCCGACAACGACATCGATTATTCGATCCTCCCCGAACTGACCGATCAGGATTTGGAAAAGATCGGCGTCGCCTCGCTTGGCCATCGGCGCAAAATTTTGCGCGCCATCGCGGCCTTGAATGGAGGAGCGGCGGCAGCGCCAGCCGGGCAGGAGCCGCACCCGCAAATACCGCCGCCGCCCGCGGCGCCGGCAGAGGCCGCGGCCATCGCCGGTCCGGAAGCCGCCGGCGAGCGCCGTTACCTGACCGTGATGTTCTGCGACCTTGTGGGCTCAACCGGTATTTCCGCGCAACTCGACGCCGAGGAATGGCGCGATCTCGTCAATGCGTATCTCGACGCCGCTTCCGCTGCAGTCACCGACATGGGCGGGCATGTCGCCAAAAAACTCGGCGACGGCATTCTCGCCTTATTCGGATATCCGGTGGCGCACGAAAACGATGCCGAGCGCGCGGCCCGCGCCGCGCTGTCGATCCAGCGCGCGTTGGTCGAGCTCAATGCAAAAAACGCCGGCACCGGCAAACCGAAGCTACAAGCCCGTATCGGGCTTGAAACCGGATCCGCAGTCGTCGACGCCGCCGGCGAGATCTACGGCGATGTCGCCAACATCGCCGCGCGGGTCCAGGCGCTCGCCGAGCCCGGCGCCGTCCTCATCACGTCCCGCGTCCAGCGCCAAACCGCCGGATTGTTCGTCGCCGAAGATCACGGCAAGCACACGCTCAAGGGCGTGCCCGGACCAACGGCGCTGTTCAAGCTTGTGCGCGCCAGTGGCGGCGGCCGCCGCTCCGGACAGCGCAATCTGACCCCGCTGGTCGGCCGCGACGACGAGATGACGATGCTGATGCGGCGCTGGCAGCGCGCGAGCGACGGCGATGGGCAATTGGTGATGATCGTCGGCGAGCCCGGTTTGGGCAAATCGCGGTTGCTTGAGGAATTTCATGCCCGGCTGTCCGAGACCCCGCACACCTGGGTGGAATGGAGTTGCTCGCAGCTTCTGCAAAATACGCCATTGCATCCGATCGCCGAATGGGGCCGGCAACGCTTCGGCGGCGCCGACGTGCCGGCCGATCGGCGGCTTGCCGACCTTGAAAGCTCCTTGGCGCAGGTGAAGCTCGATCCGGCGGAGTTGCTGCCGCTTCTGGCGTCGCTCCTCGGCATGCCGCTTGCCAGGGAGCGCCTGCCGGCTCTGGCCGGCGATGAACTGCGCCGCCGGCAATTGGCGGCGCTGACCACCTGGGTAATGGCCGGCGCCAAAGTGCAGCCGATTGTGCTGGCGTTCGAGGATTTGCATTGGGCCGACCCGACAACGCTCGATGTCTTGCGCGGCATTGCCGAGCAGGGCGCGCTTGCGCCGCTTTTCATTGTGGCGACGACGCGGCCGGAATTCCGTCCGCCCTGGAGCATGCGCTCGCATCACGGCGCGCTTTCGCTGGCGCCGCTCGACCGCGCTCAGGTGCGCGACATGGTCGGCGAACTCTCCGCCCGCCACGCGCTGCCGCGCGAGGTCGTGGACGACGTTGCCGCGCGCACCGGCGGCGTGCCGCTGTTCGTGGAAGAGGTGACACGGCTTCTGCTTGAGCGTGACGGACAAGGCGGTATCCACGCTATTCCGCCGACCTTGCAACAATCGTTGATGGCCCGGCTCGACCGGCTCGGGCCCGCGCGTGAAGTCGCGCAGATCGGCTCGGTGATCGGCCGCAGCTTTTCCTACAAGCTGCTGCAGGCGGTCGCCGGCATGGACGATGCTTCGCTGCAAGCTGCGCTGACGAAGCTCGCCGACGCCGACATCGTGCTGGCGCAGGGCTCACCGCCGGACAGCGACTACCGCTTCAAGCACGCGCTCATCCAGGACGCGGCTTATGAAAATCTGCTCAAGAGCCGCCGCCAGGTGCTGCACCGCCGTGCCGCCGAAATTTTGCGCGACCGCTTTGCCGACACGGCTGCTGCCGAGCCGGAAGTCTTGGCGCATCACTTTACGCAAGCCGGCATGACCGATGCGGCGATCGAGTGGTGGGGCAAGGCCGGCGACCAGGCGCTGCGCCGCTCCGCCTTTCAGGAGGCGATTTCGCATCTCGGCAAGGCGATCGCATTGGCGGACAAGACCGGCACGCCGCCAACGGCGCGCGGCGCTGTCGCGGCGGCCTCGGGAAGCCAACGACTTAAGTTACAGACCAGTTACGGCCAAGCGTTGGCGTGGTCCCGCGGCTTCGCGGCGGAGGAAACCAAAGTAGCCTTCAACCGCGCCCGGGAACTGGCGGCAGATACCGGCAATATCGCCGAGCGTTTCGTAGCCTATTACGGGCTGTGGCTCGGAAACTTTTCGGGCGATCAAGCAACGACGCGGGCGGCAGCGGAGACTTTCCTGCGCGAGGCCGAGGCGGAAGAAAGGCTCATCGAAACGGCGGTTGCCCACCGCTGTGTGGGCCTGACGTGCCTCTTCCAAGGTGAATTCGTCACGGCACGATTCCACCTTAAAGAGGCGCTCAAGGCCTCTGCTCCTGAGCGCGATCGTGAAGCGCGGGCTCTCTTTGGCATCGATCCCGGCTCAACGGCGGCAGGCTTTCTCGCCTGCGCATCTTGGATACTCGGCGACGTTGACGAGTCGCGACGCTTGGTGGAGGAAGCGATCGAGCGCGCAACCCAGGTTGGACATACCCCAAGCCTGATCAACGTTCGTTGGTACCAGGCATTGGTCGAGATACTTCGGGGCGACGTCGACGCGGTGCGCCGGGCCGCGACGATCGTGGTCGAACTCAGCCAGAAAAACGGAATCGCGATCTTTGCGTTGACTGGTGCGCTTTGCGCCGGCTGGGCGCAGGCGCGGCGTAGCGGTCGCGAGGGTGGGGCGACTGAACTCCGGCGTGCGCTTGCCACATATGCCGGCAGCGGAAACAAGTTGGCCGTTGGTTTCTTTGAAGGCCTGTTAGCCGAGTTCGAAGCTGAGCGGCAAGACCTGCAGGGAGCTTTGACCCGAGTCGAGGGTGCGCTGACGCTGACGGAACAAACGGGCGATCACTGGTCCGACGCCCTCCTGCACCGTATCCGCGGGGAAATTTTATGGAAGCGCCATCCGGCGGACACGGCGCCGGCGGAAGACGCCTTCCTCACCGCCATTGCGGTTGCGCAACAACAAAAGGCGAAGAATTTCGAGCTGCGTGCGGCGCTGCCGCTCGCAAAACTTTATCAGACTACAAACCGCGCGGCCGACGCCCATGCCGTACTCACCGCCGCGCTGGAAGGCTTTGCGCCGACGCCGGAGTTTTCAGAGATCGCGGAAGCGCAAACGCTGCTCGCCGCGCTCGCCGCGACCGATGCGGTTAGAGACGCCGCGGCGGCGCGCGCGCGCCGGCTGAAGCTGCAGACGAGCTACGGCCAGGCGCTGCTGTGGTCGAAGGGCTATGCCAACAAGGAAGCGAAGGCTGCGTTCACGCGCGCCGAGGAACTCGCCAGCGGCATCGAAGACACCGCTGAGCGGCTCAAAATCTACTATGGCCAATGCCTTGGGAATTTGCTGCGCGGTGAATACACCGCGGCGCAGAGTCTTGCCGAGAGTCTGCTTGACGACGCCGAGCGTGGCGGACGCGCGCAAGAGGCGGCGTTTGCCCAACGTGTTCTCGGTTTGACGCATCACATGCAGGGCGATTTTGCCAAAGCCCAGACGCTGCTCGAACAGGCGCTGAGCAGCGCCGAGAGCGGGAATTTCCGCGTCGGGCATGACATGGTCGTCGCCGCCAAGTCCTACCTCGCCCATACCTTCTGGATCCGCGGCGAAGTTGCGCGCGCCCAAAGCCTGATTGACGAGGCTGTCGCGCGCGCGGTGTCGGCTTCCGACATTCCCGATCAATGCGTCGCCTACAGTTATGAGACTGTCTTCGCGATCATACAAAATGACCCGGAAACGGCCCGCGGCGCCGCGGAACGGCTGCTGGCGGTGGCTCAAGAGCATGGGACCAAATTATTTTTGATATTGGCCCGCGTCTGCGCCGGCTGGGCGCGGGCATCGCTCGACCGAAATTCCGCCAACCAAAATGAATTTCGAGAGGCGATCGCTGCCTACATGGCCGAGGGCAACAAATACTACGTCCCCTTGTTCCTGGGCCTGCTCGCCGCGATCGAGGTCGAAACCGCAGGTGAAAGCGAAAGCGCTGCGGCGCGCATCGATGAAGCGCTGTCGCTGGCGCAGCACACTGGCGAGCGCTGGACCGACGCCTTCCTGCATAGCACTCGCGGCGAGATCTTGTTGAACCTCAACTCGGCGGACACGGCGCCGGCCGAAGACGCTTTCCGCACCGCGATCGCGGTCGCGCAACAGCAGAAGGCAAAGAGCTTCGAGCTGCGCGCGGCGCTGTCGCTGGCGAAGCTTTATCACTCGACCGGTCGCGCTGCCGACGCACATGCGGTGCTCGCCCCGGCGCTAGAAGGCTTTTCGCCGACGCGGGAGTTTCCAGAGATCGAACAGGCAGGACAGCTCCTCAATGGGGGTGCGTCGCCGTAGCAGGGGAGGGGGCAGTGAAAGCGCATATCGTCGGTGGCGGATTTGGTGGACTGGTCGCGGCTGCGTTGCTCATCCGCAACGCGCAAGTGCCCGGGGCGGACATCACGATCTACGAAGCGGATGACGTACTCGGCGGCGGCTTCTTTCTCCAGGGCGATGCACAGAGCGGCTACAATCTGCCGGGCTCCGTCTTCGACAAGGAATACCGGTGCACCTTCGATCTGCTCAAATCGATTCCCTCCGCGACCGATGCTACCAAGTCCGTCACGGAGGAGTTTTTCAATTTCAATACCACCAAGCCGTATGGTGACCACGCGCATCTCATCCATGACGACGGCAGCATCATCCACAGTGCGCGCTACGGCCTGAGCTTTATGGATGGGTTGCGCCTCACGCGCTTCATGCTGACGCCGGAAGGGTGGATGGAGGGGCGGCGCATCGACGAGTACTTTCCGCAGCCGTTTTTCGAGAAGGAATTCTGGTTCCTGTGGGCGTCGATCATGGGGACGCTGCCCAAGCACAGCGCGATCGAGTTTCAGCGCTACATGAACCGCTTTCTGTATTTGTTCGGGCACTTGTCGGACATGACGGGCGTGATGCGCACCTCGCTCAACCAGCACCAAGGCTTCATCGAACCCTTGGTCGCGTGGCTCACTCCGCATCGCGTGAACTTCCTCACCGGCGCCTATGTGAAGGATATCGCGTTTGCGCCGTCACCCGACCGCATGACTGTCGATCGGATCGAGTATGAGCGCGGCGGGGCTACGACGTCGGTTGCGGTCGCGCCGGACGACCTCGTGCTCGTGACCACCGGATCGCAGAACGCCGACATGGCCCCGGGATCGATGAAGACGGCGCCGAACGCGCCGTCGACCGACCGGACCTGGGCGCTATGGCAGCGCCTGGCGCGGGGCCGCACCGCCTTCGGCAATCCCGGCACGTTCTTCGGCGCGGACAAAATAACCGACTCGCGCTGGATCATTTTCACTGTCACCGATGCCGGCACCGAATTCGTCAACCAGATGACCGAGCTGACCGACAGCGCCCCTGGGCGCGGCGGGCTTGTGACCTTGAGGGACTCGAACTGGGTGCTGACGCTATCGATCTTCCACCAGCCCGAAGTCAAAGGGCAGCCGGCCGGCATGAGCCTGTGGTGGGGTTACGGACTTCATCCGGAGCGTCGCGGCAATTTCGTGGAAAAATGGATGTACGAATGCACCGGCGAAGAAATTCTACGGGAGACGCTGCAGCACCTGCCGTTCAAGAACAAAATGGATGAGATCATGGCGACGTCGATCTGCATCCCGTGCAACACGCCTTACGTCAACAACATCTGGTTGCCGCGCAAGAGCGGCGACCGGCCGCCGCCGGTTCCCCAGGGATCGACCAATCTCGGGCTCATCGGCCAGTACGTCGAGATGCCCAGAGACATCGCGTTTACCATCGAATACTCGGTCCGTTCGGCGTGGGAGGTGATTTACACCTTGCTCAAGCGCGGCCCGCCGCCGCTGCCGGTTTATCAGGGTCTGTGGGACCCGAAGGCGTTGTTCGCAGCACTGAAGGTCTTTGTCTGCGGGTAAACCGCGCCGCGCCGACGCGCGCAGCGGCTTAAGCCCGGTACGGCGGCTTGGTGTAGCCCTTCGGTGACAGGGTGAAGACGTCGACCCCGGTGTCGGTGACGCCGACCGAATGCTCGAACTGCGCCGAGAGCGAGCGGTCGCGGGTGACCGCGGTCCAGCCGTCCGACAACACCTTCACATGCGGCCGGCCGAGATTGATCATCGGCTCGACGGTAAAGAACATGCCGGGCTTGAGCACGATGCCTTCGCCGGGCCGGCCCACATGCACGATGTTCGGCTCGTCGTGGAACAGCCGGCCGAGGCCGTGGCCGCAGAAGTCGCGCACCACGCTCATATGCTGCGCTTCGACAAAGGTCTGGATGGCATGGCCGATATCGCCGGTGGTGGCGCCGGGCTTGATGACGGCGACGCCGCGCATCATGGCTTCGTAGGTGACTTCGATCAGCCGCTCGGCGCGGCGCGGAATTTCGCCGACCGCATACATGCGGCTGGAATCGCCGTGCCAGCCGTCGAGGATCAGCGTCACGTCGACATTGACGATGTCGCCTTCGCGCAGCGGCTTGTCGCCGGGGATGCCGTGGCAGACGACGTGATTGACCGACGTGCAAGTCGCCTTGCGGTAGCCGCGGTACATCAACGTCGCCGGCAGCGCGCCGTTGTCGCGGCCGAATTCGTAGACCAGCCGGTCGATATGCTCGGTGGTGACACCGGGGCTGATCTCGTCGGCAAGCATGTCGAGGCATTCGGCCGCCAGCCGGCCGGCCTTGTGCATGCCCGCGAAAGAGGCGGGGCCGTGGATCTTGATCTGGCCGGTTTTCCGCAGCGGCGTGATGGCTGCGTCGACGTAAGTCATGGCGTACGTGGTCTTAAGCGTTGGCGGTTTGAGCGTTCAGTTCTGGCATAAATGTAAGCATGTCGAGGGGCAAAGCAAGCAACCGGCACTAGCCCGTGCCCTCAACGATCGGGACCGGCGCGGCGATGTCGATGCCGCTCAAACCCACACTGCAGCGCCAGGCCAGCACCTCGACGCCGCGCGCGCGCGCCAGATCGAAGGCGGACGCATAGGCCGGGTCGATGTCGCTGGCGACCGCAAAGCGATCCGCCGAGGGGATCTGGATGACGAACAGCTGCACGGCGCGCGCGCCGTTTAAGCGCATCATGGTCAGCTCGCGCAGATGCTTGGCGCCGCGCTCGGTCACGCTGTCGGGGAATTCTGCAAGACCCGCTTTGCGCATCAGATGGACGTTCTTAATTTCCAGATAGCAGGGCGGCCGCCCCGGCTCTTCGAGCAGAAAATCGATCCGCGAGTTTTCGCCGTAGCGGATTTCGCGCCGCACCGACGCATATCCGCCCAGCTCCGGGATCGTCCCGGCAGCGATCGCTTCCGCCACCAAGTGGTGCGGCTGGCCGGTGTTGACGCCGACCAGCTCCGGCCCGTTGCCGAGATCGGTTTCGACCAGTTCCCAGGTCAGCGGATATTTCCGTTCCGGGTTGCGTGAATCGGAGAGCCACACCCGCGACAACGGCCGCTCAAGCCCGGTCATTGCGCCCGGATTGGCGACGTGAACGGTCGCCGCCTCGCCGGATTCCAATTCCACGTCGGCGAGGAAACGCTTGTAGCGGCGCACCAAAGTCGCCGGAATGAGACCCGGATCAAATCGCATCCGTTCCCCTTAAGCCTCGACGGCATCGCGGGAGAGGGCCTCGCGTGTCACGCCGCAATCCGGCCGCCCAACTCGTCGTCGATGTGGGCGCGAATGATGTCGTCGAACGAGGCCTCGGCTTTAAAGCCGAGCGCGAGCGCGCGCGTCGCCGCAAAGCGGCTCGGCCAGCCGGCGACGATCCGCGCCACCAGCGGGTCCGGCGCGTGGCGGATTCGCGCGGCGACCTTGTCGCCGGCGATCCGCTTGAGCGCAGCGATCTGCTCGGCGACCGTGCAGCAAATCCCCGGCATGGTGAGATTGATGCGCGGCGCGATGTCTTCGCCGGCGAGGCCGGCGGCATGAATGAGGAAGCCGACGGCGGCGCGCGGGCTGGCGTGCCAGTTGCGCACGCCCTCTGCGACCGGCAGCACCGCTTCTTCGCCGGCGAGCGGCTCGCGGATAATGGAGGAAAAAAAACCGGACGCGGCCTTGTTCGGCTTGCCCGGCCGCACCACGATGTTCGGCAGGCGAATGCCGACGCCGTCGACAAAATTGCGGCGCGTATAGTCGGCCAGCAGCAATTCGATCGCCGCCTTCTGCGCGCCGTAGGATGTCAGCGGCGTGAGCGCAAAATCGTCCGGGATGGTCTCCGGGAACGGCGCGCCGAACACCGCGATCGAAGACGAGAACACCAGGCGCGGACGATAGCCGTCGCCGGTCGTGCGGATGGCATCGAGCGGCGCACGCGAGCCGTCGAAGTTGACATGCATGCCCTTGTCGAAATCGAGCTCGGCTTCGCCGGAGACGACCGCGGCGAGATGGAAGATCACATCGGGACGGCCGGCGATCGCATTGCGCGCGGTGGCGGGTTCGGCGATGTCGCCGGCGATGCTGTCGACGCGGGCGGAGATTTCCGGGCGCGGCGCCGCGACAACGTCAAGCAGTGTGAGGCGCTCGATTGGCTGGCCGTTGAGCGCGCCACCGGCGATGAGCCGCGCGGTGAGCTTGCGCCCGATCATTCCCGCCGCCCCGGTGATGAGGATGTGCATGGTCAAAGCGCCGTCTAAAGCGCCATGCCGCCGTCGACGAGGTGCGCCTGGCCGGTAATGTAGCTCGCCTCGTCGCTGGCAAGAAACAGAACGAGGTTGGCGACCTCCTCGGGCGTGCCCAGCCGACCCATCGGCTGACGCGCCACGAAATCCGCTTGCACCGCCTCGTGCGAGCGCCCGGTCTCTTTCGACACCGCGGCGATGCGTTCGCCGAGCGATGGCGAGGTGATCGTGCCCGGACACACGGCATTGCAGCGGATGCCTTGTTTGATGAAATCGGCGGCCACCGCCTTGGTGAGGCCGATCACCGCGGCTTTGGTCGTGCCATAGACGTAGCGGTTGGGAACGCCGCGGATCGACGACACCGCAGACGCGATATTGACGATCGCGCCGGATTCTTTCCCGAGCATGCCGGGCAGGAACGTCTTGATCGTGTGGTGCATGGATTTGACGTTCAGATCGAAGGAAAAATCCCAGTCTTTATCCGTGCAGTCGAACACCGTGCCTTGATGCACAAAGCCGGCGCAATTGACGAGAATATCGAGCGGCCCGAATTCGCCCGTCACGTCGCGGTTGAGCGCCTCGATGTCGGCGAGCGCCAGCACGTCGAGCTTGCGCAACTTGCCGCGCAAGCCGTCAAGCTTCTTCGCATCGAGGTCGGTCGCGATCAGCGTGGCGCCTTCCGCGGCAAATCTTTCCGCAATCGCCCGGCCGATGCCTTGGCCGGCCGCCGTGACCAGCGCCACCTTGCCGTGAAGCCTATCGCTCATGTTTCCTCACTTATTTTCCTCAACGTTATTTTGCGCGCGTTTCTTGCCGGCTCGAACCCGGCTACGACGTCTTGCGGTCGTTGGCGAAGAATTCGTTCAGCTCGGCGTTGGTGATCAGACCGGCAAAGCCGTCGAACTTTCCCTCCTTGGCGATCTCGGTCGCGGTCCGGATAAAAGCCGCCATTGCCACCCGCGCCAGCGAACCCCCGACGCTGATCCGGCGCACGCCCAGCGCGGCTAGATCGTCGACCGTAAAGCCGAACGCGCCAGCGGCGAGGAAGTTCACCGGTAGTGGCGCCGCCGCCTGCACCACCTTTTCGATCTGGTCGCGGGTCTTGATGCCGGGGGCGTAGAGGCAATCGGCGCCGGCGTCTTTGTAGGCCTTAAGCCGCTTGATGGTGTCGTCAAGGTCGGGCACGCCGCGAATAAAATTTTCCGCGCGCGCCGTGAAGACAACGTCGCCGCCGGCGCGGTCGACGGCCTTGCGCGCCGCTTTCACGCGGGTAACCGACGCCGCGAAATCGTAGAGCGGCGTGCCGCCGTCGTTCGGCGAGTCTTCGATCGAGAGGCCGGCCACGCCGGTCGCGATAGCGCGCGTGACGTTCTCGGCCACGCCGTCGGGATCGTGGGCAAAGCCGTTTTCGAAATCAGCGTTCACTGGCACGTCGGCGGCTTCCGCAACCTCCCGGTAATGGGCGAGCACGGCATCGCGGCTTAACCCGCCGTCTGGATAGCCTTGCGCATGCGCTACGCCGGCGCTGGTCGTCGCCAGCGCTTTGAAGCCGAGCCCCTGGAGATAGCGCGCGGTGCCCACGTTCCACGGATTGGGGATGACAAAACATCCGCTCTCGTGAAGCTTGCGAAAGGTCTTGCGTTTGTCGGCGGTCGTTGGACGCACACTGCTCATGAGAAGTCATCCCGGTCAGGGCGGATAAAATAACCGATTTAGCGGCGCGGCAAACCTCTTCTCATTGCCGGCGCTGTGATTGCCTTGATACTGCAATGCAGCATGGGCGCGAACGTTGCCTTCGGCGGGAACTTAGGCTTGAACTGCCGCCCATGCTCAAGACCGTTCCCGCTTTCGATCGTATCGGCGAGGAGAACGCCTTTGCCGTGCTGGCGCGCGCCACAGCGCTCGCGGCGGCCGGCCGCGACATCATCAATCTCGGCATCGGCCAGCCCGATTTCCGCACCCCGGATTTCATCGTCGAGGCGGCGGTCAAGGCGCTGCGCGACGGCCATCACGGCTATACACCCTCGGTCGGCATCCTGCCGTTGCGCGAAGCGGTCGCCGCCGATCTTCACAAGCGGTTTAAGGTCGCCGTCGCGCCCGATCAGGTGATGATCTTTCCCGGCGGCAAGCCGACCATGTTCGCCGCGATCATGATGTTCGGCGAGCCCGGCGCCGACATCCTCAATCCGGATCCGGGCTTTCCGATTTATCGCTCGATGATCGAATTTGTCGGCGCGCGGCCGATTCCGGTGCCGATCCGCGAGGAAAACAATTTCGCGTTCTCGGCCGAGGAGACCTTGAGCCTGATCACCAAGGACACGCGGCTCCTGATCGTCAACTCGCCGGCCAACCCGACCGGCGGCGTGACGGGGAAAGCCGAAGTCGATAAGCTCGTGGCCGGGCTCGAGCGCTTCCCCGACGTCGCGTTGATGTCGGACGAAATCTACGACCACATGCTCTATGACGGCGAGAAACATGTTTGTCTCTTGCAATACCCGTCGATCCGGGACCGGCTGATCCTGTTGAACGGCTGGTCGAAGACCTATGCCATGACCGGCTGGCGGCTCGGTTACGCGGTCTGGCCGGGCAAGCTCTACGATTACGCGCGCAAGCTCGCAGTCAATCTGCATTCCTGCGTCAATGCGCCGACCCAATATGCCGGGCTCGCGGCGCTGACCGGCCCACAGGACGAAGTGACAAAGATGGTCGCGGAGTTCGACCGGCGGCGCAAAGTCGTGGTCGAAGGCTTGAACCGCCTGCCGGGGATATCGTGCACGACGCCGAAGGGCGCGTTCTACGCCTTCCCCAACATCAAGCGCACCGGCTGGAAGGCGAAGCCGCTCGCTTCGGCGCTCCTCGAAGATTCCGGCGTGGCGTTGATCGGCGGACCGGATTTCGGCGTGCTCGGCGAAGGCTATGTGCGGGTGTCGTATGCCAATTCGACGGAAAATATTTTGCGCGCGCTCGAGCGCATGGCGGAGTTTCTGGCGAGCCGCAAGGCGGCGCGATGATCCGCCCCCGTGCAGCGGGGAGGGAGGCGTCTCCACTTCGTCATTGCCGGACAAAAGGCGCGCAGCGCCGTCTTGGTGCCAAACGATCCGGCAATCCATGCTGAGCCGCACGTCAGCATGGACCACCGGGTCAAGCCCGGTGGTGACGGGGCCAGTGGCGTTGTTCCTTTCACCCTGTCGGGCGGCTATCCCCGCTGCGTGAGGCGAAAGCCGATCAGCACGACCGCAAGCCCGATGAACTGCGAGATGCTCGGCACGATGCCCAGCGCCAAAAAGCCGATCAGCAGCACGAACGGCGACACCAGCGACGGAAACACTGCCGCGCGCGAAACGCCGAGCAGCACGACGGCGCGGGTGAACAGGAAAATCGCGCCGGCGCCGGCGAGCGCACCTTGCACGACCGCCTGCAACAAGTTCTCCAGAAAACCAGCGGCAAGCATATTGCCGAACGCAAAAAGCAGGATCGGCAATCCTGCAAGCGACAATACGCTGGTGATCGCGGTCGCCTGCAGCGCTGCGATCCGCCATTTGCGCACCAGCATACCGAAGGTGGCGAAAAAGCATCCCGCCGCGACGAACAGAAGGTCGCCCCCGACGCCATGCGGGCCGATGGTGCGCAGCGCCTCGGCGCCAATGACGACAAGGCCGAGGACGATGACGCAGGCCCCGGCGATGCGCCGGCCGGGCAACGGTTCTTTGAGGACGAAGCGCGCCAGCAGCAAACCGCCGACCGCGGCGCAGGACGGCTGGATGATGCCGCCATGGCCGAGCGGAACAAACAAATATCCGATATACGCCAACAATGCGATCGGCAGCCCGCCGAACACGGCCAGCGCAATTGCGCGGTTCCAGCCGATATTATTGAAGTCGCGAAAACCGTTGGCCGCCGACAATGGCAGCAGCACCAATCCCGGCCAAACATAGCGATGCAGCGCAATGACCAGCGGCGAGAGCCCGGCATCGATGCCGTGGCGTGCGGCGACAAAGCCGAGCGCCCAGCACAAGGCGGCGCCGGCTCCGCACATGACGCCCAGGACGTTTGATTTTTGTGGGAGCGGCGGAGGCGTTGAGTTCGCGGCGACGACCATCACGAATCATAGAGCATTTTCCGGAAAAGTGGCGACCCGTTTTCTGAAGAGAAAATGCGACAAGGCGAGAAGTTCGCAGCGACCGCCGAAAACAGTCCGCCAAACTTTGCGGCAGGGTTCGCCATCGGCGAAGGCTAAGGCCGCGTCGCGCTTACGCTTCGCTTTCTTTCAGAAGGTCGAGGCCGCCCGACGCCACCACGCGGCCGGCATCGATGCGCACGACTTTGGTGGCGATGCGGCGCACTTCGGCGGCGTCGTGGCTAACATAGATCATCGGCACATCCGCCTCGTCGCGCAGCCGGACCAGATAAGGCAAAATCTCCGCCTTATGCGCGGCGTCCAGCGATGCCAGCGGCTCGTCGAGCAGAAAGAGACGCGGGCGCAGCAACAGCGCGCGGCCGATCGCGATGCGCTGGCGTTCGCCGCCCGACAACAAGCGCGGCCGGCGATCGAGCAGTTGGCGGATATCGAGCATATCGACCACGCGCGCGAATTCGTCCGCGTTGCGCGGCTGCCCGCTCGCCCAGCGCCCGTAATCGATGTTTTGCCGGACGCTCAGATGCGGAAACAGCCGCCCCTCCTGGAACACATAGCCGATGCGGCGCCGGTTCGGCCGCAGATCGATGCCCCTGGCAGCATCAAACAAAATCGTGCCGTCGAGCGCGATCGAGCCGCGGTCCGGCTTGATCAGGCCGGCGACCATATTGATCACCGTGGTTTTGCCGGCGCCCGACGGACCAAACAAAGCCGTCACGCCGTCGGCTTGAAAGCGCGCGGCGACCTGGAACACGCCGAGCTTCTTCTCGACATCGACAGCGAGCACGCTTCATTCCCCTCGGAACCGCAGGCCGGCGCGGCGGGCGAACCACTCGGAGATGAGGAGCGCAGCAAGCGCCAACACAATGGCGAGCAAGACCAGCCGTCCCGCCGGGCCTTCGCCATCGGGAACCTGCAACAGGGTATAGATCGCGGCCGATATGGTTTGGGTTTCGCCGGGAATATTCGACACGAAGGTGATGGTGGCGCCGAATTCGCCAAGCGCGCGGGCAAAGCACATTACCGCGCCAGCGATGATGCCGGGAAGCGCCAGCGGCAACGTGATGGTCGCAAACACCAACAAGCGGCCGGCGCCGAGCGTCGCGGCGGCATCTTCCAGCCGGCGGTCGACGGCCTCAAGCGCAAGCCGGATCGGACGGACCATGAGCGGAAAGCCCATGATACCGCAGGCCAGCGCGG
The DNA here is from genome assembly GCA_964459765.1 of uncultured Hyphomicrobiales bacterium. GTDB lineage: Bacteria > Pseudomonadota > Alphaproteobacteria > Rhizobiales > Xanthobacteraceae > BOG-931. The sequence goes on along the minus strand of CAYWNY010000023.1, from coordinate 16,428 downwards.
CGCCGGTCCAGCGGAAGGAAAAAACGATGCCGAAGTGATCGGCGAGAAAGGCGCCGACCGGCGCCCGCCGGCCGAAGGAGATCAGCAGCAAATAGCCGGTCACGACCGGCGGCAATACGAGTGGAAGGTAGACGATGCCGTCGACGAGCGCCACGCCCCAAAAATCCTTGCGCGCCAACAGCCAGCCGATGGCGATGCCGAACGGCAACGCAACGGCAGTGGCGACGACCGACACCCGCAGCGACAACGCTACGGCGGTCCATTCGGCGGGAGTGAGATCGAACACGGGCGCGTCTTAGCTGGTCGGCTTCACCAGAAAGACAAAGCCGTAACGCTCGAACACCGCTTTAGCCTCGGGGCTGCGCAGATAGGCCAGATATTGCGCCGCCTCCGGTTTGGCATCCTTGGTCAGCGCCACGGGATAGACGATCGGCGGATGGGAATCTTCCGGGAAGACGCCGACGATTTTCACGCCCTTCTCGACCTTGGCGTCGGTTTCATAGACGATGCCGAGCGGCGCTTCGCCGCGCGCGACCAGAACCAGCGCGGCGCGCACATTCTCCGCCATCGCCAGTTTCGGCTCGGCGGCGGTCCAGGCGCCGAGCTTTTCCAGCGCCGCTTTGGCATAGAGGCCGGCCGGCACGGCGCGCACGTCGCCGGTCGCGATCCGCCCATCCCCGGCGAGCCCTGCCAGATTAAAGCCCGGTCCGATCACGACGCTGTCGAGCTTGGAATCCTTCGGCGCGATCAGCACCAGCTTGTTGTCCAACAGGTTGAGGCGGGTGTCGTTTTTGATGAGATCGCGTTTGGCGCCGTAGTCCATCCAGTCGACGTCGGCGGAGAGAAAGACATCGGCGGGAGCGCCCTGCTCGATTTGCTTCATCAGCGCTGAGCTTGCCGCATAGCTCGCCACCACCTTGATGCCGGTCTTCTTGGTGAAGGCGTCGTCGACATCGTCGAGCGCATTTTTCATCGACGCGGCGGCGAAGACGACAAGCGGGTTTTCCTGCGCCGAAACGGGACGGGGCGTCGCCGCAGCCCCGATCGCGGCGGCGGCAAAAGCAGCGAGGATCCATCTTCTGGTGAGCACGGCAGTTCTCCGAGCAGCATCCCATGCGGCGCTCGTGCGGCTGGCCGCACAAAGGCCACTTCAAACGATCGCCCTCGGGAACCGTCGTTCCAGGCCAAAAAGCGCGCGCGCAGCGCGCCTTTTGTCGCCGCCGAACAATAGGCGGTCGTTCAAGCGCGGACAAGCCGCGGCGCTGGCCAGCGGCAGGACCTCGCATGCTATAAGTTCGCAAGAATAAGGAGGCCGGAAATGGAAGAGCTGTGGGTCGGTATCTTGGGGACCGTCGGCACGATCTTGTCGACGATTTCGATGATACCGCAGGTGTTGCGGACCTGGCGAACGCGCTCGGCTAGCGACATTTCCGCCGTCTGGCTCGTTTCCGCAATGGTGGCGATGGTGATCTGGATCGGTTACGGCAGCCTGATCCACGCGCCGGCCGTGGTCTGGGTCAACGTGCTGTGCTTCGTCCAGTGCGCCTCGATTTTTTTCATCAAATTGCACAGCGAGCGGACGCCGCTGGCGAAGCGATCCTGAACGTCGATCGCTGGGAGAAAACCATGGCCGGGGCGGAGCCGATCGAGGGCGATTACGACTACATCATCGTGGGCGCCGGATCGGCCGGTTGCCTGCTCGCCAATCGGTTGTCGGGCGCAAGCGGCAAGCGCGTGCTGCTGCTCGAAGCCGGCGGCTGCGACAATTGGATCTGGTTTCATATCCCCGTCGGTTATTTGTTCGCTATCGGCAATCCGCGCTCGGACTGGTGCTTCAAGACCGAGCCGGAGCCGGGCCTCAACGGCCGCAGCCTTAATTATCCGCGCGGCAAGGCGATCGGCGGCTCGTCGGCGATCAATGCCATGGTCTATATGCGCGGCCAGACCGCCGATTACGACCATTGGCGTCAGCTTGGGCTCAACGGCTGGGGCTGGGACGATGTTCTTCCGTATTTCACGAAGCACGAAGACAGTTTTCTCGGCTCAAGCGATCTGCACGGCGTCGGCGGCGAATTGCGCATCGAAGAGCCGCGGGTGCGCTGGGATCTGCTCGATGCATTCCGCAGCGCCGCGGCGCAGGCCGGCGTTAAATCCGTTCCGGATTTCAACACCGGCGACAATGAGGGATGCTGCGCTTTTCACGTCAACCAGAAGCGCGGGCGGCGCTGGTCGGCGGCGACGGCGTTCCTCAAGCCGGTGCTCGGCCGCGCCAACCTGCGGCTTGAAACCGGGTGCGTGGCCGAGCGCGTCGTGTTCGACGGCCGCCGCGCCACCGGCGTCGAGTGGCGGCAGGGCGGTGAGAAACGCACGGCGCGCTGCCGCGGTGAAGTCATTCTGGCCGCCGGCTCGATCGGCTCGGTGCAGCTCATGCTCCTGTCCGGCGTCGGCCCCGCCGACCATTTGCGCGCGCATGACATCGCCGTCGTCGCCGACCGGCCGGGCGTCGGCGCCAACCTACAGGATCATTTGCAGCTGCGGCTGATCTACAAAGTCGACGGCATTAAGACGCTCAACGAACGCTATCACTCACCGCTTGGGCTGCCGCTCATGCTCGCCGAATATGTTTTGTTCCGGCGCGGTCCGCTAACCATGGCGCCGTCGCAGCTTGGGTTGTTCACCCGCTCCGATGCCGACCAAGCGCGCGCCAATCTGCAGTATCACATTCAGCCGTTGTCGCTCGATCGCTTCGGCGAGCCGCTGCACACCTTTCCCGCCTTCACCGCGAGCGTCGCTAATTTGCAGCCGACGAGCCGCGGCTCTATCCGGCTGCGGTCGCCCGACGCCGCCGTCGCTCCGGCGATCCAGCCGAATTATCTCTCGACCGAACAAGATCGCCGCGTCGCCGCGCAGTCGATTCGCGTGACGCGGCGGATCGTAGCGCAGCCGGCGCTGGCGCCATTCCATCCGACCGAATATTTGCCGGGCGCCGGTGTGGACGACGACGAGGCGACCTTGGTGAAAGCGGCCGGCGACATCGGCACCACGATTTTCCATCCCGTCGGCACCGCAAAAATGGGCCTGCCGAGCGACCCGATGATGGTGGTTGATGAGCGCTTGCGGGTGGCGGGTGTCGAGCGGCTGCGCGTGATCGATGCCTCCGCGATGCCGACCATCACCTCGGGCAACACCAACGCGCCGACCATGATGATCGCCGAGAAAGGCGCGGCCATGGTGCTGGCCGACGCCCGGGGCCAAACGGCATGAACGCGGCGTGGCGCGCGAAGGCCATCCTTGCCGACCCGTCCGCGGAATGGGTCAAGATCGAGGGGGAGTCGGGGGATCCGGCCTATTTGCTCACCGGTTACGTGGCAGTGCTGGCGCTGGTGCCGGCCATGTTCGGGTTCATCGGCGCTTGTGTTGTCGGCGCGGTCGTGCCCGGCGGAGAAACGGTGCGGGCGCCGATTCTTGAGGGACTGTTCGGCGCGGTGTTCGGCTACGTGGCGGCCTGCGCCGCGGTGCTGGTGCTAGGCCTCCTGATCAATCTGACGGCGCCGCTCTTTGGCGGTCGCCAAAGTTTCGACAACGCTTTCAAGCTCGCGGTCTATTCCTACACGCCGGTATGGCTCGCCGGAATTTTCCTGGTGGCGCCCGGCTTACGCTTCCTGGTGCTCGCCGGCTTTTATGGCGCCTATCTGGTGTGGCGCGGATTGCCGCCGCTGATGAAAGCGCCGCAGCCGGCGCTGCCGGCTTACACGGCGGCCGTCGTTGCTTGCGCCGTCATCCTCACGCTCGTCATCGACCAAGCGGAGCACACGATGTTCGGCTTGTCGGTATTTTAAAAAGCGCGGTTCGCTAAGGCTAAGGCGCCATGAGCACTCAAGGCGCCATGAGTACTTGGCGGCAGGCCGCCGGCAAATTCGCCATGGTCGGTCCGGGCTTCGGCTTCGCCGGCTCCGACGGCGCCGGATGCAGCACGGCTTCGGAAAACCAATAATCGAGATCGTGGCCGCAGCCTTCGCCGGATTCCGGCAGGGGTTGCGGCTCGCATTGCGGGCTATCGGCTGGACAGAAGATGCGCACATGGAAGTGATAATCGTGGCCCCACCACGGCCGCACCTTGGTCAGCCAAGCGCGATCCGAGCCGGCCTCGCGGCACAGCGCCTTCTTGATTGCCGCGTTGACGAAGATGCGCTCGACCCCGGAATCTTCCGCCGCGGCGCGGACGATTTCGGTGTGCGCGTGAGTCCACACTTTCGGATCGATGTCGAGCCGGTCGTCGCGCACCACCATGGTGGCCGACATCAATTCGCGCTCCTCGCGAGACAGCTTGCGCTCGGGCATCGGGGTCAGCCAGATGTCAGCGTCAAGTCCGACCTGATGGCTGGCATGGCCCGACAGCATCGGGCCGCCGCGCGGTTGGGACATGTCGCCGACCAGCAGACCATTCCAGCCGACCTTCTTCGCCTTTTCCGCCAGCCGCTCGAGAAATTCCACGAGCTTCGGATGACCCCAATTGCGATTGCGTGACAGCCGCATCACCTGCCAGGTCGGGCCGTTGATCGGCAGCGCGACGGCGCCGGCGAGGCAGCCGCGGGAGTAGAAGCCAATCGAGCGCGCGGCGACCGGATCGGGTTTGGTCTTCCGTCCGAACAGTTCCCGCGCCGGCGTCGACGGCGAGTCCGGATGTTCGAGCGGCGGCAAAGTCTTGTCTTCGAGCGTGCCGGGATCCTGCGCCAGCGCCGGCGCCGCGCCGATGAGCAATAGAGCGAGTAGCAAACGAAGCGTCACCAGCATCATCTCGGTCCGGTCGCACGCGGTGTGGGAGTTTTCCGCCGATAGGCCATGGCACGCGCGCGGCGGCGATACGCTGCCGCGAGTCGCGTCGGCTGTCCAGACGCAAACAAGTCGCAGGGCAGGTCGCAAGACTCAGCGTCGAGCGCGAGCACCGAGCGCACGTCGGCGACGGCCTTGACGCCAGCATTTTGCAGCATCGCCACAAAGCTTTCCGCCGGCAGGTTCGAATGACCGATGCTTAACAGGTTGATAGTCATGATTCCTTATTGTGCCGCGGAGCGCCGAAATGATGGCGCGCATCCCGCGGCGTGCGATGCTTTACAGCCGGCGGGACGCCGCCCTAAAGTTCCTTGGCGCAGAGGAAGGCTGGGGCTTGCCATGCGTCGTGTTGTTGTTGCGGCCATGGTGGCCGTTGGGTTTGCAGTTTTGCCGGCCGCGACCGCCGCGGCCGCCGTGCTGGTTGAGGTCGTCCGCTCGACCCAGACCATGGACGTCATCGTCGATGGCGAACATCGTTACACTTGGCAGGTCTCGACTGGGCGCGCCGGCTGGGCCACGCCTCCGGGAACCTTCCATCCGCAATTTATGGCGACGCGTTGGTTCTCGCGAATCTTCAACAATGCGCCGATGCCGCATTCGATCTTCTACAGCGGGCCGTTTGCCATTCACGGGACCACCGACGTTGCCCGGCTCGGCCGCACGGCCTCGCACGGCTGCATTCGGCTCCATCCCGACAATGCCGCCGTGTTGTTCGATTTGGTGCAGCGGCAAGGTATGCGCAACACCACGATCGTGGTGCAGTAGCGCGGTCGACCGCAAAGGCGGCCGGGACCAACGCGCGCCTCAATCTAACCGTCACAGAGCCGCAATATCCTTGGTCGCCGGCGACTACACGCGGGAGAAATGCATGTCTTCCATCCCGAGCATCTGGATTTGGCTGGGCATTGTCGTGTGCGTCGTTCAGACCGGCCTGTTCGCCGGGCTTAATCTGGCGATCTTCAGCGTGAGCCAGCTTCGGCTCCAGCTCGAAGCCGACGGCGGTAGCGCCGATGCGGCGCGGGTCCTTGAGCTGCGCAAGGATTCCAACGGCGTGCTCACGACCGTGATCTGGGGCAATGTTTCGACCAACGTGTTTCTGACATTGTTGTCCGACTCGGTGCTGGCCGGCCTTGGCGCGTTTTTCTTCTCGACGCTGGTGATCACACTTCTTGGCGAGATCGTCCCGCAGGCCTACTTCTCGCGCAACGCCTTGCGCATGACCGCGCGGTTCCTGCCGTTTCTGAATTTCTACCGCTTCGTCCTGTTTCCAATCGCCAAGCCGACGGCGCTGTTGCTCGATTGGTGGCTCGGCGAGGAGGGCATCACTTACCTCGCCGAACGCGAGGTCCGCTCCCTGATCATCCGCAGCGCCAAGAGCGGCGGCGATATCGGCAAGTTCGAGGCCATCGGCGCGCGCAACTTTCTCGATCTCGACGACGTGCCGGTCACCGACGAGGGCGAACCGATCGCCGCCGACAGCATCATCAGCCTGCCGCAGGCCAACAGGCGATGCGTGCTGCCCACATTCGATCGTACCCCGGACGATGCCTTCCTGCGCCGCATCGATGCCTCGGGCAAACGATGGGTGATCGTCACCGACATCGCCAACGGCGAGCCGGTGTTCGTCCTCGACTCGCATCATTTTCTGCGCGACGCGCTGCTGAATCAATTGGGGAGCGATCCGACCGCTTACTGGCACCGGCCCATCATTGTCCGCGACATGAGTACCAAGCTCGGCGACATCATCGGCCAGTGGAAGGTCGAGCCCGAGCGGCCGGGCGATGACGTCGTCGACTACGATCTGATCCTGGTCTGGGGGACGCAGCGGCGCATTATCACCGGCGCCGACCTGTTGGGCCGGCTGCTGCGGGACATCGTGCCAGTGGACGGCGGCAAAGCGGCGCCGCAGCAGGTGTCCGCTCAAGCTTGAAGCGGGTTGAGCCAGCGCGCAAACGTCAGACGTCTACCTTCAACGCGGCAATGAAGGCTTCCTGCGGGATGTCGACCTTGCCGTATTGCCGCATTTTCTTCTTGCCTTCCTTCTGCTTGTCCAGAAGCTTGCGCTTTCTCGTGACATCGCCGCCGTAACATTTGGCGGTGACGTCCTTGCGGAACGCGCGCACGGTCTCGCGCGCAATGACCTTGCCGCCGATGGCGGCCTGGATCGGCACCTGGAACATGTGCGGCGGAATGAGCTCCTTGAGCTTCTCCGCCATGGCGCGGCCGCGCTGCTCGGCGCGCGTGCGATGCACCAGCATGGCGAGCGCATCGACCGGTTCGGCGTTGACCAGCATTTGCAGTTTGACCAGATCGGCCGGCCGGTAGTCGGTGAGGTGATAGTCGAACGAAGCGTAGCCGCGCGACACCGATTTCAGGCGATCGTAGAAGTCGAACACCACCTCATTAAGCGGCAGGTTGTACTTCACCATCGCGCGGTTGCCGACATAGGTCAGCTCCTTTTGCTCGCCGCGGCGGTCCTGGCAAAGTTTGAGCACGGCGCCGAGATATTCGTCGGGCGTCAGAATGGTCGCCTCGATCCACGGCTCTTGCATTTCTTCGATGTGGGTCGGATCCGGCATATCGACCGGATTATGGATTTCAAGCTGTTTGCCGTTGCGCAATTTGATTTTGTAGATCACCGACGGCGCGGTCGCGATCAGGTTGAGATTGAATTCGCGCTGCAGCCGCTCCTGGATGATTTCGAGATGCAGCAGCCCTAAAAAGCCGCAGCGGAAACCAAAACCCAGCGCGGCGGAGGTTTCCATCTCGAACGTGAAGCTCGCGTCGTTGAGCCGAAGGCGGCCCATCGCGGCGCGCAGATTCTCGAAGTCGGCGGCGTCGACCGGGAACAATCCGCAGAACACCACCGGGATCGCCGGGCGAAAACCGGGCAGCGGCTCGGCTACCGGCTTTTTGTCGTCGGTGATGGTGTCGCCGATCCGCGTGTCGGCCACTTCCTTGATCGAGCCTGTGAGGAAGCCGATTTCACCGGGACCGAGTTCGTCAAGCTCGACGCGCTTCGGCGTGAAAATACCGACGCGGTCGACGTCATAGGCGGCGCCGGTCCCCATCATGCGGATGCGCGCCCCGGTCTTGAGGACGCCGTCGACCACGCGGAACAAGACGACCACGCCGAGATAAGTGTCGTACCAGCTGTCGACCAGCAACGCCTTAAGCGGCGCATCGCGGTCGCCCTTGGGCGGCCGCAGCCGCGTCACGATCGCTTCGAGCACCTCGGCCACGTTCAGCCCGGTTTTCGCCGAGATCAGGATGGCGTCCGAGGCGTCGAGCCCGATGACATCCTCGATCTGCTGCTTGACCTTTTCCGGTTCGGCGGCCGGCAGGTCGACCTTGTTGAGCACCGGTACGATTTCGTGGTTGTTGTCGATCGCTTGGTAGACATTGGCGAGCGTCTGCGCCTCGACGCCCTGGCTGGCATCGACCACCAGGAGCGAGCCCTCGCAGGCGGCGAGGCTGCGGTTGACCTCGTAGGCGAAATCGACATGCCCGGGCGTGTCGATGAGGTTGAGGATATAGTCCTTGCCGTCGCGGGCGCGGTAATTCAGGCGCACGGTTTGCGCCTTGATGGTGATGCCGCGCTCACGCTCGATATCCATGGAATCGAGCACCTGTTCGACCATTTCGCGCGCCTCGAGCCCGCCGGTCAGCTGGATCAGCCGGTCGGCGAGCGTCGATTTACCGTGGTCGATGTGGGCGATGATCGCGAAATTGCGAATATTGGCGATGGGAACCGCGCTCATGCGGCGCAGATAACATCGGCGGTCCGGTGCGGCAAGGATAACCGGCTGCCGCGAGGCGAGGCGGGAAGCCTCACCTTTGGCGCCAGACGAAGGCGGCACTGACCACGAAATTCCAGACCGTGCCGATCAGCGCCCCGCCCAGGCCTGCGATCCACCACACTTCGTCGTAGTCATAGATCCAGGTAGCGATGCCGACATTGGAAATGGCGCCGATGGCGCAGATGATCTGGAAGCTGATGAGGCCGGTGACGAAGTGCCAGCCGGTCAGCCGCTGGTCGCGGTAGGTGAAAAAATTGTTGAGGACGAAATTCCAGGCAATGGCGCCGACGGTCGCCAGCGCTTGGCCGGCGCCGAACGACAATTCGGCGGCGAGAAACGCGCTCAGAATGGCCAGATGCACGACGATGCCGGTCAATCCGACCAGGCAGAACAACAGAAAGCGCGCCGAGACCGCGTCGTTGGTGAGCTTCGCCGTTATCAGAGCGGCGAAATCCAGCGCGATCTTCGAATCGAGCTTGCTCTCGCCGTGCTGGCGCTCGCGGAACACCGACGGCAGTTCGAGCGTGCGCAGGCGGCCGCGCGCCGTCGCCAGGATGTCGAGCAGAATCTTGAAACCTTGCGACGACAGTTTTAGCGCGATCGCCTCAAACGGTTCGCGGCGGAGCATGAAATGGCCGCTAATCGGATCGGTGAGGTCGATGCCGAGGAGGTGACGGGCGATGGCGTTGGATACGCGGCTGACACGGGAGCGCTGCTCGGATAGTCCGGCGGACGAGCCGCCATCGAGGTAACGGCTCGCCACCACCACGTCGGCGCGATCCGCGCGCAGCGCCTCGAGCATGGGAACGAGCAGCGCCTCGTCGTGCTGCAGATCCGCGTCCATCACCGCTACATAGCGGGCTTGGCTCGCCAACATGCCCTCAAGGCATGCCCCGGCGAGCCCCCTCCGGCCGATGCGGCGAATGCAGCGGACACGGCTATCGGTCTCGCCGATCGCGCGCGCCACCGCAGCCGTGCCGTCGGGTGAATTGTCGTCGACAAAGATCACTTCCCAATCGCAGGATGCGAGCACGACCGACAGCCGCTCGACCAGAAGCGGGATGTTGGCCCGCTCGTTGAACGTCGGCACGACGACCGTGAGTTCCGGCGCGGCGCGGACGGGGTTGTCGGTCGCGGCCGGCGCGGCGGCCGCCGAAAGAGTGTCGATCGCCGAAGAAGACACTGCAGTCGCTCTCCAATTTCGCCGCACTTATTGCTCTAAAAGGTTGCACAAGCTAGTAGTTTTCGCGAGCCATGGAAGCTTTCAATTCCGCTTGCGGCCGGCGGCGGTTTTAGTTCCGCGCGAAAGATGTCCTTCATCAAGCCTCGTTCCTCCGACGCAAACGCCTCGCGCTCGGCCGGCTTTGCCGGCCGGCTCGACGATGCGGCAGCGCGCTTTATCGATAAGACGCCCGAAGGCACGGTTGTTCTGCTGGTGCTTTTGGCTTTCGCCCTCCTCTGGACGATTTTCGATGCCGTATCGCTCGCGGCCGTGGACGCGCATCCGGACGTCAGCGAGGCGATCCTGTGGGCGCGCAATTTCGCTTTCGGCTACAAACATCCGCCGCTGACGGCGTGGTTGTACATGGCTTGGTTCGCGGTGTTCCCGCGGCAAGACTGGGCCGCGGATTTGCTCAACGTCGCGGTGGTCACCGCGGGGCTCGCGGTTACGTGGCGGTTGTTGCGCGATCATCTCGACCGCAACCGAGCGCTGCTCGGATTGTTCGCGCTGATCTTGATTCCGCTCTACGACGTCAAAACCGCCATTCTCAACGCCAATACGGTCATGGTTCCGTTTTGGGCCGCGGCGCTGCTGTTTTATCTGCGGGCGCGGCGCTGTCTCGGCTTCCTTGATGCTTTCCTCGCCGGCGCGTTCGCCAGTTTCGCCGTGCTCGGCAAATACTGGGCGCTCTTTCTCGTTGCCGGCATGGCGGTTGCGGCGTTCACCGGTCCAGGGGCGAAGCGCTTTTGGCGCTCTGGCGCGCCGTTTGTCGTGGCGCTCGGCGCAGCCATCGTCATGGCGCCGCATGCGTGGTGGTTCATCGAACAGCGCGGCGGCACCAATTACGCCTTTATCCGCGACACTGTCGTCGTCGTGCAATCCTTCGCCGGAGCTTTGCTGCGCTCGGCGCGATACCTGATCAATTGCGTGGCCTATGCCATCGTCCCGATCATTTTTCTTATGCTGCTGCGGCCAAGCAAGGCTGTGCTCGGTGAATTGGCGTGGCCTGCGGACGAAGATCGGTGCCAGATCGCGCTGCTGTTCTTCGTTCCGCTTGTTCTGCCCGCGGTGGTGAACCTCGCGCTGCCCTATCGCCTCACCGCGGATTGGACCTATCCGAACTGGGCGTTGCTGCCGGCGGTGCTCTATGCGTCGCATGAACTTGCGGTGGACGAACGCGCCGCGGCGCGCGCGGGGCTGGTTGCTCTTGCGGCGACGCTGGCGTTGGTCATTGTTTCGCCGGTCATCGCCGGCGTGCGGCTGACGAAGGCTCAAGACCAATACCGTGCGCATTTCCGCCAGGTGGCCGAACTGGCCGACAGCGTTGATGGAAAGCCGGTGCGATTATATTGGGGCACGCCCGATATCGTTGACGGTCTGGCGTTCTATTTGCCTGGCGCGCAGCGGCTCACCGCCGATCCTGGGTCGGCGGAAGGCCAGTCGGCGGCGCGCACCGCCGGGCTTTTAGCCGTTTGCCTGCCGTCCGACGCGCCGTGCCTTAAAATCGCCGACGCACTGACCGCGGCAGGCGCGCGCACGCAGAGCGCGACATTCACCCGACATTTTTTGTGGCTTGCCGGCCCGCCGCTGACGGTTCGGATCACCGTGGCGGCGCCGGGTCAAATCCCGGCGCACGCCGCGGAGTAAGCTCTGCTCAGTACCGGTATTGATCGGTCTTGAACGGACCGCTGACCGGGATGCCGATATAGGTCGACTGCTTCAGCGACAGTTGCGTCAGCTTCACGCCGATCTTGTCGAGATGCAGCCGCGCGACTTTCTCGTCGAGCTGCTTCGGCAGCGTGTAGACCTTTTTCTGGTACTTGTCGGGATTGGTCCACAACTCGATCTGCGCCAGCGTCTGGTTGGTGAAGGATGACGACATCACGAAGCTCGGATGCCCCATGGCGTTGCCGAGATTGACCAGCCGGCCCTCAGACAACAGGATGATGCGCTTGCCGTCGGGGAATTCGATCTCGTCGACCTGCGGCTTGATGTTGTCCCACTTGAGGTTCTTCAGCGCCGCGACCTGAATTTCGCTGTCGAAGTGGCCGATATTGCAGACGATAGCGCGGTGTTTCATCTTGCGCATGTGATCGAGCGTGATCACGTCGACGTTGCCGGTGGCGGTGACGAAGATGTCGGCGCGCGGCGCGGCCTCTTCCATGGTCACGACTTCATAGCCTTCCATCGCCGCTTGTAGCGCGCAGATCGGATCGATTTCCGAGACCAGGACGCGGCAACCAGCCTGGCGCAGCGAGGCGGCTGAGCCTTTGCCGACGTCGCCGAAGCCCGCCACCATGGCGATCTTGCCGGCCATCATCACGTCGGTGCCGCGGCGGATGCCGTCGACCAGCGACTCGCGGCAGCCGTAGAGATTGTCGAACTTCGACTTCGTGACGCTGTCGTTGACGTTGATCGCCGGGAACAGCAGCTTGCCTTCCTTCTCCATCTGATAGAGGCGATGCACGCCGGTGGTTGTTTCTTCGGTAACCCCGCGCACGCTCTTGGCCAGTTTGCTGTACCAGCCGCGCTGCGTCGCCAGCCGCTTCCTGATGGCTTCGAACAGCACCTCTTCTTCTTCGTTGCCGGGATGATTCAGCACTTGGGGCGTCATTTCGGCCTGCATGCCGAGGTGCAGCAGCAGCGTGGCGTCGCCGCCGTCGTCCAGAATCATGTTCGGCGTGCCGCCGTCGGACCATTCGAAAATGCGATGGGTATAGTCCCAGTATTCTTCCAGCGACTCGCCCTTGACCGCGAACACCGGAACACCGGCCGCGGCGACTGCCGCTGCCGCGTGATCCTGCGTCGAATAGATGTTGCAGGAGGCCCAGCGCACGTCGGCGCCAAGCGCGGTGAGCGTCTCAATGAGCACGGCCGTCTGGATGGTCATGTGCAGCGAGCCGGCAATGCGCGCACCGCGCAGCGGCTGCTGCGATCCGTATTCTTCGCGCGTCGCCATCAGGCCCGGCATTTCGGTCTCGGCAATGGCGATTTCCTTGCGGCCCCATTCGGCAAGCCCGATGTCCTTGACGACGTAATCGGCGGCCGCGGTTTTGGTCTTGGTGGACGTGCTCATGACGCTCCTTTGACGTTCCATGCGATCCCGCGAGTTTAGCGGATCGGTACTATGTGAATTGGCGGATGGCCGGCCTTGAGGTTGCGGTTACGGTCGGCGCGGCGGCACTAAAGACATAAAGAATCCTTTATGTCTATGCCGAAGCAGGGTGGCTGCCAAAGGTTTTCCGGTGACGACGATGCAGGCGAATAACCCACTAGAAAAGCTTGCAAAAACCCCAAAATCCTTGCGCGACCTTGCCGCCGCGGAACAAGGCTGCACCCGCTGCCCGCTGCACCGTGATGCCACGCAGGCTGTTCCCGGCGAGGGTCCTGGCGATGCCGCCTTGATGTTGGTCGGCGAGCAGCCGGGCGACAAGGAAGACATTGCCGGCAAGCCCTTTGTCGGTCCGGCGGGGCGGCTCCTCGATCAAGCGCTGGCGGAAGCCGGCATCGCCCGCGACGCGGTGTTCATCACCGGCGCCGTCAAGCATTTCAAGCATGAGATACGCGGCAAGCGCCGTTTGCACAAACGGCCGAACAACTACGAGATCTAACGCTGCAAAATCTGGCTCGACCTTGAACGCAGTCTGGTCAAGCCGTCGACGATCGTGGCGCTCGGCGTTACCGCCGCGCGCGGCCTTACCGGACATACGCTCACAATCCGCGAGGTGCGTGGTCAAGCGATCGACATGGCGGACGGCACGCGGCTCGTCGTCACCATCCATCCCGCGGCGCTGTTGCGCATCGGGGACGAAAGCGATCGACACGCCGCGTATCGCGATTTTGTCGCCGATTTAAAGTTTGCCGCCGCAGCGCAGCCCAAGGCGGCGCAAAAGAAGCCGAGCTGATCAAACCTGCGGTTCGCCGCTCCGCGGCGTCGCCCGCGCCACGCCGGCTTGGGTGAGCGCCGTTCCGATTTGCTGCATGCGGTTGATCAAATCGATCGCAGCGGCGGGTGGCAGCACCAGGCGGCAGGCCGGATAGCGGCGGCCGGAAATCGGCGAATTCGGTTTGACTTCGTCGAGCCGCGTGACGGCGAACTCGATGCGCAGCGATTGGCCGTCAAAGACGAGGCCGCTGATGGCATCGGCGAAAGTCTCGGTAAGCTCGGGGCGATCGATGTAGCGAATGGTCGCCGCAACGCGCTCGCGAGGAGCAGCGGCATCCGGCGTGGCAGCCGGTACAACTTTCTCGGAAGCCATTCGTCTTCTCCTCGGCGGCGATTTCCGCCGCGATTTTTTAGTCGTCTTCGCCAAAGCGCGAATTGATCAGTTCGGTCAGCGCGTCGACGACTTCCGCCGCGTCTTTGCCGGTCGCCTCGACGGTGATCGAGGTGCCGGGCGAGGCGGCCAGCATCATCAATCCCATGATCGAGGTGCCGCCAACCGTTTCACCGCAGCGCATGACGCGCACGTCGGCGTCGAATTTCTCGACGGTCTGCACGAATTTGGCGGATGCCCGCGCGTGCAGTCCCTTGCGGTTGCAGATGGCAAGCTTGCGGACCACGGCGCCGTCGCGGTAGGCGCCCTCCGCACATCCTGAATCGTCGCTGCGCGGGGCCGGGACGCTCATTTTCCGGTGAGCACTCGGCTGGCGATGGTCACGTATTTGCGTCCGGCGTCCTGGGCGGCGGCGACCGCCTCGGCAAGCGGACACTCGTCCCGCACTTTGGCGAGCTTCACCAACATCGGCAGGTTGATGCCGGCCAGGACCTCGACTTTCGGCCGACTCATGACTGAAATGGCGAGATTGGACGGTGTGCCGCCGAACATGTCGGTCAATATGGCGACGCCGTCGCCGCTATCGACCCGTTTTACTGCTTCGATGATGTCCTTGCGGCGTTCCTCGACATCGTCGTCGGGGCCGATGGTGACCGCTTCGATTTGGCCTTGCGGCCCCACCACATGCTCAAGTGCCGAGCGGAACTCGACGGCCAGCCGCCCGTGGGTCACCAGCACTACACCGATCATCGAAGTCCCCACGGGCACGCCCCGGGTGCACCGCACGAAAGGGTGCTCATCTTGACCATCCGAAGCCCAAGCGCAAGGGGCATTCTCGGGGGTATCCGGTGCGTGTTGCATTGCGATAGCGCAAGCCCGAATGCAGACGCCAAACCCGCCGGCAAGTCGTCCTTGGCCGGAACCGGGCGGCCTTTTTGGGGCCGTGGCGTCGCGTTCAACTCTACAGGCGGTATGGTTACCAATTTCCAACCAAATCGTCGCACGGCGCATGTTTGCAGCCGGGAAATCCGCGGGACACTCACGTCCAGGCGTCTGCTGGTGAATTGATGCGCGCCAGCACAGTCGGCAAGGGTGCGGTTGAGGCTGCGACCGGCAACCTCGGTAGCATAATACCGTCAATCTCAGTCTGGCCCCGTTTGGCGTCCGGTAATCGCTCGGCATCGGCGGCGGCAAGATCGACGACTAGACCCACGACGGCGCCTGCCTCGTGAGGCAGATGAAGGAGGCCCGCGCCATACACTTCGATCAGGCCGGCAAGCGCCGGCGCCGGACGCACCAGCAATCGTCCGTCAGCCGCTTCGAGATGGACGCGGTCGTCGCCGACCAATCGCGCGAACAGCAACGAGCCAGTGCGCGCGGCTTCGATGAGATTGAGCGCCAGCCGAGACTTTCCGGATCCGGATGGCCCGCGGATCAATACCGCGCGGGCGCCGACCAGCACCGCGGATGCGTGGACCGTTGCCGAGGTCATGCGCGCGCGTCACCGAGCAGGCGAAAACCAAAAGCCGGACCGCCTCTGCGGGGAATGGGCGGAACAAAAACCGCCATCACATCGCCGGCAGACGCACGATGAAGCGGGCGCCGGCGATGGTCGGGGTGGCGTCCGCATCTGGCGGACCGACGCGGTTCTCCACCCAGATCGCGCCGCCGTGGGCGTCGATAATTTGTTTGGAGATCGACAGTCCGAGTCCGGAGTTCTGTCCGAAGCCCTGATGCGGACGATCGGTGTAGAAACGCTCGAACACTTTCTCCATGGCGTCCGGCCGCACGCCCGGGCCATCGTCATCGACCAGAATTTCGACGTTGCCCTTCGTTCTGCAGCAAGTGACGCGCACCGTGCCGTGCGGCGGCGAGAAGGAGCGGGCGTTCTCGATCAGGTTGTCGACCACCTGGCCGAGGCGGGAATCGTGCCCCGGTACAAAAAACGCCCGCGCACCGGCGCCTTCGAACCGCAGCGTCACCTTCACGCCGTCGTCGCGCTGCACTTCATTGGCGACGCCGACGACGGTCGAGAGCAGTCGCGCGATATCCACCGGAGCCGATTCCTGACGCTGCAGATCGGCATCGAGGCGGCTCGCGTCGGAGATATCGGAAATCAGCCGATCGAGCCGCTTGACGTCATGCTGAATGACGTCGAGGAGGCGCGCGCGACTTTCCTCCGTCCGCGCGACCGGCAAGGTCTCGACCGCCGACCGCAGCGAGGTGAGCGGGTTTTTCAGCTCGTGCGCGACGTCGGCGGCAAAACTTTCGATCGCCTCGATCCGGCTGTAGAGCG
>CAYWNY010000022.1:0-32932 GCA_964459765.1 uncultured Hyphomicrobiales bacterium | reverse complement strand
AGCATTATTGTGACTGTGGTCACTTCGAAATCGAAAACGGAACCATACCTTCAAGCTGAAGCTGGAGTTGAAAACCAACGAGGGAGCACTCCAATGTTTGACGCTCTTAAATATCTCGGCCGGATAAGCGACGCATTGTTCGATGCGCAGATGCAGCGCGTAGCGCAGCGAATCAGTGCCGCGGCGCTGTTGTTCTCGCATCGTTGAGCGACGACTGTCAGGCGGACAAGCGGTCGGCCAAATCCTGGAGATCGGCAGCCGCGATGTCTACGGGCACCTTTGGAGCGGCTTCGCCCCTGTCCTTTCCAGCCTCATCGGCCCGCGCCACGTGCGCGGTGCGCAGGCCGGTCGTTGCTGCGGCCGCAAGATCGCTGGAATGCGCCGCTACCATCATGCATTCGCCAGGTTCAAGATCGAACGCCGCGGCCGCCGCCATATAGACGCGCGGCTTCGGTTTATAGTCGCCGGCGATTTCGGCGCCCAGAATCGCGTCCCAGGGAAAATCGTTGCGCCGCGCCAAGTCGACCATCAGCGAAATGTTGCCGTTGGAAACCGGCGCCAGCAAAAAATGGTGTTTGAGACGGGCAAGGCCGCGCGCGACCTCCGGCCAGGCATCCAACCGATGCCAAGCCATGTTAAGAAAGCGGCGATCCTCTTCGCGCAACGACTGAAGATCGAACCGCGGGATAATGCGTTCGAGATTATAGCGATGCAGTACGTCGAGCTTGCTGAACGGAATGCGACCCGAGCGTACCTCCTCCATCGCGCCCTGGTATTCGCCGCGCCAAGCGTCGGCAAAGGCGAGCCAGTCGAGCGTCATGCCCAGCGGTTCGAGTAACGCGCAGGCCTCACGCGCGATCGAGGTCCGCCAATCGACCAGCGTGCCAAAGACGTCGAAGAACAGGGCTTTAAGCGGCGGCGCCATCCGGTAAACTTAGCGCACGCCACCCGCGTGGGGCAAAACAGTAGCCTGGGGACCACATGGAACACCAACGATGGGAAACGCGGTACGCCGCCTCAGGCTATCTGTTCGGCACCGAACCCAATTTATTCCTCAAAGCGCAGGCGCGGCGACTGCCGGCGAGTGGTACGGCGCTTGCGGTCGCTGACGGCGAAGGCCGGAACGGCGTATGGCTTGCCGAACAAGGCCTTGACGTCCTGGCAATCGATTTTTCACCGACCGCGCTCGGCAAAGCGCGCGACTTAGCGCAGCAACGCGGCGTCAAGCTTAAGACCGAAGTCGCCGATCTCATGACCTGGCGCTGGCCGCCATCGGCTTTTGACGTCATCGCCGCGATCTTCACGCATTTTGCCGGCGCCGAGCGCGACACCTTCTTTGCCGGACTAAAATCAGCGCTCAAGCCGGGTGGGCTTTTGCTCCTGCAAGCCTATCGCCCCGAACAATTGGGTTACCGCACCGGCGGACCGCCCGAGGCCGAGCGCACCTACACCCGCACCATCCTGGAAGATGCCTTCGGCGACTTTTCCGGGCTCGAGATTCGCGAACACGACAGCGTCATCAGTGAAGGCTCCGCGCATGTCGGGATGTCGGCGCTGATCGACCTGGTCGGCAAAAAGTAATTCGGGAACAGTGCATGGCAAAAAAGACCGCGTCGCGGCCGGGACGCTGGCAAAGCAAGCGGCTCTCGCCGCGGCTGCCGACGATTTCGCTCGATAACCTCACCACCGCGCAGACCGCGTTGGTCGAAGCCATCAAAGCGGGACCGCGCGGCAGTTTCAGTAACAGCGGACCGTTCGCAGTCTATCTGCATGCGCCCGCCTACGGAATGCTTGCGCAGCAGCTCGGCGGTCACCTGCGTTTCAAAACCAGTCTGCCGCCGCGGCTTTCGGAATTCGCCATCCTATGCACTGGTCAATATTGGAAAGCCCAATTCGAATGGCACGCGCACGCCACCATAGCCGCTGCGCAAGGCGTCAAAGCGGCAACGATCCGCGACCTGCAATCAGGCCGCGTTCCGAAATCAGCGCCGGCCGACGAAAAGGCGATCTATGCCTTCGTCAAAGAACTCTATGCGACGCGGCGGGTCAGCAATGCCACCTATGCCTGGGTGCGCAAATTGCTCGGCGACACCGGCACCGTCGAACTTGTCGGCATCCTTGGGTATTACGCGCTGATCTCGATGACGCTCAATGTTTTCCGCGTACCGCTGCCGGACGGCGCAAGCTTGCCGTTTCGCGAACCGGCGGCGAGATAGTCGCTCACGCCGCGCCGACTGTTCGGGGCGGTAATTTTATTGCCGGCTGCGGTGCGGGCTCGGCCCGCTTGCTTTTGCGCTGGCCCTTGGGTGCTTTTCCGGCTTCGGCGCTGGAACAGGCCAGCGTTGAACTTGGCGGCGTCCTTCGCTATACGGGCAGCACGACCGGAGGGGGCCCGCAGCGATCGGGCTTGTTCGGCGCCGTCGGTTGAGCCGGCGCCATCATGCTGCCAGGGGATAGTAAAGCCCGATGTCCGCTACGTTTGATAAAGTTGCTGATATTATTGCGGAAACCTGCGACATTCCGCGCGAAAATATCAAGCCGGAAAGCCACGCCATCAACGACCTCGAAATCGACAGTCTCGATTTCCTGGACATCGCTTTCGCCATCGACAAGACCTTCGGCATCAAGCTTCCGCTCGAGCAGTGGACCCAGGAGGTCAACGACGGCAAGGCGACCACGGACCAATACTTCGTGCTGCAGAATTTGAGCGACCAAATCGACAAATTGATTGCGGCGAAAGGCGCCTGAGGCGCCTATTTATGCGTTTCGAATATTTCCAGATGATCGACCGCATTGTCGCGCTCGATCTCGGCACGCGCACGGTGCGCTCGGTCTGCAGCGTGCCACAAGAGAGCACCATTTTCGAAGGCCATTTTCCGTCCTATCCGCTGATGCCCGGCGTTCTGCTGCTTGAATGCATGGCGCAAACCTGCGGATGGCTGGTGACGTCGCTCAACGGATTTACCGCGATGCCGTTTTTGGCCGGCGTCAAGGAGGCGAAGTTCCGCACTGCCGTGCATCCCGGCGATCACCTCGAATTCGAAGGCAAGGTGGTGCACGAGGGCTCGGGTTACGCTGTCGCCGAGTGCCGTGGCCGCCGGCAGGAGCAAGCGGTCTGCGACGCGCAAATCACATTTCGCGTGATGTCCTTTCCGAGCCCCGAATTCCGCAAGGCGCTGGTGGAATGGGCGGAGCGGATCGAGGTTCCGGTCAAGGAGCTCATCAAGTGACGGAACGCCGGGAGGTGTGGATCACCGGCGTCGGTATCGTCTCGTGCCTCGGCGAGGGGATCGAGGCGACATGGCGCCACCTCGAGCGCGGCGATCCGCCGCCTTATGACGACAAAAGCTTCGCCCCTTACATCGTGCATCCGCTGGCGCCGTTGAATTTCGATAAGCAGATCCCGAAGAAAAGCGATCAGCGGCAGATGGAGCTTTGGCAGCGGATCGGCGTCTATGCCGCGGGCTTGGCGCTCGGCGACGCCGGCATCGTCGGCAAACCGGAGCTTCTCGATTCAACCGATATGATCGTCGCCGCCGCCGGCGGCGAACGCGACGTCGCCGCCGACAGCGCTATCCTCACCGGCATGCGTAAAGTCGCCGAGCGCGCGCCGTTCCTGAATGAGCGGCTGATGAGCGATCTGCGCCCGACCTTGTTCCTGGCGCAGCTTCCCAATCTCCTTGCCGGCAACATTTCGATCGTCCACGGCGTGGTTGGGTCGTCGCGTACGTTTTTGGGCGAAGAATCCGCCGGTATCGACGCAGTACGCATCGCGCAGGCGCGCATTGCCGCCGGACAGAGCGAACTGACGCTGGTCGGCGGCTCCTACCATGCGACCCGCTGGGACCTTCTTCTGGTCTTCGAGCAAACCGGTATGGCGCTCAAGGACACCTTTGCGCCGGTCTGGGATCGCGGTTCCCACGGCGGCGTTGCCTTCGGCAACATCGGAGCATTTCTGGTGCTGGAGAGCAGCGATCATGCGCGGTCGCGCGGCGCCCGCCCACGGGCGCGCATTGCCGCTGTCCGCGCCGACCGCAACCGCCGCCAACCGGGCGAAATCGAAGCCACGCTTCGCCGCGAATGGGACGCAGTTGCCGCAAATGTCGATCCCGCGCATGCGGCGGTCATTTCCGGCGCCAGCGGGGCCGAGCCGGCCACCTCCGCAGAGCGCACCGTGCTCAATGAGATTGGCCTTCCCGTTCGCAATACCGGGACGTATATCGGTCATGGCGTGGAGGCTCAGTTTTTGGCCAATCTTGGGATCGCTTGTGCGGCGATCGAGCATGACAAGCTGTTCGCGCCTGCAGGAAGCGGCGATTTTGGCGCGAGCCCGAGCGGACTGTCCCAGGTTGTCGTGACCGGCGTCGGTAATTGGCGCGGCGAAGGTCTGGCACTGATCGAGCGGGTCGATTGAAGGAGTAGCGGCATGACGAGCGCAACACGCGACAACAAAGGCCGTCCGATCGTCGCCGTCACCGGTATCGGCATGGTTACATCGCTCGGCGTCGGCAAATCCGAGAATTGGACGAAGCTCACTGGCGGCATCTCCGGCATCCGCCGCATCAAGCGCTTCCCGACCGAAGGTTTGCGCACCACCATCGCCGGCGCAGTCGATGACGTCTATCGGGAACAGATGCCGCCGGCGGAACTTTCCGAACGCGTTGCGCTCCTTGCCGGCGAGGAAGCGATCGCAGAATCGGGCATCGGCAGCAAAGGCCATTTTCCGGGACCGCTTTATCTGGCGCCGCCGCCGCTCGAAGTGGAATGGGCGGACCGGATCAAGATGGCTGAGATGGCGGCGGCAAATTCCGATACCGGGTATCCGGATCTCTTGCGCGTCGCTCGGCAATACGCTTCGGAGCACGCGCCTTTCAAATTCGCTATTATCGGCGAAAATCTCGCCGAGCATTTCGGCACCGAAGGTTCGCCGGTATCGCTGAACACCGCCTGCGCATCCGGCGCCAGCGCCATTCAGCTCGGCGTCGAGGCGATCAGGCGCGGCGAATGCGAAGCAGCGCTGGCAATCGGCGCGGACGCCTCGTTGACGCCGGAATCGCTCGTGCGATTTTCGCTGTTGTCCGCGCTATCGACCCAAAACGATCCGCCGGAGCGGGCATCAAAGCCCTTCTCCAAAAATCGCGACGGCTTCGTGCTGGCGGAAGGCGCGGCTGCTTTGGTGCTGGAAAGCCTCGAACACGCCCGCGCCCGCGGTGCGCGCATTCTCGGCATCCTCGAGGGCTTCGGCGAGAAGTCCGATTCATTTCACCGTACGCGCACCAGCCCGGACGGCAAACCGATCATCGCGACGATGCAGAAAGCGCTGGCCGACGCCGGCATCGGGCCGCAAGACATTGACTACATCAACGCGCACGGCACATCGACGCCCGAAAATGACAAGATGGAACACCTCGGCGTCGCTACCGTGTTCGGCGAACGCATAAAGGACATTCCGATCTCGTCCAACAAGTCGATGATCGGCCACACTTTGACCGCGGCCGGCGCGGTGGAAGCGGCGTTTACATTATTGACGCTGCAAAATCAGCGCTTGCCGCCGACGATCAACTACGCCGTTCCCGATCCGGCGATCCAGCTTGACGTCGTGCCGAACGTGGCGCGCGACGCCAAAGTCCGCCGCGCTATCTCCAACTCCTTCGGTTTCGGCGGCCAGAACGTCAGTCTGGTGATGGCGCTGGAGCCGGCGTGACGCTCGTCGACCACCGAACACCGGTCGCGGCGCAGACCATGCGCGCGCTTTCGCTCGTCGCCGACCGCAAGATCGAGCTCCTCGACGTCGCCGCGCCGCCGGCCCCGGCCGCGCGCGAAGTGCAGGTCGCCGTCAAGGCCATCGGGCTCAACCACATCGACGTGTGGGGCTGGCGCGGCATGGCGTTTGCCAAACGCAAGCTGCCGCTCATTGTCGGCGCCGAGGCGGCGGGCGAGATCCGCGCGGTCGGTCCGGGCGTCACCGGTTTCGCTGTCGGCGACCGCGTCGTGCCCTATGGCGGCCTGACCTGCGGGACCTGCAAGGCCTGCCGCGAGGGCCGCGACAATCTGTGCGAGAACGTCGCCGGCATCATGGGCTTCCACGTCGACGGCTTCGCGCGCGATCTGGTCAACATGCCGGCGCGGCTGGTGATCCCGGTTCCCGCGGGCATCAGCTTCCGCGACGCGGCCTGCGCGCCGATCGCATTTGCAACCGTGCAGCACATGCTGTTCGACAATGCCAGGCTGGAGCCGGGCGAGACCATTCTGGTGCAAGCCGGCGGCTCCGGCATCGGCACCGCCGCCATCAAAATGGCCAAGGCGATTGGCTGCACGGTGATCACCACCGTCGGCGACGACGACAAGGCGGCCAAAGCCAAAGCGCTGGGCGCCGACCATGTCATCAACTACCGCACCGAACGTTTCGAGGGCGTGGTGCGCAAGCTCACCGGCAAGAAAGGCGTCGATGTCGCCTTCGAACACGTCGGTCCGGATACGTTCAACGGCTCGCTGCTCTGCCTCAAGCGCGGCGGCCGACTCGTCACGTGCGGCTCGACATCGGGGCAATCGACCACCATCAATCTGTTTCAGCTCTACTTGCAGCAATATCGCATCTTCGGCTCGTTCGGCGCCTCGATCCGCAATGTGCGCGCGAGCCTCGACAAGATCGCCGCCGGGTTGTCGCCGGTGATCGACACCGAGGTGCCGCTCGCGGAATTTGAGCGGGGCCTTGCGCGCCTCGAAAGCCGGCAGGTATTCGGCAAGATCATCGTCACGTTTTAAAATCGATATGGCCGAGCGCGGCAGCCTCACGCTTTTTGTCGATTCCATCATCGGCGCGCTCGCCTCCGGCGTTTTGGGCGCGGTCAACCGGCTTGATCGCCGGCGCGCGGCGAACTTCGCCGGCGCGCTGTTGCGCAAGGTAGGACCGTTCCTGCCCGAGCATCGGATCGGTCGCGACAACCTACGCGCCGCCTTTCCGGAAAAGTCCGACGCCGATATCGAGCGCATCCTCGCCGGCGTTTGGGACAACCTCGGACGCGTCACGGTCGAGTTTGCGCATCTCGACGAATTTTGCGTTGCCGGCGTCGGGCCGCAGACGGCGGACGTCATAACGTACCGGCCGGAAATGAAAGGGCATTTCAACGATTTGATGCAAAGCGGTGAGGCGGTGCTTTGCTTTGCAGCCCATCTTGCCAATTGGGAGATTCCCGCGGTCGGCGCCAAGGCGATTGGCGCCAAGACGGCGGTTCTGTATCGGCGGCCGAATATCGCGCCGGTGGGCGATCTGATCGTCAGGTTGCGCACGCCGCTGATGGGTGAACTTGTTGCGAACGGCCTTTCCGCCCCTGTGCAACTGGCGCGGCTCGCGAGCTCCGGCGTGCATGTCGGCATGCTGGTCGACCAGCACTATACCAAGGGCGTCGAGGTGATCTTTTTCGGCCGGCGCTGCATGGCCAATCCTCTGATTGCGCTCCTTGCCCGGCAAACCGAGCGTCCGATCCGCGGCATGCGCGCCATACGCAAAGCAGATGGAAACAGCTTCTCGATGGAGATCACCGACCCTATCGATCCCGCGCGCGACGCCGAAGGCCGGATCGATATCGCGGGCACCATGCAGCGAATCACGTCGGTGGTCGAAGGATGGATCCGCGAATACCCGGAGCAATGGCTTTGGCTGCATCGGCGATGGCGCTGACCCGACCGTCTCACGCCTGCTGTGCCGCAGCTTCGCGGTTGGCGAAATCAAGCCGGGTCGCCAAAATGCGCACGATAAATTTGTGGAAGGCATAAGCGAGCGCCGGGTCATCCGCCTCCATGCGCGCCAGCGCGTCAGCCGACAGCTGATAGACGAGGCTCGCCTCGTCGACCCGCACCGATGCGCCGCGCGGCTGCGTGCGGTAAAGGCCCATTTCCCCCAGCACGGTCTGCCCCGCCATGCTGCGCAGCCGCAGCTCCGCCCCGTGCGGATGGCGGTAGATGACGCTGACCCGGCCGGCGCAGAGCAGATATAGCGCGTCGCCGGCGGCGCCCTGCTCGAAAACGTAATCGCCCGTCTTGAATTCAAACTGTTTCAGGTAGGAGACCATCCGTTCGAACAGCTCCGGCGCGCCGATCTCGCGTTCCAGCCACTCATCAGCGGTACGCAACGCGACCTCGCTGCTGATGTGCTGCGCGATCACGCTGTCCTCGCACCACTCCAGCGCGGCGTCGAGATCGGGAAACAGCTTGGCGACCTGATCGTTAGCGCCGAGCAGGCCGCCGTTACGCAGCGCCTTTTCGACGGAAGGCGGTACCGACGACAGCGCGACAACAAAGCCTTCGCGCTCGGCGAAATTCCATAGCTTGCCCAAGCTAAGCGTTGCCGACGAATCGATGCCCAAGACCTGGCGAAAATCGAGAATGAGACTGCGGCAAACGTTATGCCCGCGGGTCTCGATGAGTTGTTTGACGTCGAGCAGCAAACGATGGGCGCTGCCGAAGAACACGAAGCCGTGCAGCCACATAATCTGGATACTGCTGCCATGCTGCACCAGGGCTTCCTGGTGCAGCACCGGGCGGTCGACGCGGCTGCGATAGGAGCTGCGGTCGACGACCTGCTTTACCAGACGGATGCGGCTGGTGTTGATCGCAAACGTCACGCACGCGCTCACCACGCCGAACGCCACGCCCGCCAGGAAGTCCCAGCGGATGATGGCGAGCATGATGATGATCACCTGCAGGTAATCGATCAGCGGCATGGTGCGGCGAACGCGGATCAGCCACTCATGCAGGGTGAACAGTCCCTGAAAGACCAGCAGGCCGCCAAGGACGGGAACTGGAAAATAGATGAGCCCGTCGGTGCCGATGCCGAGCACGCCGAGGCAGACGAGGCCGGCGACGACGCCGCTCGTGCGACCGGTTGCGCCGGCCCGCAGATTGAACAGCGTGCGGCTGATGGAGAGCGTGCCCACCATGCCCCCGGCCAAGCCAGTCAGTACATTGGCGATGCCGTTGAGTCGAAGCTCGCGATCGAGATCGATATCGAGCCGGCTGTCCACCTCAATGACCACCAAACCCAAGAGCAGCGTGATCGCCGTGACCGTGAACAGCCCGATGAATTCACCGCCGGCCAACGCCGCGGTATGCCAGTCGATGGCGTGCAAGGCATGCAGCAGCAGCAACGGGTTGGCGACCTCGGAGCTGCGGTCGACATTGAGCAGCCAACCGGCGTCGCGCGCCGCTTCGATCGAGTGCCCGCTGGCGACGCGGGCGATATGTACGACCACCACGGTGCCCACAAGCAGCGCCGGAAATGCGAGCGGATGGCGAACACGCGTGACCAGCCACATCGCGGCGACAAATGCGAGCCCGGTCGCGATCTGTGGCGCATGATTGCCGTCGAATGGCCAACTCAGGTGGTCCCAGGTCAGTTGGATTCCACCCAGCACGCCGACGCCGCCGATTGTGAGCAGCCAACCCGACGCGGCCATGAAGCCGGCGACCACCGGGTAAGGAATGAAGCGGACCCATTTTCCCATCCGCGTCGCGCCGAGCACGAACAGCGCGACGCCGGTCGCCAGTGTGCCGACGACCAGTGCGGCAAGTACGACCAGGCCGACCTCGGCCGGAGGCAGAGTCTTGCCGAGTTGCGCCGCGATCAGCGCCGCCGTGATCGCAAGCACCGCCGTAGGCTTTGAATCGGGTCCTGCGATGGCGAAAGGGGCGCTGCTCCCGACCGCAAAGATGATCGCCATCAATCCAGCGCCGACGACGCCGAAACCGATCGCATAATGCAATGCGCCGGATAGATTTCCGGAAAAGATGAACGCGACGTAGCCCAGCGTAGATGACAGAACGATGACAGCGGTAATGACACCGGATAACGCGTTCTTTGCATGATTGCGCATGGCAAAATTCAAAGCATATTCTCCCGCGAGGTGCGAGTGCCCACGTTGTCATAGCGGAACAGCGAAATTGATCGTGCGGTGTCACGATTTGGCGCGCGCGGCGAAACAAATTTGATTATAGGCGCGCTGCCGCTTCCTTGAGCCGCTTGCCCATTTCGGTGCGTCCGGTAAAGGACGTCGTCCAGCCGCGCGTCACGCTGGTCATGCCGCCGTCGACAACAATGTCCTGGCCGTTGATGAAGCTTGACGCATCGCTAGCGAGAAACATTGCCGCTTGTGCGATATCCTCGGTCAGCCCTGCACGCGGAATCGGTTGCACCGACGCAAAGGCGCCTTTCACGATATCGACGAGCTTATCCGCCTTCGCTGCGTCGACACCGGCATTCTTCGCGAAAATGCCGGTGACGATCGCGCCCGGGGAGATGCAATTGACACGGATCCCCTGCTCGCCGAGTTCGGCGCCCGCCGACCGGGTGAGCGCAACCACGGCGCCCTTGGTCGCGGAATAGATATGGCCCGACACACCGCCGCGCAGACCCGCGACGCTGCCGATGTTGATGATGCTGCCCGCTTTCTGCGCCAGCATGACCGGCGCGACCTGCTTGATGCCGAGCAGAACACCACGCACATTGATAGCCAAAAGCCGGTCGATTGTTTCGACGTCGATGTCGGTGATGCTGACCATCGGCGATGGCACTCCGGCATTGTTCACCAGGCAATCGACGCGCCCAAACCACGCCAGGGTCTGTTCGATAAGCGCCTTCACGTCGGCCTCGCTAGACACATCGGTGCGCATAAAGCGAATGCCCAGCCGCTTCGCGAGCGCCGCGCCTTCCTCGGCCCGGCGAGCCGCCGCCACGACGTTCGCCCCTTCCGCAACAAAGATTTCGACGATCCGTTCGCCGATGCCGCTCGTACCGCCGGTGACGATGGCAACTTTTCCGTCGAGCACGCCCATGGCGATCTCCCTTCCAAGAAACGATGCGAAGACCTTAGCCCGCGCAATCTTCGGCGCCAGCAAAATCAAAGCCGTCGCAGCAGGCGATTGACCGCTTTTGCCGCTCCGTAATACGCTCTGCGCCTTCGAAGCGAAAGCCTTTGCGCATGAATGACATAGCGGCCGGCGCCCAGAACGTTCGCAAACGGTTCGGGGCGACGACGGCGCTCGACGGCGTCACGTTCGAGGTAGCGGCTGGCGAAATTCATGCGCTCGTCGGCGAAAATGGGGCCGGTAAATCAACCCTCGTGCGCGTTCTCGGCGGCGTCGTCGCTCCAGACGAAGGAGCGGTCACGATCGGCGGCCGCGAGTACCGTCTCGCGAGCCCGCATGATGCGATCGCCGCCGGAATTGTTGCGATCCCGCAGGAGCTGCAGCTGGTGCCGGCGTTATCGGTCGCCGAGAATCTAGCACTCGGCGATCTGCCGGCGTGCCGGTTGTTTGGTGTCGACGTCTTCGTCGACCGCGCCCGCATGCGCGCCGAAGCGCAAACCCATCTCGCCATGTTCGACTTTGCGCCGGATGCGGATCTGCCGGTGCGGCATTTGAGCTTCGCCGAGCAGCAAATCCTAGCCATTGCCAAGGCGCTGCGGCGGCGCGCGCGCGTCCTCATCCTCGATGAGCCGACGGCGGCGTTGGAAAACCGCGAGGTCGAGCAGCTGTTTGCGGTGCTGCGCCGATTGCAGGCAAACGGTACCGCCATCATCTACGTATCGCATCGGCTCGAGGAAATCGTGCAGCTCGCCGACCGCTGCACGGTGCTGCGTGACGGACGCGTCGCCGCCGTTGTCGCCCGCGGTGCGTTCAACGCCGCCGATTTGGTGCAGGCGATGACCGGCCGGACAGCGATCAGGGAGGCCACCGTACCGGCAACGCCGGGCGGCATGCTGCTCGAGGACGTCGAGCCGCGCAGTGACGCAATCCACCTGCGCGCCGGTGAAGTGCTCGGGCTCGCCGGCTTGCTCGGCAGCGCCACGACGGATGTCTTGGCGCGGTTTTTCGGCCTCGCGCCGCGAGCGACCATTGCGCGCGTGAATAATCGTCTCCGCCGTCTGAGCACGCCCATCGCCGCTATCGATGCCGGTATCGGTTTTGTGCCGCCGTCGCGCAAGCTCGGCTTGGTCATGAATCAATCGGTGTACGACAACATCGTGTTGCCAAGTCTTGGATTGCAACGTCTCGGCCGCGGCGCCGGCCGCCGGCGCTATCGGCGGCTAGTGTCCGAGTTGATGGAGTTCCTCGACGTTCGCCCGCGGCAGCCCGAGATGAAAGTCTCCGCTTTATCGGGCGGCAATCAGCAAAAGGTGATTCTGGCAAAATGGCTGTTGCGGCGCGTCGATATGCTGTTGCTCGACGAGCCGACGCAAGGCGTCGACATCGCGGCGAAAGCCAAAATTCACGCGTTGCTACGCGACTTCGCGGCGCGCGGCGGCGGCGTGCTGCTGTCGTCAAGCGATTTTTCGGAGCTCGCCGGTCTCTGCGACGCTGTGCTGGCGCTGCGACACGCCGACATCGTTGCTCGTATCGATCGAACCGAAGTGCTCAGCGAAGAGCGCATCCATGCGGCCGTCGCATGACCAAGGTTGTCGGTGCGGCAAGACGAATAAACTGGGCGGGTCAGGCGCCGCTGATCACGCTGTTGGTTCTGTGCATTGTCACTTCGCTTCTGACCAGCCGCTTTCTTTCGCCGATCAACCTGACCAATATTTTTGTGCAATCCTCGATCATGGCGGTCATCGCCGTGGGCATGACCTTTGTCATTATCGGCGGCGGATTCGACCTGTCGGTTGGTTCGACGGTTGCGTTGTCCGGATGCATTGCGGCAATGGCGATGCTCAAGTTCGGCATTTTTGCCGGCGTCGTCTCCGGTATCGCAGCCGGCGCCGCCGTGGGCTTGGCGAACGGCCTGATCGTTGCCGCGCTCAAGGTCAATCCGTTCATCGCCACGCTCGGCAGCATGGTGCTGGTACGCGGCGTCGTCTACATCATCACCGGCGGTGCGCCGGTGAGCGGCGACGACGGCCTGCCGGGCGCTTTTGTCGCCTTCGGCAACGCCCGCCTGTTCGGCATCCATTACCTGGTGTGGGTCCCCCTCGTGCTCTTGATCGTGCTGTCGGTGGTGATGCAACTCACCCCGTATGGCCGCCGAGTCTACGCCACCGGCGGCAACAGAGAAGCCGCTTATCTGTCTGGGGTCGCCGTCGAGCGGGTGATCGCATCCACCTATGTCTGGTGCGGCGCGCTCGCCGGCGTCGCCGGCGTCATGCTGGCCGCGCGCCTGCAATCCGGCCAGCCGACCGCCGGCGAATTCTATGAACTCACCGCCATCGCCGCCGTCGTGCTCGGCGGCGCCTCGCTCTATGGCGGCGAAGGCACGCTCTACAAAAGCGTCATCGGCGTTTTTATCATGATTGTGCTGGGCAACGGGCTCAACTTGCTCAACGTGGATTCGTACTGGCAGCGGGTTGCGGTCGGTGCGGTTGTTATTGCCGCCGCCGCCGCAGATCGGCTACGCTCGCGCGCTTAATCGAGGAGACGTTGATGTCAAAGGCTCGCCTGCCGCTGTTGGCCGCCGCACTGCTCTTGCCGGCCGCGTTGTTATCGTTCGCGCCGGTCACGCGCGCCGAGGACAAGATAACAATCGGCGTCTCGCTGCCGCAGGACGACAACCCGTTCTACATCGGCATGCTCAAGGGCATTCGCGCCCGCGCCGGCGAGCTCGGCTTCGATGTCGCTACCGTTTCCTCGAACGAAGACAAGCTCAAACAGATCAACGGCGTTCAGGACCTCATCGCCAAGGGCGTCAAGGGTATTCTGATCTCGCCGATCGACGCTGTCGGCGTCAACGCCGCCTACGACGCCGCGGCGGCGGCGAAAATTCCCATCATCTCGCTTGGCCGCGGCTCGACCTCGCCGAACCAGACCATCCATGTGGCGATGGACGAAGTGCAGGTCGGCCGCGATATCGCCGAATGGACGGCGAAGAAACTCAACGGCAAGGGCAAGGTGGCGATGCTGCTCGGCCCGAGCGGGGCGCCGACGTTCCGCAATCTCGCCCAAGGCTACACCGAAACGATGGCGAAATATCCCGACATCCAGATCGTGTTCAAGACCGACGGGCCGCTCACGCGCGAGCGCGGTTTGAAAAACTCCGAAGACGCACTGGTCGCCAATCCGGATTTGAAAGCCATTTACGCCGCCAACGACGATCTGGCGCTTGGCGCCATGCAGGCTGTGCTCGCCGCCAGCAAGCAAGGCCAGACCCTCGTCACCGGCATGAACGGCGTGCCGCCGGCGCTCCATGCCGTCAAGGACGGCAACATCGCGATGACCGTCGAACTCAATCCGGTCCTGTGGGGCCGATTAGGCGTTGACGTGCTGGCGAGCTACCTCAAGGGCGATAAAGTCGAGCAGAAAGTCTTCATCAAGCACGTCGTCATCGACAGTTCGAACGTCGATGAGGAGCTGGCGAAAATGGCGCCGCCGAAAAGCTGAAACGCCGCTGCGGCAACGGAGACGCGCTTGGCAAAAGTTGCGGAAACGGCAAAGCACGGCTCGGCCGGGGCATCAGGCGAGTCGTTCATCGCCCAGCTCGAAGCCGCCAACTTTCATCCGCTCTGGGACCGGTTCAAGAAGATCACGCCGGTCCGCCCGCAGCCGCGCGATCCGCCGCTCATCTGGCGCTGGAAGGACATCGAACACTTCGCGGACCGCGCGGTCGGCGAAGTGGCGATCGACGACGTCGAGCGCCGCGCGCTTATTCTGGTCAATCCGGCGTTTGCCGGCGAAACGGTGACGACGTCGAATTTGATCGCGGCCTTCACCGTGCTCGATCCGGGCGACCGTGCGCGGCCGCATCGTCACACTTTCGCAGCGATCCGCTACGCCACGCGAGCCGACGGCGCCGCCACTATCGTCAATGGCCGCCGCTGCGACATGCGCGAAGGCGATCTCATCCTCACCCCGCCGATGTGTTGGCACGGTCACGTCAACGAAAGCGATCACCGCATCGTGTGGTTCGACGCCGCCAATATCCCGCTGATCCGTGCGCTCGATGCCAATTTTTTCGAGCCGGGCGACCCGGGCAGCAACGAGTTTTGGCAGGTCGACGAAGGCGAAGAGCGACTATGGGCGGAGCCGGGCCTTTCCGGCGCCGACGTGCCGCGCGACGCCGCCCATTCGCCGAAATACCGCTATGCCGGCGCGGCGACGCGTCGCCTGCTCTCGGCACTGCCGTCGGGGCCAGATCGGGCGCGCACCGTGCGCTACACCAATCCGCAGACCGGCGGTCCGGTCATGTCCACACTGGATTGCTACGCGGTGCGGCTCTCGCACAAAACACCGACGCGGCCGCGGCGATCGACCAGCAACGCGGTTTGTCTGGTCGCGTCCGGCACCGGCCGCTCGCAGATCGGCGATCACAGCTTCGAGTGGTCGCGGCATGACGTGTTCAGCATTCCGCATTGGACCTGGGCCAGCCACGAAGCGTTGGACGGCGATGCCGACTTGTTCGTCGTGTCCGACAAATCGGCCTACGAGCGGCTCGATCTTTTGCGTGAGGAATTGCAATAGACGCCCCGGCAAAGACCGCGACCGAGGGTATCGGCGCTTCGGTGCGGCGCGTCGAAGATGAGCGATTGCTGCGCGGGCTTGGGCGCTTCGTCGCCGATGTCGCCTTTGCCGGCGAACTGCACGGCGCGCTCGTCCGCTCGCCGTATGCCCACGCGATTATTTCTGGCATCGAGACTTCGCGAGCATGCCGTGCGCCGGGCGTCGTTGCCGTTTTCACCGGCGCCGACCTGGCCGCCGACGGCGTCGGCCCCATGCGAGCGCTTTGGGCGATCCGCGGCGTCGACGGCAAGGCGATGGCGGAGCCGCCGCGCTTCGCGCTGGCGCGCGAGCGGGTCCGTCATCTCGGCGAGCCGGTCGCGATCGTGATCGCGCGAACGCACCAACAAGCGCTCGATGCCGCGGAGTTGGTCGACGCCGGTTACCAAACCCTGCCCGCGGTTATCGACGCATCGGCGGCTGCCGTAAGCGGAGCGGCGCAATTGCACGACAGCGCGCCGGGAAACGTCTGCTTTCGGTGGGCGCGCGGCGACGAAGCGGCGGTGCGCACGGCGCTGAAGACGGCAGCACACGTCGCGCGCCTTAGTCTGCGCAACAATCGATTGATCGGAGCCGCCATCGAGCCGCGCGCGGTTTTGGCCGTCGCCGAGCCGGGCAGCAAAAAGCTGACGCTTTACAGCTCGACGCAAGTGCCGCATCACATCCGCCGCTATGTCGCCGAACAGCTCGGGCTGCCCGAGGCGGGCGTACGTGTCATCGCGCCGGATGTCGGCGGCGGCTTCGGCTATAAGGGGAAGCACTATCCCGAAGAAACCATCCTCGCGTGGGCGGCGCAGCGTTTGCGGCGGCCGGTGAAATGGGTCGCGAGCCGCAGCGAAAGCTTTGTTTCCGACAATCAGGGCCGCGATCACCTCACACAAGCGGAACTGGCGCTCGATGCGCGCGGCAATTTTCTGGCGCTGCGGGTCGAAACGGTCGCCAACCTCGGGGCCTATGTTTCGACTTTCGGCGCCGCGATCCCGAGCGCCATCTATAGCGCGCTGCTCGCCGGTGTGTACCGGACGCCGGCGATTTTCGTGCGAGTGACCGGCGTGTTCACCAACACGCTGCCGACGGATGCGTATCGCGGCGCCGGCCGACCGGAAGCCTGCTACGTGCTCGAGCGCCTCGCCGACCGCGCGGCGAACGAGCTCGGCATGGACCGCGCTGAAATCCGTTGCCGCAACCTCATCCCCGAAGCCGCCATGCCGTACAAGACGCCGATCGGGCCGACTTACGACTGCGGCGACTTTCCAAAGGTGTTCGCGCGCGCACTAGAGATGGCCGAATACGCGGCTTTTGCCAAACGGCGAGCGACAGCGAGCCGCGCCGGCGTTCTGCGCGGCATCGGGCTTGCGTGTTATGTTGAATCTTCAGGCGTCGCGCCGTCACGCTTCGCCGGAGCGTTGGGAGCGCGAACCGGCTTTTTCGAGGCCGCCAGCATCCGCGTGCAGCCCGACGGCGGGCTCCAAGCGCTGCTCGGCACCCACAATCACGGCCAAGGCCACGCCACCACCATGGCGCAAATTCTTTGCGAGCGGCTTGGGGTGCCGCTTGCCAAAATCGAGATCGTGGAGGGCGATACCGATGTCGTGCCTTACGGCACCGGCACATTCGGCTCGCGCTCGATCGCGGTCGGCGGCTCGGCGCTCGATCGCGCCGCCGGCAAGATCGTCGCCAAGGGCAAGCTCATTGCCGCGCATTTGCTGGAAGCCTCGCCGACCGACATCGATTTTGCCGACGGTACGTTCGCCGTCACCGGCACCGACCGGCGCTTGAGCTTCAACGACGTGGCGCGAGCGGCGAACCTCGCCCACAATCTTCCACTCGAAACGCTGGAACCGGGACTGCAGGAAACCGCCGTGTACGATCCGCCGGCGTTTGCTTTCTCTAACGGCGCCCATGTTTGTGAGGTCGAGATCGATCCGTTGACCGGCGAAACCCGCATCGTCGGCTATTGGGCGGTGGACGATGTCGGCACGGTGATCAATCCGATTATCGTCGAGGGCCAGCTCCACGGCGGCATCGCGCAAGGCTTGGGCCAGGCGCTGCGCGAGCACTGCGTCTATGACGGCGCGGGACAGCTGTTATCCGGATCGTTTCTGGATTATGCGCTGCCGCGCGCCGCCGACCTCTCGCTCATCCAATCGGAGCTTGATGAAAGCCAGCCTTGCACGCACAACCCTTTGGGTGCGAAAGGCGCCGGCGAAGCCGGGACGATTGCGGCGCCGGCCGCCATCGTCAGCGCCGTGCTAGACGCGCTCGCGCCGCTCGGCGTTACCGACATCGACATGCCGCTGACGCCGGAGGCGGTGTGGCGGGCGATTGCCGCGGCCAAAACCGCCACTCGAGCTATCGGCCGGTCTTGATCCGGATCCACAGCCGGTTGATTAGCCGTTGCGTCTTCTGATCGTGCGCCGTGATGGTGTAGAGCTTCGCCATCGTCGCCGCGTCGGGATAGATCGTGGGGTCGTCGAGAATAGCTTTGTCGATGAATTTTTGGCTGGTCAGGTTGCCGTTGGCGTAGGAAATCAAATTGGTATTCCTCGCCGCCACCTCGGGCTTGAGCAAATAATTGATCAGCGCATGCGCCTCGGCGACGTTCGCGGCGTCGCGCGGGATGGCAAGGTTGTCGAACCACAATTGCGCGCCCTCCTTCGGGATTGAATAGCCGACAGCAATGCCGGCCTTGGCCTCGGCGGCGCGCTTTTGCGCCTGCTTGATGTCGCCGGAAAATCCCACCGCTAGGCAGATTTCGCCGGTGGCCAGTGCGTTTAGATACTCGGAGGAATGAAACTTGCGGACATAGGGGCTGATCTTGATCAACAGATCGGCGGCGTTCTGCAGCTCGCCCGCATCGCTCGAATTGGGGTCGAGATCGAGGTAATGCAGCGCCGCCGGCATGACGTCGTCGGAAGAATCGAGAATATGCACGCCGCAATCCTTGAATTTGGCGACGCGGGTGGGGTCGAAAACGTCGTCCCAAGAGTCGATCCGGCCGTCGGGGCCCAGGACCCGGTGCATCGACTTTTCGTTATATCCGATGCCGGTCGTGCCCCACATGTAGTTGACGGCGTATTGGTTGCCGGTATCGTAGCTCGCCAGCCGGTCGGTAATCTCCGGCCAGGCATTGACCAGATTCGGCAGGAGCGCCTTGTCGAGTTTCAGGAATATTCCGGCCTGTATTTGTCGCGCGAGGAAATAGGCGGTCGGAACCACGACATCATAGCCGGATTTGCCGGCAAGCAGTTTCGCTTCGAGCGTGTCGTTGGAGTCGAACGTGTCGTAGCGGACCTTGATGCCAGTCTCTTTGCTGAAGTCGGTCAGCACCGAAGGTTCGATATAGTCCGACCAATTATAGAAATTGACGACGTGCTGCGCTTGCGCCAGCGCCGGCCACAAGCCGGCGAACGCTGCCGCTGCCAGAAGGCCGATGAAGCGCGTAGCGCGTGCTACGTCTCGGTCGGAAGCCCGGCCGCTTTCCATGCCAATATT
Organism: uncultured Hyphomicrobiales bacterium; assembly: GCA_964459765.1. GTDB lineage: Bacteria > Pseudomonadota > Alphaproteobacteria > Rhizobiales > Xanthobacteraceae > BOG-931. The sequence goes on along the minus strand of CAYWNY010000022.1, from coordinate 13,960 downwards.
CCGCCGGCGAGATGCGAGGTGTACGGGAAGCCCTCTTGCTGCGCCGCCAGCGACGCGGTCACGGAACGGCGCCCGGACCGACAGGCGAACACGACCTCGCTTCCGGGCGGCGCCGGGATTGTCGCCGGATCGAACGCCGATAGCGGCACCTCGATCGCGCCGGGGAAGCGCTCTACTGCCGTCTCGTTCGGCTCGCGCACGTCGACCAGCACGATGCGTCCGTCTTTCAGACCCTGGGAAACTTCCTCCGGCGTCAGATCACGCACTTGATGCCCGTCCGGTTGACCCGACATCCTGCCCTCCTGGTACAAACGCCCCGCAAACCCCAGCTTGCGTCAGCCGCCGCCGGAATCAAGGGCTTTTTGCCGGCACGCTCCGGCGGGCCGCTGGCCAAAAACCTCGACCCGCTTTTTGATGGTTCCAGCGGACCACCGCCTCAAATGTTCACTTGGGTACCGACCTCCACCACCCGATCCGTTGGAATCTGGAAATAATCGGTGGCGTCGTTGGCAGAGCGGGCGAGCGAGATGAACAAGCGATCCTGCCAGCGCGGCATTCCCGAGTGCGGCGCTCGCCGCAACGCGCGACGGGACAGGAAAAACGACGTCGACATGATGTCGAATTGCAAGCCGAGCTTGCGCGCTACCGCGAGCGCCTTGGGAATGTTCGGCGTCTCCATGTAGCCGAAGCGCAACAAGACGCGCATGAAGGTGGCGCCGACCGGCTCGATGCGCACGCGCTTTCCCGGATCCACCCGCGGCGTATGCGTGGTTTCGACCGACACGATGATGTTTTTCTCGTGCAGCACCCGATAATGCTTGAGGCTGTGCAGCAAGGCCGTGGGCGCGCTTTTCGGATCGCTGGTCAGAAACACCGCCGTGCCGGGGACCCGTTGCGGCGGCTTGCGCTCAAGCATGCGCACCAGGTCGTCGAGCGGCGTTTCCAACCGCCGGGTTTTTTCAAACAGCAGCCGCGAGCCGCGCCGCCACGTGTACATCACCAGCATGACTACGGCGCCGAGCGCCAGCGGCACCCAGCCGCCTTCGACGACTTTGAGCATGTTGGCGGTGAGAAATGTCACGTCGATGATGCTGAACGGCAGGATCAGTGCAATAGCCGCCAGCAGCGACCAGCGCCACATCCGCCAAACGACGATGAAGGCCATCATGCCGGTAACGACCATGGTGCCGGTGACGGCGATACCGTAGGCCGACGCAAGGGCGCTTGAGGAACGAAACAGCGCTACCAAGAGCAAAACCCCGGTGAGTAGAAGCCCGGTGACACGCGGCATGTAGATTTGCCCTGCCTGCTGTGCCGAAGTGTGGCGAATTTCGAAGCGCGGCAAAAGTCCGAGCTGGATCGCCTGGCTGGTCAGCGAATAGGCGCCGGTGATCACCGCTTGGCTGGCGATCACCGTCGCCACCGTAGCCAAGACCACCATCGGGATGCGCGCCCAATCGGGATAAAGCAGAAAGAACGGATTGGAAACGGCCTCAGGGTGGGCGTAGACCAACGCGCCCTGGCCGAGATAATTCAGCCCCAGCGCCGGCAACACCAAAAAGAACCAGGCGAGCTGGATCGGCAGACGCCCGAAGTGGCCAAGATCGGCATACAGCGCTTCGGCGCCGGTGACGGCGAGGAACACTGCGCCGAGCGTGTAGAGACCGACCATCCCGTGATGTGCCAGGAAATCCAGACCGTAAAACGGATTAAGCGCCCAGAGCACGCCAGGGTCGTGCCCGATCCAAGTCAAACCTGGCAGCGCAATGGCGACGAACCATACCGACATGATCGGTCCGAACAACGCCGCGACTTTGGCGGTGCCGCGCGATTGAAAAGCAAACAGCACAACCAGGATAACAACCGTGACCGGCACCACGAATTCGTGGAATGCCGGCGTCGCCACGTCGATGCCTTCGACGGCGGACAAGACCGACAACGCCGGCGTGATCACCGCGTCGCCGTAAAACAGGCCGGCACTGGTGATGCCAAGAAGGGCGACGGCCCCGGCGGCACGGCCAGCGCGCCCGACCGCGCGCAACGCCAGCGCCATCAGCGTGAGCGTGCCGCCCTCCCCGTTATTGTCGGCGCGCAACAAGATCAGCACGTATTTGAGCGTGACCACGACGATGAGCGCCCAGATGATCAGCGACACAACGCCGAGTACGGCTGAGCGGGTAATTTCCTCGTGGTTGGACCCGGACGCCGCGATCACCGCCTCGCGCAGCGCGTAGAGCGGGCTGGTGCCGATGTCGCCGTAAACGACACCGATGCTGCCAAGCGCCAGCCCCCACAGGCCGGCGTGGGAACGCACGTCGGCGCTGCCGCTGACCGGCACTTCGGCCCCGACGGGGGCGCTCACGGTGTCTGCCATGAAGCTTGAAACAGGACCTCGCCCTGCTCCTGATGCTGCACCGCGAAAGGAGCAGCCGCGGGCCTATAGCGCGCCTATAGGAAGGGTGCAAATCGCCCGCCTTGAGGCAGCCGCTCGCCGATCCCGGCGGCGTGACGCTCTGGCGCCATTTCAATTGCAATTCGAGAGACTTAGGGCTGCAAATTTGGCGGAAGCGGCGATGCCTCCCGCATCAGCGTGATGGTCACGCGGCGGTTAGCGGCAATATAGGGGTCTTCAGGAAACAGCGGGTCGGTGTCGGCCTTGCCGGATATCGCGTAGAAGTTTTGCGGCGGAAAGCCTTCTTCCTCGAGGATCTGACGCACCACGTTGGCGCGGTCGGCGGAGAGGTTCCATGGGCCGTAATCGGCCCGCTGAGGCGCCTTCGAGGCCGAGGTGTGGCCGGTAATGGCGATCCGGTAGGGTTGGGCTTTGAGCGGTCCGGCAAGCATCTCGATGATGCGGCGAGTTCGCTCAAACGGCTCTTTGGAGCCTTCCGGAAACATCGAGCGGCCTTCCTGATCGACGAGGTCGATATTGAGGCCGTCCTTGGTTTCTTCGACCATGATGTGTTTGGACGCTTCGGTCAGGTCCGGCATTTCCTGCAACGCCTGGCGCAGCGAGGCCGCGGCGAGCGCGAACGCCTGATCATTCTTGAAATGGGCGCCGTGTTCGAGTTTGTGATCCTGTTCGTCGGGCGTCGGTGTCGCCGATGCATCCTCCGGGTCGACATGCGCGGCGTTCTTAAGCTTCGGCCGGGTCGGCAAGCCGTCGACTTCGATTACGCCGGAATAACGGACGTGGGTCTGCACGCCGAAGGCGTCGCGCATCGAGCCGGCGACGATCTGCAGCTTCTTCTGGTCCTGGTTGGAGAACGCCACCAGCATGACGAAGAAGCTCACGAGTAGGCCCATGAGATCGGCGAAGGTGACGAACCAGCCGTGGCCGCCGCCATGCGCTTCCTTGCGCCGTGCCATGGTCTTTCAGTCCTTAAGCCGGTACCGGCTCGGCCTGGTCGTGCTCGCGATGCTTTTCCGGCAGGTAGGCGATCAGCATTTCGCGCACCAAGGTCGGGCTCTTGGATTCGCGGATCATCAAGACGCCGTCGATGATCAGCGTGCGGTTGATTTCTTCGTCCACAAGTTTGAGGTGCAGCTTGTCGGCGATCGGCAGGCAGATGATATTGGCGAGCAAGGCGCCGTAGAGCGTGGCGAGCAACGCGGTCGCCATGAACGGACCGAGCTTGGACGGATCGGTCATATTGGCGAACATCTGCACCATGCCGATCAGGGTGCCGATCATGCCGAAGGCCGGCGCGCAATCGCCGACCGCCCGGTAGATTTTCTGTCCCTCGTCGAGATGCGTGAGAAAGTTGTCGCGGTCGCGTTCGAGGTTGTCGCGGATGAATTCGGCGTCGTAGCCGTCGGCGACGAAACGGATGCCTTTGGCGAGGTAGGGATCCTCGATCTCGACTTTCTCCAGGCCGATCGGTCCCTGCTTGCGCGCGATTTCGGCAAGCCCGGCGATCTCGTCCACCAGCTCACGCTGGGTCATGCGCCGCATGGTGAAGGCGAATTTGGCGCCGAGCGGCAGGCCGTGAAACATCGACGACAGCGGGAAGCGGATCAGCGTGGCGGCAAACGACCCGCCGAAAATGATGATGATAGCGTGCTCGCTTATGAACATATGCAAATCGCCGCCCATGAAAATCATGGTCAGGACGACGACCGCCCCGGCGAGCAGGCCGAGGCCGGTTGAAATGTCCATAATTAGCTCCCACGCACGCCCAACGTGTCTTTCCGACCGCAGCATCACCGTACCGCCGGGGCGCTTAAGGGAGCGTTACCCGGGTTCCATGGGGCGGGCACCCTCGTGACCGTTGCGGAAAAAGGCGGCACAATGGGGTAGTTAAACAGGCTAGTTAAACTAGCTGCGTTGCTGCACGTCCAAGGAGCAAGTCCATGCGCGAGATCGGCCACTTCATCGGCGGCCACGGGGTGAAGGGGGGATCGGGGCGGTTCGGCGACGTCTTCAATCCCAATACCGGGGAGGTCCAGGCCAAGGTGGCCTTGGCCAAGCGTTCGGAAGTCGAGCACGCCATCGCGGTCGCCGAAGCGGCGCAGCCGGCATGGGCGGCGGTCAATCCGCAACGCCGCGCGCGGGTACTGATGAAATTCCTCGATCTCGCGCAGGAGGAATTCGACGCGTTGGCGCGGCTGCTGTCGTCGGAGCACGGCAAGACCTTTGCCGACGCCAAGGGTGACATTCAGCGCGGCCTCGAAGTGGTCGAGTTCGCCTGCGGCATCCCGCACCTACTCAAGGGCGAATACACCGAAAGCGCCGGCCCGGGTATCGATCTTTACTCGCTGCGCCAGCCACTCGGTGTCGTCGCCGGCATCACGCCGTTCAATTTTCCGGCGATGATTCCGATGTGGAAATTCGCGCCGGCGCTGGCTTGCGGCAATGCCTTCATCCTCAAACCTTCGGAACGCGATCCCTCGGTGCCGATGCGGCTCGCCGAGCTGTTGATCGAAGCCGGATTGCCGGCCGGCGTCCTCAATGTGGTCAACGGCGACAAGGAGGCGGTCGATACGCTACTGACGGATCCGCGCGTCAAGGCGGTCGGCTTCGTCGGCTCGTCGGCGATCGCCGAATATGTCTATGCGACAGCGAGCGCCAACAACAAACGCGCGCAGTGTTTCGGCGGCGCCAAGAACCACATGATCGTCATGCCCGACGCCGACATGGATCAGGCGGTCGACGCGCTGATTGGCGCCGGCTATGGCTCGGCCGGCGAGCGCTGCATGGCGGTCTCGGTCGCCGTGCCGGTCGGCAAGAAGACCGCCGACATCCTCCTCGAGAAACTCATCCCGCGCGTTGAGAGCTTAAAGATCGGGCCGTCGACCGACGACACCGCCGATTACGGCCCGATGATTACGCGCGCGCATTTGGACAAGGTGAAAAGCTACGTCGATCTCGGCGTCAAAGCAGGCGCCAAGCTCGTGGTCGACGGCCGCGATTTCAAGCTGCAGGGCTACGAGCACGGCAACTTCATGGGCGGCTGCCTGTTCGATCACGTCACGCCGGACATGCGCATCTACAAGGAGGAGATTTTCGGGCCGGTGCTCGCGGTGGTGCGCGCCAAGGACTATGAGGAAGCGGTGCGGCTGCCGTCCGAGCACGACTACGGCAACGGCGTTGCCATCTTCACCCGCGACGGCGACGCCGCGCGTGACTTTGTCAGTCGCGTCGAGGTCGGCATGGTCGGCGTGAATTTCGCCATTCCCGTTCCGCTCGCCTATTACACGTTCGGCGGCTGGAAGCGCTCCGGCTTCGGCGATCTCAACCAGCACGGACCGGACGCCATCCGCTTCTACACGAAGACCAAGACGGTGACCGCGCGCTGGCCTTCCGGCGTCAAGGAAGGCGCGGAGTTCGTCATTCCGACGATGAAGTGATGGGCAAGGCGTCAGTGGTCGTCGCGGCCGTTGCCGCGCTGCTTGCCGCAGCGGTGCTCGCCGGCTGCGCCAGTTCGCAGCCCGAGCCGCCGCCTGAAGCTGCGGCCCCGCCGCCACCGCCGCCTCTGCCGACGCCGCCGCCGATCGACCTCAGTGGCCGCTGGCGGCTGACCGTCGCCGGCAACGGCGCCTGCTTCATGAGCTTCGGCAACGGCCCCGCCGCCGCCGAGCGCACGATCGCGCCCGAAGGCGGCTGTCCCGGAAATTTCTTCACCAGCCGCAAGTGGAGCTACGAGCGCGGCATGCTCATCATGCGCGACCATAAGGGCGAACCGCTGGCGGAGCTGTCGTTCGCCGGCGGCCGCTTCGAGGGCCACCAAACCGGCGGCGGCGCAGTGTCCTTGTCGCGATAAAACAATACCAGGGGAGACTTTTACGCATGCCCGAATACCAGCTCTATTGTTTCGCCCAGTCCGGCAATTCCTATCGGGTGGCGCTGATGCTCAATCTCATCGGCGCCGACTGGCAGCCGGTATTTGTCGACTTTTTTGCCAAGGGCATCACGCGCACGCCCGAATACCGCACCGGCATCAACGAAATGGGCGAAGCGCCGGTGCTTGTGCACGGCGGCAAGAAGCTCAGTCAGTCCGGCGCCATCCTGACCTACCTCCCCGAACATTCGGGAAAATTCCTGCCACGCGGCCAAGACGCGAGGCTGGAAGCTTTGCGCTGGATCCTGTTCGACAATCACAAGCTCGGCGGCCAGATCGGCACGTATCGTTTCTGGCGCAACTTCGCCAAGCCGCCCGGCGATCCGGTCGTTATCAAATTCCTCAAAGCACGATTCAACGGTTCGCTCGACATTCTCGATAAGCACCTCGCCGATCGCGCCTATGTTCTCGGCGACGAGCCGACCATCGCCGACCTGTCGCTGGTCGGCTACCTTTATTATCCAGTCGAGGAGTTGGCCTTCGACGTCGGCCAGGACTTCAAGAATATCGGCGCCTGGCTCGGTCGCATCAAGGCATTGCCGAAGTGGGGGCATCCGTATGATCTGATGCCCGGATATCCGCTGCCGGCTTAAATCACAACGGAACACCCAGCCCCTTTGACGCTGGCTTCTTCGCAACCGGCGTCGGCGGTGCAGCCGCGGGCGTATCCGCCTTCGGCCGCACAATCTCGGCGCCGCTCGGCGCCGCCGCTGGCGACTGGGCAATCGGCTTTTGTTCGGCGACCGGAGAAGTCTGCGAAGCCTGCCGCTCCGGCTCGCTGATGTACTTTGCAACGAGCGAGCGCGCCGTCGCGATGAGCTTGCCGCTGTCGATTTTGCGCTCCTTCATTTGCTTTTGCCACGCCGCGACCACGGGCTCGGTGGCTTTACGCCAAGGCACAACGTCATCAGCGGTCAGCACAGTGATTGGATCGCCGCGCTCGCGCGCGGCGTCCGCGACCGCTTTCGCCTCACTATCCCACATGGCACCGGCCATCGTGGCCGCGAATTGTCCGGCGTTGCTGTCGATGGCTGCTTTCAGCTCACGCGGCAGCCGGTCGTAACTCGTCCTGTTCATCGCCAGCACGAAGGTCGCGGTGCTCAGCGCCGAGGAGCCGAAGTCGGTGTGGTTCTTCAAGACATCGCCGAGCTTCATGCTCGAAACGACATCCCAGGGATCGAGGCAGCCGTCGATCACATGTCCGGCGAGCGCCATCGGCACCTGCGGAGTGGGAATGGTCATGCCGCGCGCGCCCAATGCTTGCACCGAATCGGCCGCAAGCCGGTTGGGCACATGCAGCCGCAACCCCTTGAGATCGTCGATCGACTTGACGGCGCGTGCCGCATGCAGGACGCCATGATCGCGGCAGGAAAAGCAGATCGGGTGAATGTCGCGGAACTCGTCGCGCAGATAGAGCGCGGCGAAATCTTCGAGAGCCTTGGAATTGACCAGAGCGCGCCGCGACAGCACGAACGGCAGTTCGAACGTCTCGATTCTGAAAAAGCGGTCGGGCGTGCTCGACGGCGTCGCCCACACGATATCGGCAACGCCGTCGCGAACCTGATCGAGGAGTTGTGCGGGGGCCCCGCCAAGCTGCATGGACGGGAAGATGTCGACGCGGATGCGGTCGCCGGAGTCCGCTTCGACCTTGCGCGCCCACGGCGCCAGAAACTTGGCATGCCCGCACGACACCGCCGAAAAATAGTGATGCAGCTTGAGCGTCACCGCCGCGTCGCCGCGGGCGTAGCGCAGTGCGGGCGGACTGAACAGCGATGCCGCCATCGAGGCCAGAAAGGTGCGGCGGGCAAGTCGCATGCTTTACTCACCAAACTCCAACGATACGCGGGCGGGGCGTGAGCTTTTTATTGGTGCATGATCTTTTCGGAAAACCGGCGTCCGCTTTTCCGGATCATGCACTAGTTCAGCCGCGAGGGCCGCTCGTCGTCGTCCGCGGAATGCAGAACACCGGTCGTGATCGGCGCCACCGCGCTCGGCGCAGCTTCCATCCTGCCCTCGCGCGCCCGCCGTTTGTAACCGCGATACGAGAGCCAGCCGACCGGCAGGCTCACGAGGTAAGCGAGCGTCCCCGCGGTCAAGATCGTCCATGGGTAGGCGACCAGCAGCGCAACGAACAGCACGAGGAAAATGATAACCGGTCCGACCATCTCCGGCGGCACGCGCGTGCCGAAGCGCTTGCCGGAGAACACAGGCAGCCGCGACACCATCAGCCCTGCTATCAGCAGCGTGTAGAACAGCATCACCCAAGTCAGGACCGGCGAGCGCGGCAGGCCGAGGAAAGCCGCGTAGATCGGCAGCAGCACGATAATGGCGCCGGCCGGCGCCGGCACGCCGACAAAGAAGTTCGCCGCCCAGGCCGGCCGATCGGGATCGTCCAGCATCACGTTGAAGCGGGCGAGCCGCAGACCGGCGCAGATGGCAAACGCCATGGCGGCGATCCAGCCGGCCGATTTCAAATCGTGCAGGCCCCAGAAGTATAGGATCAGCCCCGGCGCTACGCCGAAATTGACGAAGTCCGCGAGGCTGTCGAGCTCGGCGCCAAAGCGCGAGGTGCCCTTGAGGAGCCGCGCCAGGCGGCCATCGATGCCGTCAAGGATGGCGGCGAAAACGATCGCGGCCAGCGCCAGGCTGTAGCGCGTCTCGAACGCCAGGCGGATGGCGGTCAAGCCGGCGCACAGCGCCAAGAGCGTCACGAGATTGGGCGCCAGCGTGCGCACCGGGATGCGGCGGAACTGCCGTTGCCGCTGTCGAAGCCGCTCAGCGCGAAATGGGGACGGACGCTTTGCCATATTTGCATCATAGCCCCTAAACGATTGAACCGCCACGCGCCGGCATTCTCCTTCCGTCCGCACGGTTCCCGTTAACTTTTAGCTCGCGGCGAAGGTGCGCCGCGGCTCAAAAACCTTCAAATCCGCGAGCACTGTCTCGCCGGCGATGGCGGTTTGCCCCTCGGCGACCAGCGGCCGCACGCCCTCGGGGAGGAACACATCGACGCGCGAGCCAAAGCGGATCATGCCGATGCGCTGCCCGGCGCCGACCGTCTCGCCTTCGCGCACGAAGGTGACGATGCGCCGCGCCACCAGTCCCGCGATCTGAATGACGCCGACGCGGGCGCCGCCGCCGGCAATCACGAACATGTTGCGCTCGTTGCTCTCGCTTGCCTTCTCGAGATCGGCGCTGACGAACGCGCCCTTCTTATAGACGATGCGCTCGACGCGGCCTGCGAGCGGGCTCCGATTCACGTGGCAATTGAACACGCTCATAAAGATCGAGATGCGCATCAGCGGCCGCTCGCCGAGACCGAGTTCGGTCGGCGGCACCGCGTCGGCGACGCGGCTGACGCGGCCGTCCGCAGGCGCCACCAGAATGCCCTCGCGCGTCGGCGTCACGCGCTCCGGGTCGCGGAAGAAATAAGCGCACCACAGCGTCGCGACGACCGCGAGCCAGCCGAGCGGCGGAACGAACCACAGCAGAATGAGCGCGATGAGCGCAAAGCCGCCGATGAACGGATAGCCTTCGGGGTGGATCGGCGAGAGCTGCGAGCGGATGGAATTGATCACGGACATGCGTGTGAGCCGATCATCATTCGGCGGCGTCGATGGTTGGGATCAGGCCCAGCTCTTCCGTCTTCGGCGTTGCCGGCGTCACCGGCTCGTCCGCCGCTCCGGGCGGATTGCGGTCGGGCGCGACCGGCTCGTCTTCGACCACGGCCAGAATTTCGCGCGCCATCTCCGCTTCGCGCTGGCGATTCCACATGCTGGCGTAAAGGCCGTCCTGGGCCAGCAATTGCCCATGCGTACCGCGCTCGACAATCGTGCCCTGGTCGAGCACCAGGATCTCGTCAGCGCCGACGATGGTCGAGAGCCGGTGCGCGATCACCAGCGTGGTGCGGTTCTTCGCTACGCGGTCGAGCGCATCCTGGATGTCGCGCTCGGTGTGGCTGTCGAGCGCGGAGGTTGCCTCATCCAGCACCAGGATCGGCGGCGCTTTGAGGATAGTGCGCGCAATGGCGACGCGCTGCTTCTCGCCGCCGGAGAGTTTTAGGCCGCGTTCGCCGACCTCGGTTTCGTAGCCGCGCGGCGCCAGGCGAATAAAACCGTCGATCTGCGCCAGCCGCGCCGCTTCCTCGACTTCGGTGTCGGTCGCGTCCCAGCGGCCGTAGCGGATGTTGTAGCGGATGGTATCGTTGAACAGCACGGTATCCTGCGGAACCATGCCGATCGAGGCGCGCAGCGACGATTGGGTGACGTCGCGGATATCTTCGCCGTCGATCAGGATGCGGCCGCCGGTGACGTCGTAAAAGCGGAACAGGAGCCGCGAGATGGTCGATTTGCCGGCGCCGGAAGGTCCGACGATGGCGACGGTACGCCCCGCCGCGACTTCGAAGCTCAAGCCTTTGAGAATCCGCCGCTCGGGCTCGTAGGAAAACGAGACTTTGTCGAAGCGAATGGTACCGGTGCGCACTTTGAGCGGCGCCGCCCCGGGCTCGTCCTCGATTTCCGGTTTGCGGTCGAGGATCGAAAACATCGTCTCGATGTCGATCACCGCCTGTTTGATCTCGCGGTACACCATGCCCATGAAGGTCAGCGGCTGGTAGAGCTGGATCATCATGGCGTTGATCATGACGAAGTCGCCGACGGTGTTGGTGCCGCCTTCGATGCCGTAGACGCACAGCACCATCGCCGCCGTCAGTCCGATGCTGAAGACGACGGCCTGTCCGGCATTCATGAAGGCGAGCGAAGTGTAGGCTTGGACGCTCGCGGCCTCGTAGCGCGCCATCGAGCGGTCGTAGCGCTTGGCCTCGCGCTCCTCGGCGGAGAAATATTTGACCGTCTCGTAATTGAGGAGCGAGTCGATCGCCTTGGCGTTGGCGTCCGTATCGCTGTCGTTCATCTTGCGGCGGATGCCGATGCGCCATTCGGTGGCATAGAAAGTGAAACCGATATAGAGCCCGACCGTCAGTAAGACGATGACGACGTAGCGCCAGTCGAAATGCGCAAACAGCACCCAGGCGACCAAGGCGACTTCGACAATGGTCGGCAAGAGCTGCAGCAACAGCAAGCGGACGATCGTCTCGATGGCGTTGCGCCCGCGTTCGAGCACACGCGTCAGCCCGCCGGTCTTGCGCTCGAGATGGAAGCGCAGCGACAGCAGGTGCATGTGTTCGAACGTCAGGAGCGCGAGCTTGCGCACCGCGTTCATCGCCACCTTGGCGAAAATGCCGTCGCGCCATTGCGTCAGCGCCCCCATCAGGATGCGCATGCCGCCGTACGCCAAGGTCATCATCACCGGCGTCGCCAGCACCCAGAGGAGGACATCGTCGGGGCCGACCGGAGCCGTGCCATGGCCGGCGAGCGCATCGGTCGCCCATTTGAAGGTGAACGGCACCGCAACGGTCGCGAGCTTGGCGGCGAAGATCAGTACGGTCGCAAACAGCACCCGCCCTTTAAGGTCGGCGCGGTCGGACGGCCAGATATAAGGCCACAGATGGACCAGCATGGAGACCAGCCCGGCGCGGTCGGCTTTCACCTCGGGGGTCGCGCTCTCGGGGGCTGTTGCGAATTCTCTCATTGCCTTGGGCGTTTTCTTGGCGGTTCTGTCGGGCGTCTGGCGGCTTGGTCCGGATCGTCGCGGCTTGGGCGGCCGCCGCCGGCCAAGCGCTTGTCATATAGAGACTCTTTGCTTTTGATGCATCGGCACGGCACTTGCTCGTTTTGCCGTGTATAGCTTGCGCAAACGGCGATTCGCCGCCACATACCTCGTTTTGGAAGTGTAACTCTATGAGCAAAATCAAAGCGATCTGCGTCTATTGCGGATCGAGCCCGGGCACCGATCCAGCCTTTATCGAGGCGGCGCGGGACTTCGGCAAAATCCTCGCCGACAATGGCATACGCTTGGTTTATGGCGGCGGCTCCATCGGTCTGATGGGCGCTGTGGCGGATGCGGTCACGCGCAACGGCGGCGCCGCCACCGGCATCATTCCGGAGTTCCTGACCGCAAAGGAGCGGCCACGACGGCTAGCGCAGGAGCAAATCATCACCCGCGACATGCATGAGCGCAAGCAAACCATGTTCGATCGCGCCGACGCCTTTGTCGCTTTGCCGGGCGGCATTGGCACGCTGGAGGAATTGGTCGAGCAAATGACCTGGGCCCAGCTCGGCCGCCACAAGAAGCCGATCCTGGTCGCCAACATCAACGGCTTCTGGGATCCGCTGCTCGTCCTGCTCGACCATATGCGCACGCTCGGGCTGGTGCCGTTGCCGGCGGAGGGGCTGCTCGTCGCCGATCGCGTCGAAGACATCCTGCCGAAGCTGCGTGGCGCCGTTTTGGCCCTGACGGAAGTCGACAAGGAAATGGCGGTACCGGCCGAGCGGATGTAACGCTTCTCCACTGATTCCCGCGAATGCGGGAATCCCGCTCTGGGTCCCCGCTTACGCGGGGACGGGCGGAAACGCGATATTGCTTATTCTTTGTCCCGCAAAAACGTCACCGCCTCGATGCGGTTGCCATCGGGATCGCGAATGAACGCGGCGTAGTAGCCCGCGTAGTAATGCGGGCGCAGACCGGGTTCGCCATCCGACGTGCCGCCAGCCTTCAGTGCCGCAGCGTGAAAAGCATCGACCGCCGCGGTGTCCGGCGCGCGCAAGCAAATATGTACGCCGCTGTTGTCGGCCACGCGGTCCATGGCGGCACGTTTGTTGATCCAGAACTCGGGATATTTTTTGCCGAAACCGATTGCGGCATCCGGCCACTCGCGTATTTTGACCAAGCCGAGCGGCGCCAGCACCGCGGCATAGAAGCCTTCCGCCTTGCTCAGATCGCGCACGGAAATTGAGATGTGATCGATCATGCCGGCGCGCCGGATTTGACGAGCTTATAGATGATCGAATCCATCAGCGCCTGGAACGAGGCGTCGATGATGTTGGCAGACACGCCGATGGTGGTCCAATGGTCGCCGGTTTCATCGGTGCTCTCGATCAACACGCGGGTGACGGCTTCGGTGCCTGCATTGAGGATACGCACGCGATAATCGGTGAGCTCCAGGCCGGTGATGTAGCTTTGATATTTGCCGAGGTCCTTGCGCAGCGCGACGTCAAGCGCATTGACCGGGCCGATACCTTCCGCGGCGGAGATCAGGATTTCGTCGCCCACTTTCACCTTCACCACCGCCATGCTGACGGTGACCCGTTCGCCCTTGGGGTTGATGCGCTGCTCGACGCTGACGTCGAATTTGTCGACGTCGAAATAGCACGGCACTTTGCCGAGTAGCCGCCGCGCCAACAGTTCGAAGGAAGCGTCGGCGGTCTCGTAAGCGTAGCCGATCGCTTCGCGCTCTTTCACCTCGTCGAGCAGTCGCGACAGCCGCGGATCGTCCTTGTCGACGGCAAACCCGATGCGATCGAGTTCGGCGAGCAGGTTCGAGCGGCCGGATTGATCGGAGACGAGCAACTTGCGCTTATTACCGACGCGCTCGGGCGCCACATGCTCATAGGTCGTCGGGTCCTTGACGATGGCGGAGGCGTGAATGCCGGCCTTGGTGGCAAAGGCGCTCTCGCCGACATAGGGTGCGTGGCGATCGGCGGCGCGGTTGAGGATGTCGT
>CAYWNY010000021.1:0-33047 GCA_964459765.1 uncultured Hyphomicrobiales bacterium | reverse complement strand
GCCTGGGCGCGCAAATACGGCATCAACAGCACGATCCACACCGGCGGCCCGTCGATTCCGGGTTCCGGACTGATCGATAAGGATGTGGTGCTGGAAGCCGACACCAATGTGATCGGCCATATCAATGGCGGCCACACCGCGTTGCCGGACGACCAAATCCGGTGCCTTTGCCAACAATGCAGACGCGCGCTGGAACTCGTGCACAACGGCAATGAGCGCGCTGCCTTGGTGACGTTGCGGGCGGCGAAGGAACTCGATCAGCTCGACCGGGTGATCCTCGGCACCGATGCGCCGGCCGGGTCCGGCGTGCAGCCGCTAGGAATCCTGCGCATGATTTCGATGCTGGCGTCGCTCGGCGAAGTGTCCGCCGAAACCGCGTTCTGCTTTGCGACCGGCAATACCGCGAAGCTGCGGGCGCTCGATTGCGGCTTGATCGAAGTCGGCCGCGCCGCCGATTTCGTTTTCCTCGACCGCGCCCAGCATTCGGCGGGCAAGACCCTGCTCGACAGCGTTGCGCTCGGCGATCTTCCCGGCGTCGGCATGACGGTGATCGACGGCATCGTGCGCTCGCAGCGCAGCCGCAACACGCCACCGGCGACGAAGGTCCCGAGCGTGGTTGGCGCTTGACGCGCTAAATCAATCTTTCGAGTAGCGCCAAAAGCTCAGCGCGTTCGCACTCAGTCAGCCGCGCCAGCGTCTCCTCGGTGATGCGGTTGGCGACCGGCCGCACGCGCTCGCAAACCGCAACGCCCTGGGAGGTGAGCGCGACCACAACGCGGCGGCCGTCCGCGGGATCGGGTTTGGTCTTGGTGAAACCGCGCTTGGTGAGGCGATCGATTACGCCCTTGATCGTCGCCGCGTCCATCGCCGTCAAACGCCCAAGCAGGTTCTGCGAGGACGGACCGATTTCCTTAAGCTTGGCGAGCGCCGCCCATTGCGTCGGCGTCAGATCCTCGCGCATGTGCGCGGCAAAGATGGCGGTGTGGCGTTGCTGCGCGAGCCGCAGCAAGAAGCCAACTTGCCGGTCGAGGATGTAATCCTCGCCGCGGCGATCGTCTTCAGAAGCCTTTTTGGGTTTCGTTGCAGACTTGGTCAGCATAGCCGGCATCCATTCGTGGGCAAGACTTCACAGCGCCAGATAGGCATCGCGAATATCGGGACGTGCATCGAATTCATCGCCAGTGCCGAAAAAGCGAATGCGACCTTTTTCGATAACGCATACGCGATCGGCGACCAGCCGCGCGAAGCGGAGATTCTGCTCGCTTAGGAGCAGGCTCAAGCCCTCGCGCTTCATCACCAAAATGGCCTCGATCATCTGCTCGACGATTTTCGGCGCCAAACCTTCGGACGGCTCGTCGAGCAGCACAAGCGACGGACCGCCCATCAAGGTGCGCGCGATCGCCAACATCTGCTGCTCTCCGCCGGACATCCGTCCGCCAAGCCGGCTTCGTAATTCCTGCAAATTGGGGAAAATTTCGAATAGCCGCTCGCGCGTCCACTGCGGCGCACCGTGCGGCCCGCTGCGGCGGCCGACTTCGAGATTATCGTCGACCGTCAGATCGGAAAAAATCCGGCGATCTTCCGGCACATAGCCGAGGCCGCGCCGCACGCGTTGATAGGTCGGAAGGCGCGCGATGGAGGCGCCGTCGAAGACAACCTCACCGCCGCAATTGGCGACGAGGCCGAGAATGCTGCGCAAAGTCGTCGATTTGCCGGCGCCGTTGCGGCCGACCAGCGCCACCGCCTCGCCGGCGCGAACCTCGAGTGCGATATCATAAAGGATGTGCGCGCGACCATACGCGGCATTGAGCCCGTGCACTTCGAGCTTTGGCAATAGCGCGGTCAATGTGCGGCTCCAAACAAAGACCCGGCGCCGAGATAAACGTCCTGCACCTCGGCATTAGCGCGAACCACAGCCGGCGGGCCTTCGGCGATCAGCACGCCGCGATTGAGCACCAGGATGCGATCGGCATGGCCGAAGACCGCGTCCATGTCGTGCTCGGTGAACAAAACGCCGATAGCGCGCTCGCGTGCGGTGCGCGAGACCAGCGCCATCAACGCCGCACGCTCCTGCGGCGCCATCCCGGCGGCCGGCTCGTCCATCAACAACAGCTTTGGATCATTGGCGAGCGCGACCGCAAGCTCCAAGCGCTTGACGTCGCCATAAGCGAGTTCGCCGCAACTGCGATCGGATTGCGCGGCCATGCCGACCAGATCGAGCAGGTCGTGGGCTTCCCCCGCGTAATAGCGCGCGGCCCAGCGCAAAGCCGCCCAACGGCCGTGGTACGACAACAAAGCGGCCTGCACGTTTTCGGCGACGGTCATTGAGGCAAAGGTTGCGGCGATCTGAAATGTGCGGCCGACGCCGAGCCGCCAGACATCGCGCGCCGCCATGCCGGTGACATCGCGGCCGAAGATGTGGATGCGTCCGGCGCTCGGCGGCACTTGGCCGTTGATCATATTGAAGCAGGTGCTTTTGCCCGCGCCATTGGGCCCGATCAGCGCTAGCATCTCGCCGGCTTGCAGCGAAAAACTGACACCCTTCACGGCCTGGAAGCCGGAATATGATTTCTCCAAATCCTCGACGGCAAGGACGCTCATGCCTGTTTGCCCACGCCGCGAATACCAACCACCCGTTTGCCTGCGGTCCACCGGCTCTCGAAGGCGCCCAGCACCCCCTGCGGGAACAGCGAAACCAACGCCACGATCAAAAGCCCGATGACGAGCTTGGAATAGTCGGTGTGGCTGATTACCCAGATCGACAGGGTTTTGTAGAGCGCGGCGCCGACGATGCCGCCGGATACGGTACCGACGCCGCCGAGCAAGACCATCGCCAGACCGTCGATCGACAGCGGGATAGCGAGATTGTCGGGAAATACGCTGCCTTTGAGAAACGCGTAAAGCGCCCCCGCGAGGCCGGCAAAAGCGCCGGCGGCGGCGAAGGCAAACCATTGAATGTGGTGACGCGACAGGCCGATGGCTTCGGCACGCAATTCGCTGTCGCGCAACGCGCGCAATGCATAGCCGAACGGCGAGAACAAGATCACCCGCAAAAGCGCGATGCCGGCCGCGGCAAGAATGAGCGTCAGCCAATAGAAATGCGACGCCGACGCTGCCCAGGCGCTCGGCCAGATGCCGAGCAGGCCGTTATCGCCGCCGGTGACTTCCGTCCACTGAAAGGCGACGGACCAGACGATCTGGGCGAAGGCCAGCGTCAGCATCGCGAAATAGACACCGGACAGCCGAACACAGAACCAGCCGAAAAGGACCGCGCCAAGAAACGCCAGCAGCGTGCCGGCGACAAGCGCGGGCGCCATGGAGAAACCGAGCGGTTTGAGCGCCAACGCGGCGCCATAGGCACCGAGACCGAAATAAGCGGCGTGACCGAAGGAGACCAGGCCACCGGCGCCGACCAAGAGATGCAGGCTCGCGGCGAACAGCATGAAGATCAGAACTTCGCTGGCGACGGCGAGGCTGTAGTTGCCGGCGAAGAGCGGCAGCAACGCCGCGAGCGCAATTCCTAAGACGACCAGGAACCGCTCGCGCATTTGCAGCGGGCGCCAGCGCATGACCTGCAGGCCGCTGGCGGCCCGCACGGCCGCTTCGGGCTTTCCAAGCAAGCCCCATGGCCGCACCACTAGCACCAATGCCATCACTAGAAACACCAGCACGATGGAGATTTTCGGAAAGACAAGGATGCCGAAGGCGTTCAGCTCCGACACGATGATCGCCGCGAGGAAGGTGCCGAGCACATTGCCGAGCCCGCCGATCACCACCACCACCAGCACTTCAGTGATGATCTGCAGGTCCATGGTGTGATTGACCGCCTCGCGCGGCAATTCGAGCGCGCCGCCGAAAGCGGCGAGGAAAATTCCGAGCGCGAACACACCGGTAAACAGCCATTGCTGATTGACGCCGAGCGCAGCGACCATTTCGCGGTCCTGCGTCGCGGCGCGCACCAGAATGCCCCAGCGGGTCTGATGCAGCAAAATCATCAGCGCAATGAGCGTCAACGGCCCGAGCGAAAGCAACAGCAAATCATAGGTCGGAAAGAGCTGGCCAAACAGATTGATGGCGCCCTTCAAGCCGGGCGCGCGCCGGCCGAGGAGATCGCTCGGCCCCCAGATCAGCACCACGATATCCTCGACCGCGAGCGTGACGCCGAAAGTCAGAAGCAGCTGCAGCAATTCATGCGCGCCGTAGATGCGGCGCAGCAGCGTTATCTCGACCAGCGCGCCCAACCCGGCCACGATCAAGGAAGCGAGTACGATGCCGGCCCAGAAACCGAAATCGCCGGCGAAGTATTCGGTCAGCGTGAAGCCGATGTAGGCGCCGAGCATGTAGAAGGCGCCGTGCGAAAAATTGACGATGCGGCTGACGCCGAAAATGATCGACAGGCCGCACGCCGCCAGAAACAGCGATGAAGCGCTGGCCAAGCCGGTAACGAATTGATTGATGAAGAAAGCCACCGGCTTGACCTGCGAGTATCGGCGCAAGCGCCTCCGCTTATTCCTTTGGACGGAGCGCCGCCACCTCGCTCTCGGGCGGAAGATACTTCGCGCCGTCGCGGTAGCTGACTTCGACCAGCACGCCCTTGCCGTCCTTGAGCGCAGTTTTGCCGACGAAAGCCCCGAGCGTGGATTGGTGATCCGCCTTGCGGAAGGTGATGGGGCCGAATGGCGTTTCGACCGAAATTCCCTCGGCCGCATCGACCAGCTTTTCGCTGTCAGTCGATTTCGCCTTGGCGAGAATGGCCGCTGCCGCCTTCATCACCGAATAACCGACGACCGAGCCCAGCCGCGGATAGTCATTATACTTGGCCTGATACGCTTTGAGAAAAGCGGCATGATCCGGAATGCTGACGGCGTTCCATGGATAGCCGGTCACGATCCAGCCTTCCGGCGTCTCGTCCTTGAGCGGATCGAGATATTCGGGTTCGCCGGTGAGGAAGCTCACGACCACGCGGTCCTTGAACAGGCCGCGGGTATTACCTTCACGAGCCAGTTTCACCAGGTCGGGGCCAAAAGTGACATTGAGGATAGCGTCAGGCTCGGTCTTGGCGATCGCCTCGACCACCGCACCGGCATCGATCTTGCCCTGCGGCGGCCACTGCTCGCCGACCCACTCGATGTCTGGCCGCTTGGCGGAGAGGAGTTTCTTGAAAACCGCCACCGCCGATTGCCCGTATTCATAGTTCGGCGCGATGGTCGCCCACTTCTTGGCCGGCAGCTTAGCGGCTTCTTCCGCAAGCATTGCCGCCTGCTCGTAATTGGCCGGACGCAAGCGGAAAGTATAGCGATTGCCCTTCGACCAGGTGATGGCGTCGGTCAGCGGCTCCGCGGCGAGGAACAGAACCTTTTTCTGTTTGGCGAAGTCGGACACCGCTAGCCCGATGTTGGAGAAGAAGGTTCCCATCAGCATCACGACGCCGTCGTTCGATACAAGCTCGTTGGCCGCGGTCACCGCATCGGCCGGCTTGCCACCGTCGTCCTTGGAAATGACTTCGAGCTTTTTGCCGTCGACGCCCCGCGCCGCGTTGATCTCTTCGAGCGCGAGTTGCCAGCCCTTGCGATAAGGTTCGGTGAATGACGGCAGGCCCGAGTAGGAATTGATCTCACCGATCTTGATCGTCTCTTGCGCGGGCGCATGGACGCTGCCGCCGATAAGCGCCGCGAGCACCGTTACGCCCGCCGCGATTGCTGAGCCGATTTTCATGATTGCTGCTCCATCATCATGTTCGTTACCGATATCCCCGGCATGCCTTAACGAAGCCCGTCGATGCCCTTGATCTCACCCTTTTGCAAACCGCCGACCCGCGGCAAAGGTCGCCCGGAATCCGTCACGGCGACCGCAACGACGATCTCATTTGCGCGCGGCGCGTCGGTCACGCGGACCTCCATGCCGTCAAAATGACTGCGCACGAAGGCTGCATCCTTGTGACCGAGCGGTATATCGAGTGCGACGCCGGGGCCGCCGCGTTTTTTCGACGACGGAATCAACGCCGCGCCGGTGCCGAGAACCTTACGCACCGGGGCGCCGAGTTTCGGATGCAGGATCGCGGCCGCGTGCTCCAATTCGCCGTTCTCGCCGACGGCGGCGGCCTTGCCGTAACTTTCGGCGCGTGGTCCCTCGATTCCCAGCGCCGCAAACGCGCGAGCGGCCAATAATCCGCCGAGCTCCTCGCCGATATCGATCAGTTCGGAGAGGTCCTCGACATAGCGGCCCGCGAATGGATTCTCGATGACCGCGACGGCGGCGGCGCGCCGTGTCGGCGGTTCGATCGGCTGGCCCATTTCCAGCCGGGTTTCCTCGACGAAAGTCAGAAGCTTGCGGATTTTGGCTTTCATCGGCGGCCGTCCAATTCGTGCGCGCCTGGAAGTGGTGACCGAAAATGGATCGCTGCATTGTTGCCGCCGGCTGCGATACTGCGGAAATCTCGCGAACCACCGACGCCGCAAAGCAGTGTCCGGCCGCAAAGTTGCAACGCCGCCCCTTCCAACACGCCGGCACGCCGCAACGCCTCTGCCTCATCGAGGCCTGCAGCGAGCGCTTCATCAACGTCTCGCGGCGTCAAGTCGCCGACACCGGCCGTCACCAGCCGATCACCCAGATCGCTTTGCGGGTCGCGCGCCGATGCAGCAACCCGGCGCGCCGCGGGATGACCAGGGAGGTCGACGGCGTTGGCCACGAGCGTCGCCGCCGCATCCGCCAGTGAAGCCGATCGCGCGAGAACCGTCACCGCGTCGGCGATGCCGAGCGAGAAGCTGCGTCCGCGCCAACCCGAAGTGGCGACGCCGCGCACTTTATCGCCACTCTTAATTCTGGCGCTGCCGACGAGACTCGGCCGATCCGGCCGATCGATCATGCCAACGGCGAAGCTTTCGCCCCGTCGCAGATAAAGCGCAATATCGCCGCCGTCGTTGACATAAGCGCGGCGAAGCGGCGCGGCCGTGGTCATAGCGTCCAAAATTTCTTCCGCTACCGCGCCGGCCACGGCGGCCATCGGCGTTATAAAGCGATCGTGGCACAACGGTGCCACGGCATCGGCCATGCGCCGCGCGACGGCGCCGGCCGGGCGCTTCGCCTCGGGCGTCGCGCGCGCGCGCAAGAGCGGCAGTTCGGCGCAGAGCTCGTCCAAAATCGTCCCGAACCGGCGCCAGGCAGCGGCGTAAGCCTCTTCGACCGATTGCGCTGCCCCAAACGCTTCGATGATCAGATCGATCGGCCCATCCTGAAGATGCAAGCGCCCGTCAGGGAAGCGCGTTTGTTGCGGTGGTATCCTCATGCGTCGCTCCGCGCCGGCGTACGATCGGTTTGCGCTTTAGCGCGCTGCGCCAGGATCTCGCCGACCAGCCGCACGTGATCGAGGTGGCCACCCAGCGCCGCGTAATCGTCAAGCCGCATGGTGAATTCGATCGGCGCCACGATCGCCGGCGTCGGTACGTAGCCGAAGGCATTGTCAGGCAGCAAGGTGACGTCCACCATAAACGTAATGCCGCCGCCGGGCCACACGAAGACCGGCGCACCGCCCGCCGTCACGGTCGTCAAAGCATCGCGGACGGACCGCGTGAGCCGGACCGGATTTTCCGTCACGCCAGCGCGCAGCGAGCCCCCTGCCCCACCCATGAACAACACCGAGCACAGCGCCGGCTCGCAATTCTCGCGAATGCGCGCAACGGAGAGGCGCAAGCTTTCCGGCAGCTCCATTTCGACCGGCTTCAACGCTTCATCGAGCCGATAGAAAGCGTGCTGCTCGCCGGTGGTCGACACCATCAGCATGGTCATCCCCGGCCAGGCGACTTTTGCATCGAACCCGGCGACGATCTGAAGCGGATCGGAAATATTGGCGCCGCCCCATCCGGCTCCCGGTTCGGCGACATGAAAATAGCGGCCGGGCGTCGAGCGCCGGCCTTTCATCTTGATGCCGGTGTCGCGCGCGCCGAGAAGCTTGCCCGCCTGGTGCTCCGACAACACGCCGGTGATGTGATCGTCGACGACCACGACTTCATCGACCTTGCCGTACCATTGCTTGGCGAACATGCCGATGGTGGCGGAGCCGCAGCCGACGCGCATCCGCTCCTCGACCTGGCCGTTGACGATCGGCGGCTTGCCCGCCTGCACGATAACGCTTGAGCCGCCGTCGATTGTCAGCTCCACGGCGTTGCGATTACAAAGATCCAGCAAAGTCTCGCAGGTGACCCGTCCCTCTTTCTTGCCGCCGTGGGTCAGATGATTGACGCCGCCGAGCGAAAGCATCTGCGAACCATATTCCCCGGTCGTGACATGGCCGACCGGTTCGCCCTTTGCGCGCACGGTCGCGCATTCCGCTCCGAGATGGCGGTCGGTGTCGATTTTCAGCTTCACGCCGCAATAGGAGTAAATGCCCTCGGTGACGACGGTGACCATGTCCACGCCGTCGACTTTGGACGATACGATAAAGGGCGCTGGCTTATAGTCCGGATAGGTCGTGCCGGCGCCGACGGCCGTGATAATCGGCGCGGGCGCGTTGACGATGTCGCCGGTCCATTCGCGCGCCTGGCTCATGAACGGCACGACTTGGCCGCCGCCTGAGACGGTGTGCTCAAGCAAAACATGCGGATCGACCCGCACCAGTTCGCCGTTGCGATTGGCATAGCGATCGCAAGCGCCGGTCATCCCCGGACGGATGTAGCAAAGCACCGGGCAGGCATCGCAGCGGATCTTGTCGTCGGCTTCAGCCATTCTTGGTCTCTGTGTTGAGCGCTTGGATCGCCGCACGCACGCGATCCGGCGTCGCGGGCACGCGCCGGATTCGCGCGCCGGTCGCGTGATGGATGGCATTGAGAATGGCCGGCGCGGTCGGGATGAGCGCCTGCTCGCCGATGCCCTTGGCGCCGAATGGGCCGATCGACGAGGGCTCTTCGATCAGAATGCTTTCCACCGGGGGCATGTCGCCGAAGGTTGGAATGAGATAGTCGTGCAGGTTCTCGCCTTTGCCGGGAACGAACTCTTCCATCAGCGCCATGCCGAGGCCTTGCGCGGCGCCGCCTTCGATCTGACCTTCGACGAGCGTCGGATTGATCGCCTTGCCAACGTCGTGCGCGCAGACCAGGCGCAGCACTTTGACCCGGCCAAGCTCGATGTCGACTTCGACTTCGGCGAGGTGCGCGCCATAGCCAAAGACGGCGTAAGGCTCGCCCTGGCCGTTGGCATCAAGCGGTGTGGTCGGCGGATCGAACGTCTCCTGCACTTCGGCCACGAAGTCTGCATCGTTCGTTGCAACAACGCGAAGGTCGACGCGGTGCTCACCGCCGGCACCGGCGATGACCGCCGTTGACCCGTCGAAACGAAGGCTCGCTTCCTCGCCGACATTGGCGAGGCGCAAAATAGCGCCGCGCATGGCCCGGCCGGCCAGGAATGCGGCCTTGCCCGAAACGAAAGTCTGCCGCGATGCCGAGGTCTTGCCGCAATCGGGCGTCGTGTCGGTGTCCGCCGATGCCAGATCGAAAAGTGCAAGCGGCGCACCGAGCGCATCGGCGCAAATTTGCGGGATCACCGTGTTCGAGCCTTGCCCGATATCGACCGCACCCTGGAACAATACGAAGCGGCCGTCGGCTTTGAGCACGAGCCGCATGGTCGACGGATTCGGCAGCGACGTGTTGCCGCAGCCGTACCACATGCCGCCGACGCCGACGCCGCGGCGGAGCGGGCCACGTGCCGAAGCGTTGAATGCCGCTGCCGCCGCGCGCAGCTCGCGCCAGCGCGGCCGCAATGCTTCAAGGCATGCCTTGAAGCCGACGCCATCGTGGAAAACCTGACCGGTCACGGTTTGATCGCCGGCAACGAGCGCATTGCGAATGCGAAACTCCAGCGGATCGATTTGCAGCTTGATCGCGAGCTCGTCGAACAGCTGCTCTTGCGCCACGGCGCTCTGCGGCACGCCGAAGCCGCGAAAGGCGCCGGCCGGAACGAGATGGGTGTGTATGGCGCGGGTGCGTGCGCGGTAATGCGGCAGACGATATGGGCCGGACGCGTGGACGGGTACGCGATTGGCGACCGTCGGTCCCCAGGAGGCGTAGGCGCCGGTGTTGAAGTCGGCCGCAAAATCCATGGCGGTGAGCCGGCCGTCTTTGCTGGCGCCGACGCGCGCGCGGATCGATGACGGATGCCGCTTGGTCGTGGATATGATCGACTCGGTACGCGAATAGACCATGCGCACCGGTCGATGGAGAAGCCAGGCGGCAAGAGCGATGAAGGGCTGAACGGAGAGGTCGAGTTTTGCGCCGAAGCCGCCGCCGACGGCGGTCGGGATGATGCGTACCTGTTCGGGCGCAAGTTTAAGGATTTTGGCGATATCGTCGCGATCCATATACGGCGCTTGCGTGCACGCCTGAATTTCGATGCGATCGCCGACGCGGCGCGCAAAGCCCGCTTCCGGCTCGATATAAGCGTGCTCGATAAAGCCAGTCTCAAATTCGCCCTCGACGACAACGTCCGAAGCGGCAAGGCCAGCCTCGGCATCGCCACGCGCGACGTAGCCGCTGATGAGGATATTCCCGGCGCGGGATGCATGGATCGGCGGCGCCGCCGCCGAGGTCGCTTCGTCAAGCGTCGTGAGCGCGGGGAGCGGTTCCCACGTCACCGGGAAAGCCGATAGATCAAGCGCGCGCAGCGCCGCTTCTTCGCCGACCACCAACGCAACGGCCTCGCCGCGAAAGCGGGCGACGCTTTCGGCCAGCACCGGCTGATCGGCAAAGGGCGCAATCACGCCGAAACGGTTTTCGCCGGGAATGTCTTTGGCGGTGAAAACCGCGCCGATGCCTGCGTGAGCGCGCACGAATGCGTCGGTATCTCCCAAAACGAAACGGGCGTGATGATGCGGCGAGCGGATTGCGCGGGCGAGCAGTGCGCCACCCGGCCATTCGTCGGCGCCAAAAATTTCCGCGCCGGAAATTTTTCGCGGGCCGTCGAGGCGCGGCAGCCGGCGGCCGACGGCCGCGCCCGGCGCGGCATTCGCCTCTTCGACATCGATGCTGTGCGCGTCCAGTACCGCATCGATAATCTTCCGGTACCCGGTGCAGCGGCATAGCACGCCGCCGAGCGCATCCATCGCCTGCCCTTCCGTCGGCCGCGGATTTGCTCGCAACAATGCGGTTGCGGCGAGCAACATGGCCGGCGTGCAGACGCCGCATTGCGCGGCGCCATGGACGTGGAACGCACGACGCAGCCGCACGACAATATCTTCGCTCCCCGAAAGCCCCTCGACGGTCTCGACGCCGCGACCCTCGACTTGACCGACGGCGGTGAGGCACGCACACACCGCCTCGCCGTCGATCAACACTGTGCACGCCCCGCAGTCGCCGGCGTCACAACCGACTTTGACGCCGGTCAGGCCGCATTGTTCGCGCAGCGCCTGGCTCAGCCGTTCCAGCGGCGAACCGGTGATGCGCGCCGGCGCCCCGTTGAGTGTCAGCGATACGCCAAGCGCGCGATCGAGCATCAGCAAATGCCTCCGGCTTTTTGGTCGAGGCACAGCGCGATGGCGCGGCGTATAAGCATCAAGGCCGCGTCGCGTCGGTACGCGGCGCTGGCGCGTAAATCATCGATTGGCGAGAGTGCGGCAAGGTGCTCCGATCCGATGCGATCACCGAGACCGGCGGACGCCGATGCGCCGATCAGCTGCTGTTCGACGTCCGGGAGCCGCTTTGCCGCTGCCGAACAGGCGCCGACCGCGACACGCGCGTCGCGCACCATGCCGTCCACGCTATCGAGCAGGACCGCGACCATCGCGATGGATATCACGAGATAGCGCCGGGCCCCGAGCTTTAAGAAAGTCGACCGCGCGGTCGGCGGCGGATGCGGCACCAGAATCGCAGTCATGATCTCGTCGCGCGCACGCGCAGTGCGGCGATTGCCCGCTATGAAATCGCCAAGCGGCAGGCGCCGGGTGCGCCGGATCGAAGCAAGTTCGACCTCGGCGTCGAGAATCAATAACGGCGGAACGCCGTCGGCGGCCGGCGAGGCGTTGCAGAGATTGCCGGCGATGGTGCCGCGGTTTTGTATCTGTACGCCGCCGACTTCGCGGGCAGCAGCCTGCAACGCCGCCAAGGCCGGCGGCAGATTGGCCTTGACGATGTCGGTGAAGGTGACTGCGGCTCCGATGCGGAGCCGATCGCCCTCCGGTTTGATGGCGCGGAGCGCCGGCAGCGCCGTCACATCGACGTAACGCCCGGTCAACGGACGCTCGCCGGCCGCTGGGAAAACGTCGGTCCCCCCGGCGAGCACGTGTGTCTCCGGTTCGGCAAGAAGCCGCAACGTCTCGGCAAAGTCGGCGGACCGCGCAAACACGATCGACTCCATCGCGATCGTTTGTACACAAATGATCTGGCCGTTGGCCGCGCTTGTCAAGCGCAACCAATGGCGGGTGCTGCCTACAGGACGAGCAAACCGCGACTGGCGGCGAATTTACCGGACCTGATTGTTCCGTCTCGCAGATGCGGCGCGAATGTCAGCGCAAGAAACCGCCGCGAAAATGGATCAGCGGACGGGCGTCCGGATTGCTTGACGTGGCGACGACCCTGCCGAGGAGGATGACGACGCCATCGCGTTCGATGGTTTCCACCAGTTCGCAGTCGATGGCGCCGACGGCACCTCGCAGGATCGGCGCGCCGGTCGCAAGCGTGATCCACGTTTTGGCGTCGAAACGATCCGCGCCTTTAGCGCTCGTCTTGCCCGCAAACGCGTCGGCCAGCTCGACGGCATCGTCGGGCAGATAGTTGATGGCGAAATGCCGCGCTTCGAGAATGGCATTGAGCGCCGAGGTTCGCTTGTCGACCGAGACAAGCATGGTCGGAGGATCGGCGGTGACATGCGTCGCCGACAGTCCCAGCAAGCCGGCGGGTCCGGCGCTGCCACGCGCGGTTACGATCGTGCTGCCGGTGGCTCGCTGACCGACGGCTTGCCAGAATTGCTTGGCGTCCATTGCTGTCTCAACCGATTATGCATGACCAGACGAGAAAGGTTCTCGGTCCCGAGCGATTTGCCGCGTCAGGGATGCGGCCCCCATGGCGCTGCGTGGAGCAGCTTCACTTCTTGGGTCATCAGCAGCTGACGGAACTTTGACGCGAAACCCTCAACAAAATCCATATTGGCATAGACCGCGGCCCAATGCGCTCGGCGATCGGCATCGTCATCGAACTTCCAAAGATGCACAAGCTGGTTGATCGTGCCGGTGTCGGCCTGGAAGTATCCGAGCAACTTCTTGTCATGACCGCCCTTCTGCAGCGCCGGAAAGCCAAGCCCTTTATAGAGCTTCACGGCCTCCGCCATCGTGCCGACCCGAAGCGTGTAGGTTCTCAGTTCGTAAAGAGCCATCGGCGTTTCCTCCTGACTGTCCGTGAACTACTCTATCGCCGCGTGACGCGCCAAGCGACCCTCAGTGAGCAAGCCCGCCACTGACTTCCAGAATCTGACCGGTGATGTAGTCGGATTCCGGAATACAAAAGAGCAAAATGCCGCCAGCCGCTTCATCGGCGGTGCCCGCCCGGCCGAGCGCAATGCGTTCCTTGATGGCCTCGATCATCGGGCGCGTCAGGCCGACACGCCGAGCAACGCCTTCGATCATCACCGCGGTCTCGCCGGAAATTTCCTGAGTCAGACGGGTTTCGATATAGCCAAACGCCACGCAATTGACGTTGACGGCAAGCGGGCCCCATTCCTTGGCCAGCGAGCGGGTTAGGCCGTGAAGGCCGGCCTTCGCTGCCGCATAGTTCGCTTGCCCGGCGGCGCCGGCGGTCCCCGAGACGGACGAAACGTTCACCACCTTGCGGTGAGTGATGGCGCCGGCCTTGCGCTCTTGCGCGACCCGAACATCCAAAAAACCGCGCAGCTCGCGCAGAATGCGAAACGGCGCCTTGAGGTGGACTGCCTGGATGGCGTCCCACTGCTCGTCGCTGATTTTGTGCAGCGGCCCGTTCCAAATGTAACCGGCGTTGTTCACCAGGATATGGATGTCGCCAAATTTTCGAAGCGCGGTTTCGATGAAACCACGAGGAAAATCATCGCTGGTGACGTTCCCGGGATAGGCAATGGCCACGCCGCCCGCTTCCGTAACTGCGCGCGCGGACGCCTCAGCTTCCGCAGTATCGAGGTCGTTGACCAGCACACGCGCGCCCTCCGCGGCAAGTTTCTGCGCGACGCTTCTGCCGATGCCACGTCCCCCGCCGGTGACGAGCGCGACCTTTCCGTCCAGCCTGGTCATTGCCATGGCATCCGCTGGTGAACCGCGATGGTTGGCGCCTAAAGATCACGAATCGAGAGCACGCGAAGCTTGGCTTCGGCGAAACGATGCTAGTATAATAACCTAAAAGCCGGGAAAAAACTTGGCATACGCTTCACCAGGGAGGAAGAAGACCATGAACCGAGGATATTCGTCGGCGCTATTCGCCGTGTCATTGACGGCGATTGCCGTTTGGGGCCTGCCGGGCTCCGCCTTCGCGCAGGAAGAGGGCGGCACCAAGACCGCTCATGAGCTGCGCGCCGCATACGACAAAGACATGAAAGGCAAGACGATCGCCTTTCTGCCGATCGCCACCGGCGTGCCGCTGATGGACGAATGGGGGCGTGTCATCAAAACCGAAGCTGAATGGCGCGGCATGAAGTTCATCGTGCGCGATCCCGCGCTCAATCCGGCAGCCATGCAGCAAGCATTGACCGCACTGATCGACGAGAAGCCCGACGTTATCGTCGTGCAAAATCCGAGCGTCACGCTGCTGATGAAAGAACTCAAGCGTGCCGAAGCGCAAGGTATCCACGTTGTGCAGATGAACATGTCATCCAACTACAAGTCGGACGCCTTCGTCGGCGCCGACTGGTACGAGGTTGGCAAGATGCTTGCCGAGGATGTCGTCAAGGTCTGCGGAACGGGCAGCAATACGTCCGGCGAAGTGCAGATCGTGCAGGGCGAATTGACCGCGGCCGCCAGCGTCGATCAGATCGCCGGCATCATGGACGGTCTCAACAAGGATAAGGCCATCAAAGTCGTGTCAAACCAGGCGGCCTTGTGGGATGCCAACAAAGCGCTCGACATCACCGCGACGGTGATTCAGCAACACCCCAATCTGTGCGCCAGCATCGGCTTCTGGGGCATTATGGAATCCGGCGCGGCGCAAGCCATTCGCAACGCCGGCAAGATCGGCCAGGTCAAGGTCTATGCGTCCGGTGAAGGCTCGCAACTCGATTGCGATCAGGTCGCGCAAGGGAACTTTTACAAGTTCCTGAGCTACACGGCGACCGAGCAAGGGCACGACGCCTTCGTGGCCGCGGAAACATTGCTGCAAAGCGGTGATAAACCCGGCGCGACGCATCGCGAGTACTACACGCGGCCGGTGTGGCTCGATAAGGCCAATGCCAGCGGCGCAAATTGCTATGCGGTGCCGAAGCCCCCGACATCGACGGCATCGAACTAGCAAAAAGCCGGTCGACCGCCGACCTCAAAAACCCGCTTCCGCCGCAATTTGGCGGGAGCGGAATGCATTCCGCGGAGAGGACCGATGTCGACAACTGCTCTGCAAGCGCCCAGCCGCCGGCCGCTGCGGCTGCCGTCCTCGTGGTCGCCGCGGCTGTTCTTGTCCGAGCTTTTGCTCAAGCAGTGGTTTGAGCCGATCATCCCGTTCACGGTGATGATTGGTCTGCTGCTTTACTTCTCTCTCACTATCAAAGATTACGCCTCCATCGCCAACGCAGTTTCGCTGATGCGGCTGTTTGCCGAATTCGGCTTCGTCGCGCTCGGCATGGCTTTCAGCCTCATTTCCGGCGGCATCGACCTCAGTGTCGGCGCCAACTTTGCGCTGTGCAATTTCGCGGCGTTGTTTTTCCTGTTCGTGCTCGGTTTCCCGGCCTGGCTTGTCGTTCTGGCGACGCTTGCGACCGGCGCGCTGGTCGGCGCCGGCAACGGCATTCTGATCGGCTATCTCAAAGCGCGGCCGTTCCTGACGACGCTCGTGACGCTGATCATACTGCGGGCCGGGGTCAACCTGCTCAACGAACGCTTCGCCACGGTTTTCGCCACCAACTCGATCGACAGCGACGCCTGGGACTTTCTGGGCGAAGGCAGCATCCTCGGGGTCCCGGTCAACGCGGCGACGCTGATCGTAGTGCTTTTCATCGGACACATATTCCTCAGCCGCTCGCGCTACGGCTGGCATCTCACCGCCATCGGCGCCAGTCGCAAAGCGGCCCGCCATGCCGGCATCCGAGTCGAGCGCATGCTCCTCGCGACCTACATGCTGTCGGGCATTTTATGCGCCGCCGGAGGAATTTTCTACGCCGCGCGGCAGGGCAGCACCGACTCGACCACCGGTGTCGGCTGGGAATTCCAGGCGCTGACCGCCGTCATCATCGGCGGCGCTTCGGTCGCCGGCGGGCGCGGCACTGTGTGGCGCGCCATGATCGGCGCCATCATTATCTTCGTGATGACCAACGGTCTCGTCCGCATTGGCATCCCCGGCTACATCACCTCGGCCATCACCGGCGTCATTCTTCTGATTGCCATCGGCATCGACGTCAAATGGGCGAAAAACCGCGGCAAAGTCATTCAGAAAATCTACGTCAACCCGGCGGTGCTGCCGCTCTCGCCGGTGGCGTCGATAAAACGCGGCAGCAGCTCACCCTACGCGCAAAACGACCGACTGGTCGGCGCCGAAGCACTCGGGCTGGATCTGGTCGAGGGTCCGGAGGACGTCATCCTCGACCGTCACGACCGGCTATACGGCTCAACGCGCGACGGCAACATCATCCGCTTGTCCGGCGAAAGGTTTGAAACCCGCGAGGTGTTTGCTCACATCGGCGGCCGTCCTTACGGCATGCAGTTCGACAAAGACGAAAATCTGATCGTTTGCGTCGGCGGCATGGGCGTGTACGGCGTAAAGCCCAGCGGCGAGGTGTTCAAGGTCACCGACGAGACCGGCCGCACCTGGACCAAGCTCAACGACGATTCGCGCGTGCGCATGGCGGACGACCTCGACATCGCGCCGGACGGCAAGATCTATTTCAGTGATTGCACGACGCGCTATGAGGCCTCCAACTATCCGCTCGAAATCGTCGAAGGCCGGCCGAACGGCCGCGTGCTGTGCTACGATCCCAAGACCCGGACAACAAGCAAGGTCATCAAGAGCTTTTACTTTCCGAACGGCATCTGTACGGCCCACGACGGCCGTTCGATATTCATCGCTTCGACAACCGACTGCCGGATCTACCGTTATTGGCTGGAGGGTCCGAACCGCGGCTCAACCGAAATATTGATCGACGAGATTCCGGGCCACCCGGACAACATCAACCGCGCCTCCGACGGCAATTATTGGCTCGCTCTGGTGGGCATCCGCACGCCGTCGTTCGATCTCTCTATGCGCAAAGCGGCGTTTCGGCGGCGCATGGCCAAACAAGTGCCGTTGGACGAATGGCTCGGACCAAATCTCAATTATGGCTGCGTCGCGAAGTTCGACGACGCCGGCAACATTCTCGAAACCTATTGGGATCCGACCGGCGTTTCGCACGCTTCGGTGACCTCGATGCGCGAGCATAAAGGTTATCTCTATCTGGGCGGACTCGAGAATAACCGTATCGGACGCATCAAAATCGATGGCGCCGATCCGACCTGGACCGGCTACGAAGCCTATTGGGGCAACAAGCGACGGGCGTGATGTGATGGGCTTTCTCACCTATCTGCGGCGCGACCTCGAACAGATCTTTTTTAAAGATCGCGATCCGCACGCCATTCCCTCGATGGACGGAGCGTTCAGCCCCAATGATCGTCTGGATCATCTGGCGCCAATCGGAGAACCGCTCATCGGCGCCGATGCCGCGGCCGTGGCTCCGGACGGCACGGTCAGCGTGTCGGCCGAGAATAAGATTTGGCAGCTCAGCGGCGACGGCTATCAACATCGCGCGCTGCTCACTGAATTCGACAGCAATATCGGTGCGCTCGCTTATGGTCCCGACGGGCAGCTCGTAGTGTGCACGGCACGCGGCATTGCAAAGTTGGACGCCGCCGGCCGGATCACCAAACTACTGACCGAGGCCGAAGGGCAGCCGTTGCGCTGCCTCACCGCAATCGCCGTCGCGCCTGACGGCGCGATCTTTGTCTGCGACGGCAGCACCCGACACAGCGCCGAAGATTGGTGCGTCGATCTGATGGAGCGCAACCAGCTGGGGCGCATCATTGCGTGCGGACCGGCGCTCGATAATGCCCGCGTCCTGCTGCGGGACTTAAATTATCCGGCCGGGCTGGCGATAGCCGATGACCGGTTCTGGTTCACCGAAAGCTTTGCGCATCGATTGAGCCGTGCGCCGATTGTCGGACGCGGCGCCATTGGTACGCCGCAGATCGTGATCCGCAATCTGCCCGGCTATCCCTCCCGGCTCACGGCCACGGGGTCCGCCGGTTTCTGGCTTAGTCTTTTCGCCGTGCGGACGCACCTGGTCGAGTTTGTGCTCAGGGAAGATGACTTCAGCAAGGAGATGATGCTCACCATCCCGCGCGACTATTGGGTTGCGCCCGCGCTCACGAGTGGCCGCGATTGCCTTGAGCCGCTGCAGGTCGGCGCGCTGCGGGCTCTTGGCGTCGAAAAGCCGTGGGCACCGCCGCGCTCCTATGGCTTGGCGGCAAGGCTGGACGCGAATGGCGACGTTGTCGAAAGTCTGCACAGCCGTGTCGGAGGCCGATATCACGGCATCACCGCCGCGGTGGCAACGCCGCAAGGCGTAATTCTCGTGTCAAAAGGCGCTGGCCGCCTGCTGCTGCACCGAACGGAACTTCAACAATGAACAAGATCGCCACCCTGGATTCGCCCGCGGCGGTCGCCGCCCCGACCTCGCGGCAGCCGGTGCTCAGTGTCAGCGGCGGCAGTAAAATCTACGGCGGCGTGCACGCCATCGAGGGCGTGGATTTCGACCTGTACGCCGGCGAGGTCCATGCGCTCGTCGGTGAAAACGGCGCCGGCAAATCGACGCTATGCAAGGCCGTCGCCGGCGCCATCCGGCTTACGTCGGGCACGTACTGCGTCGATGGCCACCCGGTTGATTTCCAATCACCGCGCGACGCTCTCGCGGCTGGCATCTGCATGGTCTATCAGGAGACCAGCCTCGTCCCGACGATGACGGCGGCGCAGAATATCGAGCTCGGGAACGAGAAGCTCTTGACGCGCTTTAGCACCCTGAACATCCAAGCTCAGCAGCTTTTGCAGTCGCTTAATTTCCAGGTCGACCCGGCGATACCGGTCGCTCTTCTCGGCACCGCCAAGCGCCAAATGGTGGAGATCGCCCGCGCCATCTACAACAAAGCGCGCATCATTATTTTTGACGAGCCGACGGCCAGTCTCACTCCCGAAGAGATCATTCATTTCTTCAACCTGGTGCGCGACCTGCGCGCCCGGGGCGTCGCCATCATCTATATCTCGCATGCGCTGGAGGAATCGCTGAAGATTTCCGATCGCATCACTGTGCTGCGCGACGGCAAACTGGTCATCACCGCCAAAACTTCCGAAATGACCCGCGAGAAGCTCGTCCGTTACATGGTTGGGCGCGAAATCACCCAGACCTATTACGCGCGCGAAGGCGCCAAAGAACGACATCACCGCGCCGAGAAGGTGCTCGTCGTTGAGAACGTGACAATGGGCGCGGTCGTGAAGAATATGTCATTCTCGGTCTATGCCGGCGAGGTCGTCGGCATCGCTGGTTTGATCGGCTCGGGTCGCACCGAGATCGCCAAAATCATTTTCGGCGCGCTCAAGCGCAACCTGATCAACGGCGGCATGATTTATTTGCGCGGCAAACCGGTGCGCTATCGCGTGCCCAAACAGGCGATCAACGACGGCATCGGTTACGTCACCGAAGATCGCAAGCAAAATGGTTTCTTTGAAACCATGCGGATCGACGACAACATTTACTTGAGCAAGTTGGCGACGAAAGCTGGTTTCACGTTTCTGTTGTCCAGCGCCGCGCGCAACAAAGTGGCGAGTTATTGGATAGAGCGCCTGAAAATCGCGGCACTGCAGCGAAAAGCGCGGATCGTCGAGCTCTCAGGCGGTAATCAGCAGAAAGTCGTCATCGCCAAGTCGCTGGCGCAGGATCCATCGATCATCATTTTTGACGAGCCCACGCGCGGCGTCGATGTCGGGACAATTCCCGAAATCCACGCCCAGATCCGGCGTTTGGCGGATGAGGGCAAGGCGGTCGTCGTGATTTCTTCGTATCTGCCGGAAATCCTCGCCGTTTCCGACCGGGTTCTGGTGGCGCGGCTCGGGCGTATCGTTGCCGAGTTCGATGGCGCGACGGCGACCGAAGACAGAATAATGTATGCGGCCATCCATTAAAGGCATGAACTGCGAAGCGCCGAGCGTGAGGAAGGACAAAGGCACATGGCAACGGTGATAGCCGCCGCGCCCGGCACGGCGGCGCCCTGGCGCGGCCTGAACAAGCTCAGCCAGGAACAGGTCGTTGGCGTCATCACTGTAGTGTTGCTCATCGTCTTCGCGGTGGCGCTGCCGGGCTTCGCCACGACACAAAACATCCTCGGACTCATCCGCAGCATATCGATTCTGGGCATCCTCGGCTTAGGAATGGGACTCGTGGTCATCAGCCGCGGTATAGATTTGAGCGAAATCGCGCTGATGGCGTGCCCGTGGGCAATCGCGCTGATAGCCATCGACCGCGGTCTTCCATCGTTTTGGGCGGCGGTGCTCGCGCTCGTCCTCGCGGCCGGCATCGGCGCCGTCAACGGCGTAATGGTTGCTTTCATCGAGGCCCCGGCCCTTTTTGTTACACTGGCGACCACGCTTGCGATCTATGGGGCCGCCTATTGGATAGCGCCGGTCTATGTGGTTTACGCCAACCATGCAGCACCGGAGCTTTTGTTTTTCGGGCATGCCAGCGTCCTCGGCATACCGATGCCGATTTTCGTCTTTGCGGCGGCTGCGCTCGTGATGCATGCCTTTTTGTCGTGCACCTCGATAGGCCGCTTTATCTACGCGCAGGGCGACAATCCGGACACCGCGCGTCTGTCCGGCATCGCGCTTCGTCCGCAGACTGTGCTCGAACATGTACTGGTGGCGGTCTTTGCCTGGCTGGCTGGATTGGTCTGGATCGGCCAAACCGGCAGCATGCAGACAAACATCGTCATCAATGGAACGCAGATTTTTGACGTCATCCTCGTGGTCGTGCTTGGCGGCATCAGCCTTGTCGGCGGCCGCGGCGGCGTGTTCAGCGTTGTGGTCGGCTGCGCGCTGATCGGCACGTTGCTCAACGCGTTCACGATCATGGACGTCAATAGCGAGGTCCAGAACATCATTCGAGGCATCGTTTTGCTGCTCGCCATCATCGTCGATAATTGGCTGCACCCGCGCGACGAAGAGACGGCGCGACAGGGCGATTAATGAACGTTTGCCCCGGCGACGCCGCGTATCACGGCAATCTTTTTCGGGACCTAATGCGGCAACGACCGACCTTTGACAGCAGCCAGCTGGCCGGTAAGGTTCGCAGAAAAGGCGAAAGCGGGAGGAGTTCGGGGAATGGCCGGCTTACATTTGCTTGATCGCAACATCGGCGGCGAATATCCGCGCTTTGCGACCGACGCCGACTTGCGCGCTTTTGAGGAAACTCCTTACCGAGAGCGCATCGCCGCGGAGAGTACCTACGACGCGATCCGACTGGGCGCGGCCCACAATCCCGATGCGCCTGCGATCCAATTCCTGCCTAATTCGGATCCGGCCGATAAACCCATCGTCATCAGCTATCGCAATTTTTTTGCCCGTGTGACGCAAGCGGCAAACGCATTTCACGCCCTCGGCGTCGGTGCCGGCGACGTGGTGAGTTTCCTGCTGCCGCTCTTGCCCGAGGCTTTCATTACGCTGTTCGGCGCCGAGGCCGCCGGCATCGCCAATCCCGTCAATCCGTTGCTTGAACCGCATCAAATCGCGGAAATCCTGGAATCAGCGCGGACCCGCGTGCTAGTCGCTCTCGGCCCGATGCCCGGAACCGATATTTGGCAAAAGGTCGAGCAGGTGCGCGGATCGCTCAAACACCTCAAGGCGATCGTGCAGGTCCACGGCCCCGGCGATCCGGCGAATGGCATCTATTCGTTTAACGACATGGCAGCGCAGCCATCGGACAGACTTATCAGCGGCAGGAAGATCTGCGGCGAAGAGACTGCGGCCTACTTCCACACCGGCGGAACGACAGGCACGCCCAAGCTGGTCCGCCACAGCCACACCAATCAGGTCTATCAGGCTTGGGTCGTGAACCTGCTGCTGAAATCGAGACCGGGAAAGAATCTGCTGTTCGGCCTGCCGCTGTTCCACGTCGGCGGCTCGCTCACACAAGGTCTCTCGACGCTTTCGGGCGGCGGCTCCCTCGTCGTGCTGTCGGGCGCAGGGTGGCGCAATCCCGCGAGCATCAAGAACGTTTGGGCACTCGTCGAACGCTACAAACCCGAGACGCTGGGGGGCGTTCCGACGGTACTCGCCGCGGCGCTGGGTATCCCGCCGGGCAGCGCCGACTTGTCGAGCCTGCGCCAGGTATCTGGCGGCGGGTCAGCTATTCCCGTTGCCGTCGGTCAGATGATTCAGGACAAGTTCGGCCTTCCGGTCCTTGAAGTCTACGGTATGACCGAAACGTCGAGCGTGCACACCATAGCTTATTCGGATCGACCGATCCGGCTCGGCTCGGTTGGGCTGCCTGTACCCTACTCCCGCGTGCGCGTCGTCAAGCTCGACCACGAGGGCAAATTGGAACGCGACTGCGCGGTGGACGAGATTGGCGTCGTGATCATGGCCGGGCCCGGCGTTTTCGGCGGCTATCTCAACGAACAGCATAACAAGGGCGCTTTTGTTGACGGCCATTGGGTCAATTCCGGCG
This sequence comes from uncultured Hyphomicrobiales bacterium, assembly GCA_964459765.1. Taxonomy (GTDB): domain Bacteria; phylum Pseudomonadota; class Alphaproteobacteria; order Rhizobiales; family Xanthobacteraceae; genus BOG-931. The sequence continues at coordinate 10,160 of CAYWNY010000021.1, read as the reverse complement.
ATCTTGGCCGCATCGACAAAGACGGCTTGCTGTGGATCACGGGCCGCGCCAAGGACCTCGTGATCCGCGGCGGCCATAACATCGATCCCGGCCCGATCGAAGACATTCTGTTCCAACACCCCGCCGTCGCTCTCGCCGCCATTGTCGGCCAGCCCGACGCGTATGCCGGCGAATTGCCGGTCGGCTATGTCCAGTTGAAGGCGGGAGCGACGGTTGAGCCAGGCGAACTTGAAGCCTGGGTGCGCGAGCGTACGCCCGAGCGTGCGGCGGTGCCGGTCCAGATTTACAGCATCGATCCGATGCCGCTCACCGGCGTCGGCAAGGTCTTTAAGCCGCAGCTGCGGTGGGATGCCGCCACCCGAGCCCTCACCAAGATTCTCGTCCCGCTCACGGAAAAAGGAATCGCCTGTAGCGTTCGGGTCGGTCCCCACGGCAGCCACGGCAGCATGGCGACAGTCACGCTCGTCGACGTTCCGCAGGATCGCCGCGACGCGATTGCCGAGGAGGTGCACACCAAGCTCGGCCCATTTGTGTTGCGCCACGAAGTCGTTTTCAAGTAGGCGCCCAGCAGTGCCCCGCTCGGGCGTTCCGCGGCTGTAAGGCGTTGCAAGACCGCCGTTAGGCAATCTTCTCCGCATCGCGCAATGACTGAATCATTGACGTACGCATCATGTAATTCCGGTGCCTGACCGGATCGGCCGCAATTTCACGTAGATCGTCATAGTAAGCACGCCGCGCATGCGGGTCGCGAGCGTCGAGAATGGCACGGTTGCGCAAAGTAGTTTGTTGGACCACGTCGAGCGCAACCTGACGGCGTTGCCGACTGTAGCGCTCCAGATGGTCCAACGGCGCGCCGCCTATCACCTCAACCAGCGTCCCGCTAAGATTAAATGCATCGTGGATGCCGCCGTTAAGGCCCATTCCTCCTAAGGGATTGTTGACGTGGGCGGCGTCGCCGGCAATCAGTATCCGCCCCTGCACATAGTTCGACGCCACGCGTTCATGAACGCGATATCCGGTTTGGTGGGTTATTTCGTAGTGTTGCTGGTGCGGCAGCACGCCTTGGAGCAATTGCTGCGCACGCAGGGGAGACGCGACATCTTCGTCCGTCAAAGTTGAATCGACCGGAAAAAGCGCCCGCCAGACCCGCGCTGTCCGGATCAACACGAACCATTGCTCGGGGTCTGAAAGATACGCGATGTTTGCGATATCGGGCATTGCCTGGCGAAAATCGAATGTCGTGGAGATCGTCAGGAAGATCTCCGGGATGGTAAATCCATCAAAGTTGACTTCCATCGCCTTGCGCACGACGCTGCTGATGCCATCGGCGCCGATCAGAAAGCCTGCGTCGATCGTTTCGCTATTGCCGGTTTCGGTCTTCAGATCGAGCTCAACCCCTAGGGAGCTTTGCCGAGCGGCGACCGCTCGCGTGTTAAAGCGCAGCGTGGCCAGCGGATTAGCTTTCAGGCGCGCGTAAAGGAGCTCGCCAAGACGCCACTGCTCGCATTGAAGCCGATATGGATGATCGGTGTCCGACTCTAGGAATGAAAGATCGAAAGTCGCGACCACGCCCTCCTTCCGATCTCGGAACTGCCATGTCGGGCAAATCAAGCCCTGCTCGATCATTTCACCGACGACGCCGAAGCGCTCGAGCATATCGAGCGTCGGGGGATGGAAGGTCGAGGCGCGCAGATCGTGAGGAAGTTCTTCGCAGGCCTCGACGAGCGTGACCGGAATTCCCTGTTCCACCAAAAGCGAGGCCGTCACAAGGCCGACAGGGCCTGCGCCCACGATGATGACTGTTTGGCGCTTTTTGCTGTTCATGCTTGGTTGGCGTTAAGGTCGCGAATTCTTGGCGTTGTCATCCAGCCCGAAGGGCGTCCGGCGATTTGCGCACAGCCGGCCGACCCGTCTCAATCGGCTGCCAAACACCCTCAACCGGCCGCGTAAAGTTTATGTGCGCGGCCATGCAGGCGCCGGCCCAGCGCGGATTATGACGGCGAAACGCCTCGATCAGTTCGCGGTGCTGATCGTTGGAACGACCGATATCGACCGGGGCCTTCCAGACGTAATGCTTCAGAAGCGGGAGCGGTATCGCTAGCGCCGACGCTACCGCCGCCGCGAGTTGCCGCGAACCTGCCTCCTCGATCACGATTCTATGAAAGGCGTTATTCAAAATAAGAAATTGTGTCAGTGTTCGGCGCGAGACCTTGCGACCAAGGGCTTCGATTTCGTTGCAGATACTTTGCAGCCTCTCGATTGCCGCTTCGCCGATACGGACCGCGGCCAGTTCGGCAGCAAAACCTTCAAGTCTGACCCTGATTTCGAACACCGCATCCGCTTCAAAGGGCTCGAATTCGGCGACACGGCTACGTCCGTTTGTTCCAGTAACAACGAGCCCTTCGCCGGCGAGACGGCGCAGCGCTTCCCGTACCGGAGTGCGGCTCGTCGCCGTCAGCGTCGCGAGTTGTTCCTCGCCGAGACGTTCGCCGGGCTTTAAAGCGCCATCCAGAATTCGACGCCGAATATCTTCGTAAGCCCGATCCGCAAGCCGTGTGACCCCGCTCGCTCCGTCGTTTCTGCGATCGTCGAGGGCGTCGAAATCCCTGAGCATGAGGCCAACCTTATGGACCGCGACCAATTGTATACATATCTAGGATGCGGTTGCCACTTTTAGCGCCAATTGCTCGGTCTTCCAAGATATTTTGTATACAAACGCAGTCGGGCCTGCTAGTTTTTGTGGTCGACCGGACCAGGTGCTGCAATCGCATGGAAGACCAGGTGCTGCAATCGCATGGAATACGATTTCGTTCCTCTGCCCCAGCGTAAGCCGCTGCACTGGCCCAACGGCAAACGCCTTGCGGTCATGCTGACAACGAATTTGGAATATTGGGACGCCGTAAAGGACTCCCCAAAACCCTCATATCCCGGTGGCCCGGGCATCGTCGGCGGCGATCTTCCGGCTAACGTTTATGACAACCCGAACTACACGTGGCGCGAATACGGCCAGCGCGTCGGCGTGTGGCGGATGTTCGACGTCTTCGATGCGGAGCGGGTGCCATCAAGTTGCACCATGAACGCAAAGATGGGCTTGGAGCGACGCGCCGTCGTCGAAGCCGCTCTGCAACGTGGCTGGGAGGTCGTCCCCCACAACTACGTTCAAACCGAGTTGCTGACCGACTACATGTTCGATGAACAAAAGGAGCGAAGCGTCATTCGCGAGACGCTCCGCGTCTACAAAGACGTATGCCGGAAGCCGGCGAAAGGCTGGTTATCGAGCTCACTGCGCTGCACGCTCAACACGGTCGATATCCTGGTTGAAGAAGGTCTTATTTTTACAACCGACCTTCTCAACGACGATCAGCCATACTTGGTGAGGACGCGGTCCGGAAAACCAATGGTTTCCATACCTTATACTTCGGAAGTGAACGACTTCACCGTTTTTATGCGCCAGGGAATGGACGTCGCGGGTGCTCTGACGGTCTTCAAAGAACAATTCGACTGGCTGTATGGCGAAAGTGCCTCCAGCGGCCGCTTTATGAATATCGGCCTGCACCCGCACGTCATCGGCCAGCCTTTCCGCATTCGCGCGCTGCGTGATTTTATTCGATACGTCAAACAATTCGACGGTGTCTGGTTTGCGACGCGAGAAGAAATCGCGGAGTGGTATCTGAAAAACCACGAGACCCACATCGCCACGGAAACGGCCGGTCGGAGTTGATTTCGAAGCGCCGCCAATCTTGAAATCAGAGATGCACGCATGACTGATGTCCTCGGCTGGCGACGCAAATTCGGCGTCATTGGACCTTCAACCAATACCGTTGTGCAGCCCGATTTTGACGCCATGCGCCCGGTGGGAGTGACCAACCACTATCGGGGCATTTTCACGCCCAACGCCGATGCCGTCAGCAACGAGAGTTTCAGGGCGGCGACCGATGTCATCGCGGGAAACGTGATAGACGCCGTTCGCAACGTTATGACCTGCGGACCACACTACTTGGTGATGGGAATGTCGGCGGTCACATTTATCAACGGCGCAAAGGGCGCGGACACGTTTCAACGGCAGATCGAGCAGGTCGCAGGCGTCAAACTCAGCATCGGAAGTCACGCCACTACCGCTGCGCTGCGCCGTTACGGCGGCGTCAACCGCATTGCAGTGCTGTCGCCGTACTGGCCTGTTATGAACACCGAGGTCATTCGCTATTTTACCGATATGGGATTTAGCGTGGTCCGAGACGTGTGCCTCAAATGCAAATCCTGGACGCAGATTGCCGAGCAAACGACCGACACGTTGCGGAACGTCCTTCGCGAGCTTGACGGCGACGATATCGATGCGATTGTTCAGGTCGGAACCAATCTATCGATGGTGCGGCTCGCTGCCGCCGCTGAAATGTGGCTCGGTAAGCCCGTCCTTGCTATTAACACCGCGACGTACTGGCACGCCCTCCGCGCCAATGGAATCGACGATCGTATGGAGGGACTTGGTCAACTTCTTTCGGACTTCTAGATTGCTGACAGAAAGGCCATGCTACTCCATCACCAAATCGCAGTTGATCGGATCATCGACATCGATCCCTTCGCATTGCCGGCCGATTTTCTGTTCCCGTCCGTGACGGCGGAGAATCTCAAAACGGCCGCCGCGATACTGCCGGCGGGCCACGTGGACTTTGCAACCGGCGACATTCTTCTTGCGATTCAGAGTCACCTTATTCGCTTCGCCGGAAAGACTATCCTGGTCGACACATGCGTTGGCGAACACAAATCGCGACCGTTGCGAGCGGAATGGAACCAACGCAGCGGCACTCGATATCTCTCCAACCTTGCGGCAGCCGGGTGCAGGCCCGAACAAATCGATTTCGTGATGTGTACCCATTTGCACGCCGATCACGTCGGCTGGAATACGCGACTTGAATCCGGGCGCTGGGGGCCGACATTTCCGCGGGCGCGTTACCTCATGAGTCAGCGCGAGCTCGACCAACGCGCCCACGAATCACGACAATCGGCGGCAGCAAACCACGGCAGCTTCCAGGATAGCGTCGCCCCGTTGTTGGATGCCGATGTCGTCGACGTCAAGAAACCGGGCGACGAGATTAACGACGGAACCATGATCGTTGATCTTGCCGGCCATTCACCAGGCCAAATCGGCCTCAAGATCGCCGCAACCGCCCGATCACCCGTGCTTTTTTGCGGCGATGCAATCCATAGTCCGTTGCAAGTTTTGTTTCCCGATTTGTTCAGCAAATTTTGTTCTGATCCCGCGCTGGCCATCGAGACTCGACGCAGGCTGCTGGAGCATTTGGTCGGCGAGAGCGTGGAAATCATTCCCGGTCATCTTCGCGGCCGCGCCATGCGCATAAGCGAAAAAGGCGGGCACTTTTATCCGCACATCGACACATAGCGGCAGTCATGACCGGCATTCCGTATCTCGTCCGAGCGCGCAAGTTCACAATGCCGGTGCTCGTCGCGACGCTGATTGTGGCGCTCGCGGTCTGCTGTTCCGTATTTGGCGGGCCGGGCCTCGTGCGCCAGCTCGTTTCGGGCTTGATGCTCGGCTCGATCTATATGATGGTTGCGGTAGCCTTCACCCTCACTATCGGCGTCCTGAACTTTCTGAATTTTACAATCCCGACATTGTTCATGCTGACCGGAATGGTGGCGTGGGGTTTGATGGCGAAGGGCTATATCAATTTTGCGGGCGGCTGGGCGTGGCTTGTAGCGCTTGCCTGCGGCATCGCCGTCGCGGTTCTTGCGTCGCTACTGGTTGAACGATTTACCTTTCGTTACCTCAAGGTCAAACACGGTGACGCGATCGAACACGCGATCCCCCTGGTATCGTCGTTGGGTTTTTTATTGATTTTCGAGCACCTCGTCCTGATTTCCCTTGGATCGGAATCGCACCGCTTTTTTGTTCCATTCAAGGCTGATTTTCATGTCGGCAACCTGGTCTTCGGCATCCCCCAACTTGCGAGTAGCCTATTCGCGATCGTCACAGTGGGCACGCTGAGCTTCGTTCTGAAAAAAACCAACACCGGCCGCGCCTTGCGAACCATTGCGGATAGCGCCGACACCGCGTTGCTGCTGGGCGTAGAGACCAAAAAACTCGTTCCGATCGTCTTTATCCTGACCGGCGTCATGGCCGGTCTCGCAGGCGCGCTTTTCACCGTCAATTACGGGGAGGTATCGCCGTTCATGGGCGATAACGTCGGCACCAAGGCGATTGCAGCAATGGTGCTGGGGGGATTGGGCTCGATTTGGGGATCGATCGTCGGCGGTCTCATCGTTGGTGTCCTCGAGACGCTCTCTATTTATTTTTTTGGCGGCGACTCCGTGCAGATGGTCGTTTGGGGCGCCCTGCTGGCAATCATCATCCTACGTCCGCAAGGTCTGCTGGGCGTCGCTGTCTCCGCGAGGTCGAGGCTGTGATGCTGACTAGGCTCGGCTGGTGGCAGATGGAGATGAGGTCGTCATGAGCGGCTACACCGCCGGCATCTTCGCTATTTTCTGCATCAATCTCATATTCGCCTACGGCATCTTCGTGCCGGCCGCGTCGGGGCAGATAAATCTCGGCGGCGCCGGCTTTCAAGCCATTGGAGCGTACGGAGCCGGCTGGCTGTCGAGCGTTGGCGCCCAACCGATGTGGGTTACGATACCCGCAGCGACGCTGGCGGCCGGATTAGTCGGCTTCCTGATCGCGTTTCCCGTGCTGCGAACGCGCGGCGTCTATATGGTGCTTGCGACATTCGCCTTCGGCGAGGCGATTGCGGGCTTGCTGTTGTGGACACAATTCTTCGGCGGAGCGATCGGCATGGTCGTGCCGGCACATATAGAGCTGTTAGGCATTGCCGCCTGTGCCTTGGCCGTCACATTATTCGTTTTCTATCTTATGGCGACCCGGTTCGGCATGGTCGCGCGTGCCATCAACGATGATGAGGCGGTGGCGGTCTTGATGGGCGTAAATGTCCGTGCCGTGCGAGTCGCCGCATTCACTATTGGTGGCGCTTTAGTCGGTCTATCGGGCGCTGTTTACGCACATAACTTCAGCTTTATCGAAGCTCAATATTTCAACTCATTCCTGTCGATGTATGTGCTGCTCTACGTGCTGTTCGGCGGAGTTCAGACGGCCTGGGGTCCTCTCGTCGGCACATCGATCTTTACGTTGTTACCTGAGTTTATGCGGATGGGCGGATCGTGGCGCTACGTTGTTTTCGGTGTCGTCATTGTCCTCATGATGGCATTGCGGCCACAAGGATTGATCACCCGCGCGCTTGTTGAGAAATTGTCGCCACGCCGCTTGCTCGCCAGGCAGTTATCAATCGAGAGCAGCGCATGACTGTCGCAAGTGCGCTAACGCTCAAAGACGTCACCAAGCATTTTGGCGGCATCGCCGTCGTCGATGGCCTGAGCTTCGATATTCCCGTCGGCGGCCGAACCGCGCTCATTGGCCCAAATGGCGCCGGCAAAACCACGCTGTTTAATCTTATTTCCGGTGTGTTTCCGGTTGACTCCGGTTCGATCCGGCTGTCCGGCGAGCCGATCGAGAACGTCGCTCCGCGCGAGCGGGTGCGTCGAGGCCTTGCCCGGTCGTTTCAAAACATCCGCCTAATGCCCCATCTGTCGATCATCGAGAACGTGATGCTCGGCCAGCATGTACAGGTCGCTGGATTCGCCTCGCGGCTTAGTCCGATTTCATGGCAACGGCGAAACCGATGGCGAGAGCTCGCGCTGGCACGCCTCCGCGACGCCGGCGTTGACATCGATCCGGACGCTGATGTCTCGACCCTATCGTATGGACTGCGCAAACGCATCGAAGTTGTGCGGGCGCTCATGAGCCGCCCAAGGCTGCTGATGCTCGACGAGCCAGTGGCTGGACTTAATCCACGCGAGACAAAAGACTTGACGGCGTTTCTCAAATCAATCGAGCTCTACGTTCCGACGATGTTGGTCGTCGAGCACGACATGTCGTTTGTTCGCGACTTGTGTGATCGCACTATCGTGCTGAACTTCGGACGCGCCATCTACGATGGCCCGACGCACCGGGTCGGCGACGATGAGGACGTGCGGGCGGCCTATCTCGGTCGCGGGCGAATGACAGGAGCCCCCTCTGCTGCTTGAAGTCAAAGAGCTCAACATCCACTACGGTCGTATTCACGCGGTAAAGGATGTCTCTCTGGCGGTCGCGGAAGGCGAGCTTGTGAGCGTTCTTGGCGCCAACGGCGCAGGCAAAAGCTCGCTGCTTCGCGGGTTGCAAGGTCTCGTGTCCTCGACGAGCGGCCGCATTGTTTTCGACGGTGAGGACATCAGCGGTCTTTCCGCGCCGCAGCGCCTTCGGCGACATCTCGCCCTGGTGCCGGAAGGGCGACAGATCGTTCACACTTTGTCGGTCCACGAGAATCTTCAAATGGGCGCTTACTGTCGCGCCGACCAAGGCGTCAACGACGACATCGACGCCATTTACGCGCGCTTTCCAAACCTCGCCCAGCGGCGGAAAGTGGCCGCGTCGCAATTGTCCGGCGGAGAACAGCAGATGCTGGCCATCGGCCGGGCACTGTTGGCGAAACCCAGGCTGATGATGCTCGACGAACCGTCGCTCGGTCTTTCCCCGGTGGCGGTCGAAAAGCTTTTCGACCTTATCGTTGCGCTACGCGAAACCGGGCTCGCTATCCTGCTGGTCGAACAAAATACCCAAATGGCGCTCGAGGTCGCCGCGCGGGGGCTGGTTATGGAGTTGGGCCGCGTCGTCATGCAGGGATCCACCGAAACTCTTCGTCATGATGAACAACTCGCCGAGGCCTATCTCGGGCGCGCTTAGGGTGACTATCCGTCAATCGAGCAGGAGAAGTGGTATGAGCACGTTCCGGCTGGCATTTACCGCAGCACTGACCGCAGCGACACTGACGGTCCTTGCGATTCCGGCGCGCGCCGATGACATCGTCATCGGCCTGAATATGGTTAAATCCGGTGCGTTGAAGGACGTCGGCGAGGCGACCGAAACGTCGGTCGACATTGCGGTCGAAGAAATCAACGCCAGGGGCGGTATCGGCGGCAAAAAAATCAAGCTTGTGAAATACGACACCGGCAGCGATCCTAAACAGGCGGCCACGGCGACGCAGAAGTTTGCCGAAGACGATCACGCGCTCGCCGTCATCGGTCCGTTTTCGTCCGGCGAAGCCGCGGTCGGCTTCCCGGTCGGAGAGCGTCTCGGCATCGTCGAGATATCGAATTCGTCCTCGCAGCCGGGCCTGACCGCGAATTACAGCTATGCGTGGCGATTCGTATCGGACGAAGGCAAGCAATTTACTCGACTGCTCAAGACTCTGAAGAAAAAATCAATTCAGGCGGAAAAAGCCGCCATCCTCTACGTCTCGGACGAGCGTGTGTCGAACATCTCTGGCACCCGCTTCTATCCGACCATCCTCAAAGCCAACGGCATCGCTTTCGGCAACCCTATCGCATTCCAGTACAACACGTTCGACGTCTCGCCGCAGGTGTCGCAAGCCCTCGAGCAGAACCCCGATATCGTCGCGTTGGCGGGCACACCCGACAGCGCCGGCAAAGTGATCAAGGAATTGCGACGCGAGGGGTTTGCGGGCCGCGTTATCGGCTCGCAAATCTTTGCCGACCCGAATTCTATCAGCTTGTTCGGACGCGATGCCGATGGCCTTTTGATCGTCGCCGGATTTTGGTGGGATCGAACCGACGCGACGCGCGCCTTCACAAAAAAATACGCCGAGGAAAATGCGAAACGCGGCCTGTCGTCGAAGACAATCCCGCATCACACCGATGCGAATGCCTACGATATCGTTTACCTGCTCAAGCAAGTGATGGAACAGGTTGGCGTCACGGGCGCACCAGACAAACTTGCGCAGGAGCGCACCGCGATCCGCGATGCCTTAAAGACCGTACGCTTTAGCGGCGTGACCGGCGACAACACCTGCTTCGACGCGCAACGCGACGCCGAGCTGCCTGGGTTCGTCATCGAAATCCGCGACTTGAAATGGAATCTGTTCGATACCTGGCCGGCGGACCCGTGCCCATAGCGTTGATTTCATCCGACAGCCTGCTCACTCGCACGGAGATTCCGATTTGCCCCGATCGAGTCCGCTAATGACCGATGCTGTCGAAAAAGGGGTTGAGATCGTCGCCGAACGGTGATTCCGGTG
>CAYWNY010000020.1:0-33651 GCA_964459765.1 uncultured Hyphomicrobiales bacterium | reverse complement strand
GAGCCGCCCAGCCCGAACACGGCGACCTTTTTACCGGCGAAGGTCGTGACCGGGATCAAGCGCGACTACCGCAGCTTCAGGGTCGACAGCCCGGCCAGCGCCAGCACGACGGCGACGATCCAGAATCGGATGACGATCTGCGGTTCGGTCCAGCCGAGCTGCTCAAAATGATGATGGATCGGCGCCATTCGGAAGACGCGTTTGCCGGTGAGCTTGAACGAAACGACCTGCACGATCACCGAGACGGCCTCGAGCACGAACAGGCCGCCGATAACCGCGAGAACAATTTCGTGTTTGGTGGCGACGGCGATCGTGCCGATCATGCCGCCAAGCGCGAGCGAACCGGTATCGCCCATGAAGATCGTCGCCGGCGGCGCGTTGAACCAGAGAAAGCCAAGGCCGGCGCCGAGCACCGCGCCGCACAAAACCGCAAGCTCGCCGGCACCCGCGACGTAGTGAATCTGCAGATAATCGGCGAACACCGCGTTGCCAGAGAGATACGCAATCATGCCAAAGCTCGCGGCAGCGATCATCACCGGAACGATGGCGAGGCCGTCGAGGCCGTCGGTCAAATTCACCGCGTTGCCGGCGCCGATGACGATGAAGATCGCGAACACAACATAGAACCAGCCGAAATTGACGACCAGTTCCTTGAAGAACGGGAACACCAGCGAGGTCGAGAACGGGACACGGCCGAGTTCGACCATGACGACACAGGCGATAGCCGCGATCGCCGCTTCGATGGCTAGCCGCGCCGCTCCCGGAAAGGCGTTATGCGTCTGCCGGGTGACTTTCAGGTAATCGTCGTAAAAGCCAACCATGCCGAAGCCGAGCGTGACCCACAGCACGACCCAGACGTAAGGGTTGAGCGGATTGGCCCATAGCAACGTCGAAACCAGCATGCCGGACAGAATCATCAAGCCGCCCATGGTCGGCGTGCCGGCCTTGGCGATGATGTGCGACTTCGGGCCGTCGGCGCGGATCGGCTGACCTTTGCCTTGCAGGAGCCGCAACCGATCGATGATCGCCTTGCCGAACAAGAACACGAACAGCAGCGCGGTGATCACCGCCCCGCCGGTGCGGAACGTGATGTAGCGGAACACGTTGAGGACGGTGATTTTGTCCGACAGATCGATCAGCCAATAGAGCATCGCGTTTCAGCCCTGTGCGGATGCAGTTTCACGCGCGCCGCCGCCCGGCGCGTCGGTCTCCACCGAGTCGCGGCGCACCGACAGCCGTTGCAGCGCTTTGACGATCGGCGCCATCCGCGAGCCGAGCGAGCCTTTGACCATCACGGCATCGCCGACGCGAACAGCGGACAGAACTTGCGCCTCGAGCGCGGTGGAGTCCTCTGCATAGCCGCCGCGCAGGCTCGCGGGAAGGGCCCGCCACAGCGCCTGCATGAGCGGCCCGCAGCAGAACACAAGATCAGTCCCGTTCGCCTGCACGGCTTCCAGAAGGCCGCGATGCAAGGAGCGAGCGCGCGGTCCAAGCTCCAACATGTCGCCGAGGACCGCGATCCGCCGTCCGCGCGGACCGATCGGCGTCTGCCCGAGCAACGCAAGCGATGCCGCAACCGACGCTGGATTGGCGTTGTAACTGTCATCGAGCAGGGTGAGCATGCCGCCCGGCAAATCGATTTCGATGCGCACGCCACGCCCGGACGTCGGCTTGAAATCCGACAACGCAAGCGCTGCGAGCGCAAGATCGGCGCCGACCAGTACGGCGGTCGCCAGTACTGCCAGCGAGTTGATAACGAGATGCCGACCCGGCGAGCCGATTTTATAGGTCAGCTCGGTGCCGAGGATATCGGCCTGGACGGTCGAGCAATCGGCGTGCGCCGCGCACTTGATCAGGCGCGCATCGGCTCCTGCATGCTCGCCGAAGGAAACGACGCGCGCACCCGCTTCCTTGGCGTGCCGCCGCAGCCGGGCAAATTGCGCATTGTCGCGATTGAGCACGGCGGCTCCGCCCGGCTCCAGTCCGCGAAAAATCTCCGCCTTGGCGTCGGTGATCTTGGCGAGCGAGCCAAAGAATTCGAGATGCACCGGAGCGATTGACGTGATGATCGCGACATGCGGGCGTGCGAGGCGCGATAGTGGCTCGATCTCGCCGGCATGGTTCATCCCCATTTCCAGAACAACATAGTCGGCGCTCGCCGGCGCGCGGGCGAGCGACAGCGGTACGCCCCAGTGATTGTTGTAGGACGCGACCGAGGCATGCGTTTCGCCGTCTTTGGACAGGGCCAGTCGCAGCGCTTCCTTCGTTCCGGTCTTACCGACCGAGCCGGTAACGCCGATCACCTTGCCATGCGTACGAGCGCGCGCCGCCGCCGCCAGGGCGCGCAAGGCTGAAAGCACGCCGGACACGACGAGTAGCGGAGCATCAAGCGACATTTCCGCGACCCGGTCGGCGGCGACGACAGCAAGGCCCGCTTTAGCGGCCAGCGCCGTGCCGACGAAGGCGTGTCCGTCGCGCCGATCGGTCAGGGCGAAAAAGGCTTCACCGATGCCGATGGTGCGGCTGTCGATGGAGAGGCCGGAGACGGTCGGCGGCAGCGGCCCGCGCCGCTCGGCGCCCATCGCTGCGGCCATGTCATCGACCGTCCACAGCGCCCGGGCGCTCATGCGGCAAGCTCCTTCAGCGCCGCGGCGACTGCCTCGTGGTCGCTGAACGGCACAATCCGGTCGCCGATGATTTGGCCGGTTTCATGGCCCTTGCCGGCAATCAACAGCACGTCGCCTTTGCGCAGTTCGGCAATCGCGGTGCGGATCGCCTCGCGGCGGTCGCCGATTTCGAGCGCGCCGCCGGCGGTGGCGAGGATTGCGGCGCGAATCGCGGCGGCGTCCTCGCTGCGCGGATTGTCGTCGGTGACGATCACGCGGTCGGCCTTGGCGGCGGCAACGGCGCCCATCAGCGGACGTTTGCCGCGGTCGCGATCGCCACCGGCGCCGAACACGACCACAAGCCGCGCCTGGACCGCCGGGCGCAACGCTTCCATCGCCTTGGCGAGCGCATCAGGCTTATGGGCGTAATCGATGAAGATCGGCGCGCCGCGACTCGACCCGACAAGCTCCAGCCGCCCCTTGGCGCCCGTAAGCCGTTCAAGCGATGCGAACACCGCTACCGGATCGCCGCCGGTCGATACGGCAAGTCCTGCGGCGACGAGTGCGTTTTCGATCTGAAATTCGCCGAGCAGCGGCAGCCGCACGCCAAATTCGCGGCCGTCGTGCTCGACGCGCAAGATCTGCGCAAAGCCGTCGAGAAAGGCGTCAACGAGGCGAATGCCGGCACCGTCACGCCCAACCGTCATGATTGCGAGGCCGCGCGCTTTGGCGGCGGCGACGACCTCCTTCGCATGGTCGTGATCGACGTCGACGACCGCAGCGCCGCCCGGCTCCACCAGCTCGGCGAACAGCCGCAGCTTGGCCACAAAATAATCCTCGAAGCTTCGGTGATAATCCAGATGATCGCGCGTGACGTTGGTGAAGCCCCCGGCCACGATGCGCAAACCGTCGAGCCGATGTTGATCGAGCCCGTGCGAGGACGCCTCGATCGCTAGATGGGTGACGCCGTCGGCGGCGAGCGCATCGAGCGATCGATGCAATGCGACCGGGTCGGGCGTGGTGAGCGAACCATACGTTTCGCCGCGCGGCGAGACGATGCCGATGGTGCCGATGCTCGCGGCGCGATGGCCGAGCGCCGCCCAAATCTGCCGCGTAAAGGCGGCGACCGAGGTTTTGCCGCTGGTGCCGGTGACGGCGGCGATGGTCTGCGGCTGCCGCGGAAAGATCTTCGCCGCCATGAGAGCGAGAGCGCGCCGCGCGTCGGCAACACGGATGAAGGCGACGCCGGCCGGCAACGGCGTCGGCGGGGGCTGGTGCGCCACGATTGCGACCGCGCCGGCGGCAAGCGCCGCTTCGACGAAATTGAGGCCGTCGGCCTTGCCGCCGGCAATCGCCACGAACACGTCGCCGGGCTTGATGGCGCGGGAGTCCGACGACACGCCGGCCACCTCAAGATCGGCAACGCCGGTCTCGATCTCGGCGCCGGGAGGCAGAATGTCGCGAAGTTTCATGGCGGCCGTGAATCGATCGCGCTTCTAACGCGGCTCCGCCTTACCTGCTTTCCTTGATTGAGGCCAGTATCAGGTGCTCGGCCGTCGGCAGGTTCATCCGTGGCTCGATGCCAAGGAGCGGCGCGATACGCGCCACCACCGCGGCGCCAGTGGGCACCGCGTTCCAGCCCGAGGTCTTGAAGCCGTGTGTTTCCGGCGTTGCGTGAGGCTCGTCGAGCATGATCATCAACAGGTAGCGCGGCTGGTCCGCCGGCAAGACCGCCATGAAGTCTGTCAGCACCTTGGTCTTGGAATAGCGGCCAAAGACGACCTTGTCGGCGGTCCCGGTCTTGCCGCCGATGTAATAGCCAGGGACGTCAGCCTTCGACGCGGTACCCTTTTCCACATTGAGGCGCATCAGATAGCGCATCTGCTCGCTCGTTTCGGGCTTGATGACGCGCGTGCCGAGCGCCTGCGCTTCGGCTTCCGACCGTTTGAGGAATGTCGGCGGAATGAGGATGCCGCCGTTCATCAGCGCGGCGATGCCCATGACCGCTTGCAGCGGCGCGACCGACAGACCGTGGCCGAACGCGATAGTGATGGTGTTGAGTTCGCCCCAGCGCCTGGGGACGATCGGCTCGGCGCTTTCCGGCAACTCGGTGCGCAACCGGCTGAGCTGGCCCAGTTTCTTGAGAAACGCCTTGTGGCCCTCGATGCCGACCGCCATGGCGATACGCGCCGCACCGATATTCGACGAATAGGTGAAAATCTCCGGCACCGTCAGCGACCGCTGCATCGGTTCGAAATCGTGAATGTCGAATTTGCCGTAATGCAGCGGATTGTGGGCATCGAACGACGATTTCAACGTCGCTTTGCCGCTGTCGAGCGCCATCGCGACGGTGAACGCCTTGAAGGTCGATCCCATCTCGTAGACGCCGGTGGTCAGCCGGTTAATCCGGGTGGGATCGAGCGCCTCGTGCGGATTATTGGGGTCGTAATCAGGCTCGGAGACCATGGCGACGATCTCGCCGGTACGCACGTCGAGCACGAGGCCGGCGGCGGCGATGGTCTTGAATTTCGCGCTCGCGGCGGCAAGCTCCTCATGCAACGCGTGCTGCACGCGCAGATCAACCGCGAGCTCCACCGGATTTTGCAGGCGGTCGGTGGCGAGGCCGGCCATGTGCAAAGCGGCGAGCCCGTGACCGTCGAGCCACTTCTCCATGCCGGCGATGCCTTGGTTGTCGATGTTGACGTGGCCGAGGAGATGCGAAACTTCCGGACCGTTCGGATAGTCGCGCTTGTTCTCATTGAGGAAGCCGATGCCCGGCAGGCCCTGGCGATAGATCACGCGCTGCTGCTCGGGCGTGATATCGCGCTTGAGCCAAACGAAGCCGCGCTTCGACGACAGCCGCTCGCGCAATTCGGCAGCGTCGATGTCGGGGAGGTCGGCGGTGAGAAGTTCCACCGCTTCGTCGACGTCGATCAACCGGCGTGGCTCGCCGTAGAGCGACGGCACGCGTACGTCGGTTGCGAGCACCTCGCCGTTACGGTCGAGGATATTGGGGCGCGCGGTGGCGATGGCATCGCCGCCACCGACGCGATGGGCGCTGCGGTTTTCGGAGGCAATGCCGAACATCACGAGCCGCGCCGCGATGACGAGGTAAACGACGGCAAAGGCTACAATGGCGAGCCCGACGCGGGCGCGCGCCTTGGCACCGCGATCGATTGTATTGCCGTAAAGGGCGGCGCGCACAAAGCGCCGCCGCCAGGACTCCGGCGTTCGACCAGATGCTTGGCTCGATGTTTGGCTGGGCGCCGCGAAATCTGCCATGGGCGCGAATACGCTCATCGGTCGAGCCGCCCGGCTTTTGGCGCCGCCGCTTCGGCTTCCGTCGGTTCGTCCGGCGGCGTGGCGCCAGGCGGCGTGGCGGCAGGTGGCGTGGCGGCAGGCGGCGCCACGGTCGGCTCAACGCTGCCGGTGACCGATGTCGGCTCCTCCAGATTCTCGATGACCGCGCCGATCGGGTCGGCGCTGTCGGGCTTGACGATTTGCGGCGGGCGCTCCGGCAATTGGCCAAGCTGATCGAATTGGGTGGGCGCGATCGGCTTCAGCGGCAGGTAATGCTTCGCCAGCGCCTCGACGCGTGCGGGATTTTGCAGTTTTCCCCATTCGGCGAGGAGCGCCGCCACGGTATCGCGCTCGCGGCGGACTTCGCTGCGAATTCTGGCAAGCCGTTCCGCCTGCACGGTCGAGTCGAATTTGATCCGATAGACGTAAGCCGCCGCCAGAATGAGGACGCCGATGACCAAGAGATTGAGCATGCGCAAAATCATGCGCGCCCCCGCGTAACCTCCGCCAGCGTCGGCAGCCGCGGCAGCAGCGCTTCGATCGCCGCTCGGCGCGCCAACGCGTCGGTTCGTTCGGCAGCGCGCAGCTTGGCCGAACGCGCCCGCGGATTGGCGGCAACTTCCGTCTCGTCCGCCGTTTCCGGCCGCCGCGTCAGCACATGGAAAGTCGGGGGAGCGCCGGCGACTTCCGGAAGATGTCGGGACAAAGCTGGCGGCCGCGCCCGCTCGCTCAGGAAATTTTTGACGATGCGGTCTTCGAGCGAATGAAACGACACCGCAACGAGGCGGCCGCCCGGCTTGAGCAGTCGCTCGGCTGCGGCAAGCCCGTTCGCCAATTCAACGAGCTCCTCGTTGACGAAAATGCGCAAAGCCTGGAAGGTTCGCGTCGCCGGATGGATCGTGTTGTCGCGCATGTGCACGACGCGGGCGACGATGTCGGCCAAGGCGCGCGTCGTCGAGATTGGCCGCTGTTCCCGCGCCTTGACGATCGCGCGCGCCACAGCGCGGGCGTGACGCTCTTCGCCCAGTGTATCGATGATTGCGCGCAGCTGCGGCTCGGCGGCGCGCGCGACGACGTCGGCCGCGCTCGGGCCTTGATGCCCCATCCGCATGTCGAGGGGCCCATCCAGGCGGAACGAAAAGCCGCGGTCCGCCTCGTCAAGCTGCATCGATGAGACGCCGAGATCGAACACCACGCCGTCGACGAACTCGCTGCCGACGATCGTCTGTAAATCGGAGAACCGGTCTTCGACCAGTTCGAGCCGGCCGGCCGCTTGCGCAACGAGGTCGGCGCCGCGGGCGATTGCCGATTGATCGCGATCGATGCCGATGACGCGCGCGCCGCGCGTGCGCAGGATGGCGCGCGAGTACCCGCCGGCGCCGAAGGTGGCGTCGATGTAGAGGCCGCCGTCGCGCACGGCGAGCCACTCGATCACGCGACCGGCAAGCACGGGAATATGACGGGCCAGTCCGCCAGCGACAGCTTCGCTGCCGCCGCCCGCCATCAATCCCGTGCTCCGTGCGGTTTTGCCGCCACTGCCGGGGCGCCCAATTCCGCCTTGAAGGCGCGAACCTTGTCGGTGGCCTCCGCAAGTTCGGCGCGGAAGCGGCTGGGCTCCCAAATTCGAAATTTGTGACCGAGACCGACAAAGATGACCGCATCGCCGATTCTCGCATGCGCCTTGTGCGCATCTGAGAGCGTCACCCGGCCCTCGCCGTCGATTTTCAGCGTTTCGCTCGTCCCATAGAGCGCAAGAGAGAATTGTTCGCGCTCTTCCGAATAGGGCGGGAAGCCCGTGAGCAATGCCTCGATTTCCGTAATCAGCGCGTTGCCGCCGGCATCGAGTGCGGGCCGATCGAGTGCCGGGTGGCAGTACAAACCGTCGAAGCCATCGCGGGCGAGCACGGCCCGGAATGACGCCGGCACCGAGACGCGACCCTTGGCGTCCAAGCGGAGCATATAGTGGGACACAAACTGGTCCATCGCGCCCCTCGGCATTTGGCCCCGGGCGGCACCGCAGCCTTTGCGAACGGCAATCCCGCCTTTGCTTCGCCGCGAACGTAGGCCCGTTGCCGTCCGATCCGGTCATGCGAGCTTTTGGGGTTATCTGGGCTATCATGGGAGCATATGGGCGTCAACGGAACGGCCGACCAAGGCGTGTCCGCTCCAGCCTCGATTAGTCAGGCGTAAGCTTAAGGAAAGGTTGAAGTCTTAAACTGCGCCGCCTTGGCAAGCATCCGTTGCAGGATCGCAACGAGCGGCGGTTATTTGGGCACTGGGGTGGCCTGCCCGGCGTTAATGCCTTGTCGGCGGGACCGAGCGCCCTAATGTCATGGGTATGTCGCGTAGAGTATTTCCACCTGAGTCGTCCGTAGTGGCCGAGGTGCGGCCGTCGCCGAATTATAGCGACCGCAAAAGCGACCAGCGCCCCGACATGATCGTGCTTCACTACACCGGCATGTCCGACGCCGAAGCCGCACTCGAGCGTTTATGCGCGGCGGAAAGCCAGGTGTCGGCGCATTATTTTGTCTACGAAGACGGCCGCATCGTGCAGATGGTCCCGGAAAACCGCCGCGCTTGGCATGCGGGCGTGTCCTCCTGGGCGGGCGAGAACGACATCAATTCATGTTCGATCGGCATTGAGATCGCCAATCCCGGCCACGATTATGGCTATCCGGATTTCCCCAAGCGGCAGATCGCGGCGGTGACTGCGCTTTGCCGCGGCATCCAGACACGCAACACGATCTCTCCTGAGCGAGTGCTGGCGCATTCCGACGTAGCGCCGGCGCGCAAACAGGATCCGGGGGAAAAATTCCCGTGGCGCACGCTCTCCGATTCGGGCGTCGGGCATTGGGTGAAACCGGCACGCATCGTCGACGGCGGCCTGCTGTTGTCGCTCGGCGATCGTGGCGACGCGGTGGCGGCGATGCAGGAATCGCTGCGCAAATACGGCTACGGCGTCACCGCCAGCGGCACCTACGATTCCGCAACGCATGACGTGGTTAAGGCCTTTCAGCGTCATTTCCGCCCGGAGCGGATCGACGGCGTCACCGACGAATCGACGCGCGCGACCTTGCTTGAACTCATCGCACAGCGCGGCCGGGTAAAGACAATGGCCGCCCGCGCCCGGGATTTCGCCCGCCGCGCCTCTTGACGGCGGCAGCCAACCTCCCCATCCCTGTCGATGTCAGTCGGTCGGACGGCCGCTCCGGCAGAACCGAAAGGTTGCCGGGGAGGAAAGTCCGGGCTCCATAGACAAGCGGTGCCGGATAACGTCCGGCGGGCGCGAGCCTAGGGAAAGTGCCACAGAGAACAAACCGCCGCGGCGCGTTGCGTAAACCGCGGCAAGGGTGAAAAGGTGCGGTAAGAGCGCACCGCGCTGGCGGTAACGCCGGCGGCACGGCAAACCCCACCGGGAGCAAGACCGAATAGGGACGGCACGAGGTTTTCGACGCGCAAGCGTCAACGGCCTCAAGGGTGTCTAACGCCGCCGTCCGGGTAGGTTGCTGGAGATGCCGGGCAACCGGCGTCCAAGATGAATGGCCGTCACGCATGCGAAACTCGTTTCGCATGCCATCCAGAACCCGGCTTATAGGCTGGCTGATGCTTAAACCTTAGGGCGCCCGGCGGAATCCCGTCGGGCGCCCGCCAAGTTTTTGGCGCAGCTCTTTTGTCCCAGTTTTGGTTCCCCAAGCTTTTCACGGGCTCACTTCAAGTCGGCCAAACACTACGTGATGGGCCGTTGCCGACACCGGGAGAAAAATCTATTTGTTTTGCATGGTCAGGAACTGTGCATGAGCCGCGCGCCGCTTGATACCGGCAAAACACGCTTGGGCCCATTGTCGCGGCTGCCGGCGTTTTTTGCGCTCGACGGTAAGCGCGCCGTTGTCGCCGGCGGCGGTCAGGCAGCGACGTGGAAGGCGGAGCTTCTTGCCGCTGCCGGCGCACGCGTCGACGTTTTCGCGGTCGAACCGAGCGAGGATTTGCGCGCGCTCGCGGCGGCGCCGCCGGCCGGCGAGGTCATCATTCACCCGCGCAGCTGGATGCCGGCCGACTGCGCTGGCGCGGCGCTTGCCGTCGCCGAGTGCGCCGATGACGCCGAAGCCGCCGCGTTCGCTGCCGCGGCGCGCGCCGCCGGCGTTCCCGTCAACGTCATCGACCGGCCGGCCTTTTGCGATTTCGCGTTCGGCGCGATCGTCAATCGCTCGCCGCTGGTCATCGGGATTTCCACCGACGGCGCCGCACCGGTATTCGGGCAGGCGATCCGCGCCAAAATCGAAGCTTCGATCCCGAAGGGTTTTGCGCGTTGGGCGGAAGCGGCGCGCACCTTGCGGCCGCGGGTGCAGGCGCTCGCGCTGTCTTTCCGCGGCCGGCGCAATCTCTGGGAAAAATTCGCCGCCCGCGCCATTGCGACGCCGGACCAAGCGCCGACCGATGCAGATCTTGCAGCGCTACTGACGCCGGCGCAGCCGGCGGAAACCGGTTCGGTCATTTTGGTCGGCGCCGGCCCCGGCAATGCCGAGCTCCTGACGCTTCGGGCAGTGCGGGCGCTGCAATCGGCCGACGTGATCCTGTTCGATCATCTGGTGTCGGCGGAGGTCCTCGATTTCGCCCGCCGCGAGGCGAAGAAGATGCTGGTCGGCAAAACCGGCTATGCGCCGTCGTGCAAGCAAGACGACATCAACGCGTTGATGGTTTCGCTCGCCAAAGCCGGACGGCGCGTGGTGCGATTGAAGGGCGGTGACCCGATGATCTTCGGCCGCGCCGACGAAGAAATCGCGGCATGCCGCGCCGCTGGCATTGATGTCGAGGTCGTGCCCGGCGTGACGGCGGCGCAGGCGGCGGCGAGCCGGCTCGGCGTGTCTCTGACGCGGCGCGGCGAAGCGCGGCGCGTCCAATACATCACCGGCCATGGCCGCGACGGTAAATTGCCCGACGATATCGACTGGGCGAGCCTCGCCGATCCAGCAGTCACGACAATCGTCTACATGCCGGCAAAGACTCTGCCGGAGCTTGCCGCGAAGGCTCTCGCCGCCGGGCTCAGTCCGGCGACGCCGGCCATCGCGATCGCCCGCGCCACCTATCCGGACGAACGCGCCATCGCTGGCACGATTGCCGATCTACCGGCTCGGCTTGCGGCCGAGCCTTTAGGCGGACCGGTGATCGTGATGATCGGACGCGTCTTTGCGCAATATGCCGAGAGCGCGTTGCGTGCAGATCGCCAGGCGTCAACGCGCGCGCGGCAGTGACGTAAAACTATCTGGCCGGCCAAACATCGATCGTATCATCGTCGCTGCCGGCCGCGAGCCGCTGACCGTCCGGCGAAAACGCCAGCGATCGCACCGCCTTGGAGTGTCCGCGCAGCGAGCGCACGATTTGACCGCCGTCCAGGTCGAACAGTTCGACGATCGCATCGTTGCCACCGACGGCGAGGAACCTGCCGTCCAGGGAAAAAGCGATCGCTTCGACGAGCGTCGACCCTGAGGCCAACGACCGCAAGAATTGTCCACTCGTTGCGTTCCAGATGACGACCGAGTTGCCATCGCCAGCCGCCGCGAGCCGCCTGCCGTCCGGCGAAATCGCGACCGACAAGACCTGGCCCGCATGATCCGTCAACGTGTGCAAAATTCTGCCGCTGAGCGCGTCCCAGACATAGACCGTTCCGGCTTTGGTTCCGGCGGCGACGGTCTTGCCGTCGGGCGCAAAGGCGACGGTCTGGAAATCTTCATCGCGGCCGCCGCGCCCGTGAAAAGTCGCAAGCGCGCCGCCGCTGCTGGCGCTCCAGACGGTGACGGCGGCATTGTTGCCGCCGGTCGCCGACGCCACCCGGGTGCCATCCGGCGAAACCGCCAGCGCATGCACCGCCGGCGACGACACCCAGGACACATTCGCCGCCGATTGGATCGGCAGAAGTTGCTTGCCGGTATCGACGTTCCAAATGGTGATGTCACCGTAGAGACTGGCGGAGGCGAGCCGGTGCCCATCGGGCAGAAACACGACTGAGGAGACGGCGCCGGGATCGCCCTGCAGCGTCCGCGCGGTTTCGCCGCTTTCGGCGTTCCAAATGCGCACCGACCGGTCGAGGCTTCCCGAGGCGATCATGTGCGAATTCGCCGAGTAGGCGACCGCCGTCACCGGGGCGGTATGGGCGCTCAGCGCCAGCAACGGTTTGCCTCTATCGGCGACGAGGCCTTCTTCGCTGCCGCCGAGCAGGACGACCGCGACAATTATCGCGACCAGCACCGCAGCGGCGACGGCGCGCGCGATGCGTCCAGTCGCGCTTTGCGGCCACGCAAGCTCAAGCCACGCCGGCCGCGGCCCAGGCATCGCTTCCGGCGTTATCGACGGCGAGGTCGCCAGCTTTTCTTTGTCACCTCGAGCGAACTTGAACGCGCCGAAGACGCCCGAAGTCTCGTCGGTTTTGCTCGGGGCCTCCGGCTTGACGGCCGCCTTTTCGCCGGTCGGCGGCTTTGCCAGCCCGGGCGGGATTTTGGTCTCGCCGCTCTGTCCCTTCTTCCGCAAAATTACGTCCAATTCGCGGATCAGGCGCTCCATGTGATGATCGAAATCGAGACCGGTATCGACCTTCACGGCATTGCGATAGGTCATGTCCTTTAGACCCGGCGGCAGCTGTTCCAGCGAGGGCATCGGGGCGCCGCCGATCAGGACCGGGACGACCGAAATCCGCCGGCGCAGCGCCGTTTCCACTTCGACGCGTACGGGATCGTCAGATTCTTGAATGCGATCCGCATCGCCGCGTTTGCCGAGCCATTGCGGGCCGACAATGGCCAAGAGCACGTCGGTCTTGTGCAGCGTCTCGCTGATATGCTGACGGAAATCGCTGCCGAGCGGAATGTTATCGATGTCGCGAAAAATCGCGTCCTTGCCGTAATGGGCGATCAGCCGATCGAAGATGCGGCCGGTGATCGCTTCGGAATCGGCCCGGCGATAGGAAATGCTGATCTTAGGCATCAACGGCGTCCCTGCCGCAAAGTGAGCATATTTTTGCCCTATGCACGCAAATTGGCAATGCGGCCGCCCCGGCTTCGCACCGCAACCAATTATAGCATGTTACTGCTGACTGAAGCCGAGTCGGAAACGAACAATTGTGCGCGAGACAGCCGCTTGTTTGATTGCGGCAAAGCGATTCCTCGGGCACACTCAAAGCAAAGCCAAAGCGCCCAGCGGGGCTTTTCGAATGAGGGAACTGCGATGCGCGCGATAGGGAAAACCTTGATCGGAATGGCCGCAGCGGTCGTCTGCGTTTCGGCCGCGGTGATACTCGCGCCGACAACGGCGTCGGCACAGGATATCGGCGGCATGATGCGCGGCTTCGGGGTCCCAGTGCCTTATGGAGTATATCGCGGCCCGCCGGCGCGGCGCCCGACCACGGCAACAGCGCCGTCCTCGTCGCAGAAAAACAATAGCAAGGACTCTGACGAAGAAGACTCCGATTCCTCGAGCAGCAAGAGTGCAAAGAATTCGGACAAGAATTCTTCCGACAAAAACGCGGACAAGAACAACTCAGACAAGAGCGCCAACGCAGACAACAAATCGCGCCGGCAGCTCTCGAATGCCAAGGACGATGGTCCGGCACCGTCTGCGCCCGCACCGGCCGCCAAAGCCGAGCCGGCAAAGGCGACGGTAGACGACGAGCCGTCCTTCTCGCCGTCACGGTGAACTTTACTGTCGCTTACTGATTGGGCTGAGCGCCGGGAGCGCTTGGCGGCGCTGCGTTTGCCGCCGGCGGCGCGGAGCCCGCGCCCGGTTGGCCGCCCGAAGCCGCCGCCGCTTTCGCGCCTAAGCGGTCGAGTCCACGCTGCGCCTCCAAGCTGCCGTTGCGCAGGGCCTTTTGGTAAAACTCGCCCGCGAGTTGGTCGTTGGCGTCGGTGCCAAGGCCTTTTTCGTTCATGTAGCCAAGACGAAACTGCGCATCGGCGAAATTCTGGTCGGCGGCCTTGGCGTACCACAGCATCGCCTGCTTATAATCCTTGTCCTGGCCGCGGCCGAAGAAATACACGTCGCCGAGATTTTTCTGCGCTTTCGCAAAGCCCTGCGCCGCGGCCTTCTGGAACCAGATCGCCGCCTCGTCATTGTCCTGCGGCACGCCGTCGTCGCCGGTCGCATAGAGCGAGCCGAGAACGTTTTCCGCGTCCGGATAATCATGGCTCGCCGCGGCGCGATAATACTTCACCGCCCGCTGCACGTCCTTCTCGGTGCCGAAGCCCTTCTCGTACATGACGCCGAGCCGGTACTCCGCGGCCGGCCATTCCTGCTGCGCGGCCTTGAGATACCACGAGAGTGCGTCAAGGTAGTTTTTGGGCAACCCGCCGCGCCCATAAAAATACATGTCGCCGAGATTGGTCTGCGCTTTGGCCAAGCCCTGACCGGCAGCGCTGCGATACCACTCGACGGCTTTGATGTCGTCGCGGGCAAGGCCGTCTTCGCCGCGCGCGTATTTTACGCCGAGCGCATTTTGCGCTTCCGGATCGCCGCGGTCGGCAGCGGCAATGACGTCGCTCAAAGGTGCGGTCGCGGCATTGAACGGCGCGGCCGCGCTGGCGGGCGGTTGCGGCGTCAGCGACCCAGTCGCCGCTTTCCCCTTTTCCTGCACGGCCGCCGGCACCGCTCCAGAGGGAGCAGCGGCGACTTTTCCGGCCGGCTTGGGCGATTCCAGCATGACGTAAACAAAGGCGCCGAGCGCCAAAACCACGACCGCGGCGCCGCCGATGGCGCCGGCGCGCATCGGCGGCGACAGCGCCGAGAAGAAGTTTGACGACGCCGGCGGCGGCGCTACCAGCGGTGCTGCCGCCGCCTCGATCAACCGGGTGTCGTTGTGCAGAATCTTCGGCGCGTCCATGCGCAGCGCAGTTGCCCCGAGCGCGTCGCTGAAGGCGCGCATGGAAGGGAAGCGCTGTTCCGGCTTTTTCGACAACGCCTGCAGGACCGCGCTCTCGACCCCGGCATCGAGACCGGGAACGCGTGGCACCAACCGATCCGGCTTTTTCTGGATCTGCGCCTGCATCAGGTCGTAGTCGGTATCGGCGGAGAACGGCGGCGCGCCCGAAAGCATTTCATAGAGCACGATGGCCAGGCTGTAGAGATCGCTCGCCTCGTTGCCCTCGTCGCCGCGCAATTGCTCCGGCGCCATGTAGGCGAGCGTGCCGACGATGCTGCCGCTGCGCGTCAGGCGCTGCGAGCCGCGCACGCGCGCGATGCCGAAGTCCATGATTTTCAGGACGCCGTTCTCGCCGATCATCATGTTCGACGGCTTGATGTCGCGATGGATGACGCCGAGGCTGTGGGCGTAAGCGAGACCGTCGGCGGCCTGCGCGATGATGGCGAGACTTTCGCGCACGGCAAGCGGCGCATGACGCTTGTGCAAGATATCGTCGACGGTGTGGCCGCGCACTCGCTCCATCACCATGCAGAGATTGTCGCCGTCCGGCACCAGCGAGTAGAGCGTGGTGATGTTGGGATGATTGAGACGCGCCAGACTTGTCGCCTCGGCGCGGAAGCGCTCGACGAAGTTGGCGTCGCTCAACAGCTCCGGCCGTAGCGTCTTGATCGCGACCTCCCGCTGCAGCACAGTGTCGAAAGCGCCATAGACCTTGCCGATGCCGCCCTCGCCGAGCAGTTCTCTGATCTCGTATTGTCCGATCTTTTCCATCGCGGTCACGAATTTCAGCCGGCCGAATTACCCGCCGAGCCGGAGCTCTGGCCTTGCGGACCGCCGGCGGCAACCGGAATTTTAATGCGGCGCGTGGTCGACTTCGACGTCGTATCCGGCTCGGCCGGCGCGGTGATCGAGAAGACGCCGAGGGAAGCGTTGTCGTTGCCGCCGGCGGCCAGCGCCGCTTCAATGATCGCCTGGCAGGCTTCCTGCGGCGGCAGGCGCGATGCCAGCTCGGCAAGCTTGAGGTCGGGAACCAGATTGCTCACGCCGTCCGAGCAAAGAATGAAAATGTCGCCCTGCGCAAGCGGCAGTCCTTTTGATCCGATCATCGGCTTGAAATTCGCGCTGGTGCCGAGCGCCTGCAGGATAACGTTGTGCATCGGGCTGTGATCGGCCTCTTCCTGCGTCAGCGTTCCGTCCCGCACCAGCTTGGCCACCAAAGTCTGGTCTTGGCTGAGCTGCGTCAACGTCGCGTCGCGCAGCAGATAGGCGCGGCTATCGCCGATATGCGCAAGCCATGCCTTGCCGTCATGGAAGGCGAGCACCGTGCAAGTCGTGCCCATACCTTTGCATTCGGGATGTTCGGCGGCGTATTCGAGGATCGCGCGGTTTGCCGCGGTGAAGGCTTCGGCGAGCGCCTGGGGCGGCGGGCCGTCGAGATCGTAATAGAGGCGGCGGATCACATCGGCCGCGAGCGCGCTTGCCACTTCGCCCGCTGCGTGGCCGCCCATGCCGTCGGCGACAAGCGCGAGGCTGCCGCGGCCGTGGGCAACATCGTGCTCCGGCGGCGTGACCCAGGCGACGGCATCTTCGTTCAGCGGCCGCACCAACCCGGGATCGGTGCGCATGGCGCCAATGACCTGCAGCAAAGGCGACGCTTGACCCATATTCGACCGTTACTGCACCGAGCCGCGGCGCCAGGAATGATAGCGCCGTTTGAAGGTTTCCGTATGACTTAAGGCGAGGCGTTGCGTTGCGGTTGCAGGAGTTCGCGCACATAGGACACCGGCACGGCAAACGAAACATGCTCGGCGCTGGCGCTGCCCAGCGACAGCAGCGCGATCACCTGGCCGGACGCATTGAGCACCGGCCCGCCGCTGCTGCCGGGGCCGGCGAAGATATCAAGCTGATACATGTCGCCGATCGTGCCGAAGGTGGTCACGCCGTTATCGTCGCGCTTGTCCTTCTTGGTCGGCATTTTCGACACGATGCCCTGCGTCACCGTCGGCTCGGGGATATAGATGCTGCGGTTGCGGATCACGCCACCTTCATTCGATTGCTGAACGGCAATCGTGCTTTGCGACACGTCCGGATACCCAAGCAGCGTGATCTTGTCGCCGATCGACACGGTGCCGTCGTCGGCCAGCGGCAGCTTGCTCAAGGGCTGCGGCGTGTCGATCTTGACCTCGGCAATGTCGGCGTCGATCGAGGTTCGCAACAGCGTGGCGTTGAACTCGATTCGCGTTCCCGGGAACTGCACGGTGAGCACTTCGTTGCGGCCGTACAATTTGCGCGAACTGTCCGAGATCAGCCGCGGATTGCCGGCTTCGAAAATAAAGCCGCCGCTCTCCGGCACCCAACCGGTCAGCGCAGTGACGTTGTTGACCTGCTGAACGGTGCGGTCGCGCAACTTGCCGCCGAGTTGGTAAACGGCGCCGTCGCGCCAATCGAAGATGCGAAAATCCTCGTAGCGCGACGCCCAGCCGGCGGCGACGTGCTTGTTGGTGAGAATGAAGCCCTGCTCACCGACCACAAAGCCACTGCCGCTCTGGCGCTTGCCGACAGTCTTATAGGCGTCGTCCTTGTTCTGCTCGAGCGTGAGCCAGCGCACCAGCCGGTTGTCGTCCATGCGCACGTAACAAGGCAGCCACTCGCCGTCGATCCTCACCATGCGCTGGTAGACCGGGCGGTTGGTCTGCCAATCGTAGATCTGCCAGACATTGTCGATGTAGACCGTGGCATCGCCGAGCCGCTTGATGTCGGCAGAGCTCAAGCCCGCCTGCTTGCTGAGCGCGGTGGTCGCGTCGGCGCGGAAACTCTTGTTCAAGTCCGCCTGCTCGGCGACTTGCTTCTCCAATACGCCGGCGACGTTCTGGCCGTGGCGGTAGATCAAGAACCCGCCGATCAGCGCCAGCACCAGCACGGCGGCGATCGCCGCACCCCAGATCTTGGTGGCGCTGCGCCTTTCCTCGAACAGCATGCGTTGGATGGTCTGCTTGCCGACCGCCACTTTCGGCTGCGAAGACGCATCCGTGGTAACGGCGGTGCGTTGCTTGCCGTCGGCGGCCGCCTCCTGCAGCGCCGGGCTGGTTTGCGTCACCGCAGCAACCACGCGCGTCGCCGCCGCTTCGATCGCCCCTATGGCGGTCATGCTGCGCGTGCGCGCCGGCATGTTGGCGGGCCGCGGCTGCACGTCGAAGGAAAATTTCGGGCCGCCGGAACCGAGTTCGACCACGTCGTCCGGCAACAGCTCAACCTCGGCGGCAACGCGTTCGCCGTTGAGGAACGTGCCGTTGCTGCTGTTGAGATCGGCTATGCGGAAGTAGACGTCCTTATCGTTCTTGATGCGGATAACCGCGTGCCGGCGGCTGACCGCGTCGTCGCGCGCAAAGTCGTAGGCGACCTTGTTGGTCGGATCGCGGCCGAAAGTGATTTCCTGCAGGCCTTCGAGGTCGAATTGCTCGATCTGATTGGCCTTCGATCCGCTGAGGTGCCGGATGGTAATTCGCGTCGCTGGCGTCGTCATGAAGTTGCCTCACCGCTGAAGGCGCGTTCGGGCGGATTTGCCCCCGACCCGGCTCTAGATGTCCATGCCTTTAGATGTCCATGCCTTTAGATGTCCACACCTTTAGACGTCCATGCCTTTTTGGCAGGATTACGGGCCGCATTCGCGGCCGACCTTACTTGAAAGACCGCGTCTTTCCAACGGCAACAGCCACCTTACCCAACACCATGCAGGCCACGCGCCCGCGGCGAAAACAAGAGGTTGCGAAACCCCGCCTTCGCCGCCTATTTATGCCCCATGGACACGCTGACCGCACCCACCCCCGCCGCCGGGACCCTTGCACCCGATACCGCCCGCGCCGCGGGCTTAATCGACGTGCGCTTGGCCGAGATCGAGGCCGTCGCCCGCGACACCAATGTCTATACCTTCCGTCGGCCCGACGGCGCCGCATTGCCGCCCTATCAGCCGGGCGCGCATATCGACATCCATTTGCCCAATGGGCTGATCCGGCAATTCTCCCTGCTCAATCCCAACGACAAACCGGAAAGTTACGCGGTCGGCATCAAGCTCGATGCCGCAAGCCGCGGCGGCTCGCGCTACATCTTTGACGAGCTGCGCGTCGGACACACGGTGAAAATCAGCGCGCCGCGCAACAATTTTCCCCTGGTCGAGAATGCCGAGCATGTCGTTCTGTTTGCCGGCGGCATCGGCATCACGCCGATCTGGTGCATGGCGCAGCGCCTTGATGCCTTGAACCGCCCGTGGGAACTTTATTACTCGTGCCGCTCGCGCCCCGACATGGCGTTTGTGACGATGCTCGAGGCATACGGGCCGGAGCGCGTTCACCTGCATCTCGACGATGAAGCCGAGGGCAAATTCCTCGACCTTACTGGAGCAATCGCCAAAGCGCCGGCGAATGCGCATTTTTACTGCTGCGGTCCCAATCCGATGCTCAAGGCATTCGAGGCCGCTGCCGTCAGCCGGCCCAAGCACAACGTACATGTGGAATACTTCACCCCCAAGGCGGAAGCGGCGACCACCGGCGGCTTCTGGGTCGAACTCGCGCGCTCCGGCGAGGAATATTACATCCCCGAGGGCAAAAAGATCCTGGAAGTGCTCTACGAAGCGGGCATCGACGTCGACTATTCCTGCGAACTCGGCATCTGCGGCGAATGCGTCACCCGCGTCATCTCCGGCATCCCCGAGCACCGCGACTCGGTGCTCAGCGAAGAAGAGCAGGCTGCGAACGACAAGGTCATGATCTGCTGCGCCGGCTGTAAGAGTGAGCGGCTCGTTCTCGACATGTAAGTGGATGCGCCGTTGTGCCTTTCCGCTGGGATGATGCCGCCGACATTGTCGTCATCGGCGCCGGCGCCACGGGACTCCCTGCGGCGATCGCCGCCCGCGAAGCCGGCGCGTCCGTCGTTGTCGTGGAGGCGCAGAACCACATCGGCGGCCACGCCATTTGCAGCGGCGGCAATATTTCGTTCGGCGGCGGCACCTTCTATCAAAAGAAATACGGCATCGAGGATTCGCCGGAGCTGTTGTTCCGGGATTTGACCGATTGGACCGTGGTCGAGCCCAACGGCGCGGCCCCTTATCGCTATAACGACCACGAGATCGCGCGCGCGTATGCCGACAGCAGCGTCGCCGCCTTCGACTTCCTGCTCGCCCATGGCGTCAAAGTCATCGATCAGGCGCCCAACAGTCTAAGCGGCCACGAGATCGGGATGTCGGCGCCGCGCACTTTGCACTGCGCGGCGATGGATTGGCCGTTGGTGCAGACTGGCAAGCCTGCCGATCCGGCCTTGCAGGCAACGACCTCGTCCGGCAACGGATTGATGCAGCCGTTGCACGCGGCCGCGGCCGCAGCCGGCGTGAAAATCCTGCTCCGGCATCGGATGACCGCGATTCACCGCGAGGATCCGCAAGGCCGCGTCACCGGCATCACCGTCGAGCATGACGGGGCGGCGCGCAACATCCGCGCGCGCAAGGCGGTGATCGTCGGCACCGGCGGATCGTCGGGAAACGTGAATTTCCGCCGCATGTTCGATCCGCGGTTGACGGAGGAATATTGCGGGCTCGCCGGCATGCCGTGGTCCGATCAAGACGCCAGCGGAGAACTTGCGGCGATGGCGATCGGCGCTTCGCTGTGGGGATTGACCAACTTCGCCGGCGAATACGGCACCGGACTGACAAAGCCGGGCTCGATCGGCTGCCAATATGGCTACGCCAATTTGCGCTGGTTTCCCGGCAGCGCGGTTTTCGCGGAGGCCCGCGCCATCGGCTTGAAAGTGGCTGACTGGCAGGACCTCATTCTGGTCAACATGCTCGGCAAACGCTTCTACGACGAGACGGCGGGCCAATTCACGCCAAACCGGTTCGGCAGCTTTGCGCCCTACACGCCCGGGAGCTATCGCAACGCCAAAGCCGCCAAATACGATCCCGCCAATTTCATCAATGCCGCGCTTGCGGGCATCGGCGATGGGCAAAATGGCGGCGGACCGATATGGGCGATCTTCGACGCGGACGCGCTCGCGCGCGAACATTGGGACCCGACCCCGCCGCATGTCGACAACGATGCCGGCTTCTTCTTTAGCGCCGACAGCATCGAGGCGTTGGCCGACAAAACCGTGATGCGCTACCAGCGGGTGCCGATGCCGCCGGAAAATCTCATCGAAACCGTCACGCGCTACAACGGCTTGGTGGATGCCGGCGCAGACACCGATTTCGAAAAGCCGCGGCCGCTGTACAAGATCGCCAAGCCGCCGTTTTACGCGGCTTGGGCGACGCCGGTGCTCCATGATGCGCGCGCCGGTTTGCGCATCAACGCGCGCTGCCAAGTGCTCGATCCGAACGGGGCCGCCATCAAAGGACTTTATTGCGGCGGCGAATCGGCGGGGGGCTTGAGCCTGCACGGCCTGCCGCGTGCCATCGCCCAGGGGCTGATCGCCGGCCGCAACGCCGCGGCCGAGCCTGGCCACAACTTTAGCCCATGACGAAGCGGTGACACGGCGGCGACCCGGCAGGGCTGCGGCCACTTGCCGTTGCTCTAGAGTGGCAATTAAGCTAAGTCCGCCGCCGACGAGGCAAGGTTGCAGGAGAGCGCGATGGCCGATCATGGCGATGTCGAATACGCGACCGCGACGGGGAACGATTACGCCGCGCACGTGCGCACTTACGAGTCTTTCATAACGCTGGTGAAGGTGACGATCGCGGTCGTCACCGTGATTGTGATTCTGCTGGCGTATTTCCTGGTCTAATCAGACGGCCACCTGTTGAGGGCGGCCGACCTTTGCGCGCGCCCGACCGGGTCTCGGAGGAATGATGAAAGTTGCGGTCGCAGCCGAGATCGACGCAGGCGAGCCGCGGGTCGCCGCAACGCCGGAAACCGTGAAGAAAATGATCGGGCTTGGCGCCGAGGTGGCGGTCGAGCCGGGCGCTGGCGTTAAATCCGGAATTCTGGACGCCGACTTTGCCGCGGCCGGCGCCACCGTCAGCCGAGACGCGCTCGCCGGCGCCGACGTCGTTCTCAAAGTGCGGCGGCCGCTCCCCTCCGAGCCTCCACGGTTCAAACGCGGCGCCGTCGTCATCGCCATCATGGACCCTTACGGCCATGAAGAGGCGCTGCGCGGCATGGCGGAGGCCGGGCTGACGACATTTGCCATGGAATTAATGCCTCGCATTACCCGCGCGCAGTCGATGGACGTGCTCTCAAGCCAGGCCAATCTCGCCGGCTACCGGGCGGTCATCGACGCAGCCGAGGAATACGGCCGAGCGCTGCCGATGATGATGACCGCGGCCGGCACCGTGCCCGCGGCCAAGGTCTTCATCATGGGCGTCGGGGTTGCCGGGCTGCAGGCGATCGCAACCGCACGGCGGCTGGGCGCCGTCGTCACCGCAACCGACGTGCGGCCGGCCACGAAGGAGCAGGTCGAAAGCCTCGGCGCCAAATTCATCGCCGTCGAGGATGATGAATTCAAAGCCGCGGAGACCGCCGGCGGTTATGCCAAGGAAATGTCTAAAGAGTATCAGGCGAAGCAGAAGGCCCTGGTCGCCGAACACATCAAAAAGCAGGACATCGTGATCACCACGGCGCTGATCCCCGGCCGGCCGGCGCCGAATCTCGTGACCAGGGACATGGTGGAGTCCATGCGGCCCGGATCCGTCATCGTCGACCTAGCGGTCGAGCGTGGCGGCAACGTCGAAGGCGCCAAGCCCGGCGAGGTGGTGCAGGCTGGTCCGGCCAAGATCGTCGGCTATCTCAACGTACCGGGGCGGCTCGCTGCTTCGGCGTCGGCGCTTTACGCGAAGAACCTGGTGACGTTCCTTGAGACCATGATCGACAAGAAAGAAAAGAAGCTTTCGATCAACTGGGACGACGAGTTGATCAAAGGCACATTAATCACCCGCGACGGCGCCGTCGTCCATCCGAATTTCAAGCCCAAGACCGCCGCGTAGAACGCGGGCACAGAAAAGGAAGCTCGTCATGGTGACTCTGTCGGTGCTTGCCCAGCTCGACATTATTTCAACGGCGAGCGGCGGCGCGATGCACGCGGTCAGCGATGCCGTCAATCCGTTCGTCTTCCGCCTGTCGATCTTCGTGCTGGCGGTGTTCGTCGGCTATTACGTGGTCTGGTCGGTGACGCCGGCCTTGCACACGCCGCTGATGTCGGTCACCAACGCCATCTCCTCGGTGATCGTCGTCGGCGCGCTCCTCGCGGTCGGCGTGGCGCTGGTCGCCAACGATAGCGGCCCGCTCTGGGCACGCGGTTTCGGCTTCGTCGCGCTCATCTTTGCCTCGGTCAACATTTTCGGCGGCTTTATGGTGACTCAGCGCATGCTCGCCATGTTCCAAAAGAAACAGAAATAAGATGAGCGCCAACCTCGCCGCGCTGGCTTATCTGGTCGCCGGAGTTCTCTTCATTCTGGCGTTGCGCGGGCTGTCGCATCCGACCACGAGCCGGCGCGGCAATCTGTTCGGCATGATCGGCATGGCGGTCGCGGTCGCGACCACGCTCGCCGATCATCCTCCGGCCGATTGGGCCGCCTGGGGGTTGGTGGTGCTCGGCGTCGCCATCGGCGGCAGTATCGGCGCGGTGATCGCGCGGCGCGTGCCGATGACGTCGATGCCGGAACTGGTCGCCGCGTTCCACTCGCTGGTCGGCATGGCGGCGGTGCTGGTCGCCGCCGGCGCTCTTTATGCGCCCGCCGCCTTCGATATCGGCTCTGAAGGCGCGATCCACGGCCAGAGCCTGATCGAAATGTCGCTCGGCGTTGCCATCGGCGCCGTCACCTTCACCGGCTCGGTGATTGCGTTCTTAAAACTGTCCGGCTGCATGGGCGGCAAACCGATCCTGTTGCCGGCCCGCCACGCCATCAACATCGCGCTGGCGATCGCACTCGTGGTGCTCATCGTCTGGTTCTTCGAAGCGCAGCATCACGTCGCGTTCTGGGCGATCGCCGCGGTTTCGTTTTTGCTCGGCGTATTGATCATCATTCCCATCGGCGGCGCCGACATGCCGGTGGTCATCTCCATGCTCAACTCGTATTCCGGTTGGGCGGCCGCCGGCATCGGCTTTACGCTCGGCAATTCGGCGCTGATCATCACCGGCGCGCTGGTCGGCTCGTCCGGCGCGATCCTGTCCTACATTATGTGCGCGGGGATGAACCGCTCGTTCATTTCGGTGATCCTCGGCGGCTTCGGCGGCGAGGTGGCGGGCCCAAGCGGCGAGGCCGAAAGCCGACCGGTGAAGGTTGGTTCGGCCGAAGACGCCGCATACATCTTGAAGAATTCATCGAAGGTCATCATCGTGCCGGGCTACGGCATGGCGGTGGCGCAGGCGCAGCATGCGCTGCGTGAAATGGCCGACAAGCTCAAAGCAGAAGGCGTCGAGGTCAAATACGCCATCCATCCCGTCGCCGGCCGCATGCCCGGCCACATGAACGTGCTGCTCGCCGAAGCCAACGTTCCCTATGACGAAGTCTTCGAACTCGAAGATATCAACTCGGAGTTTGCCCAGGCCGACGTCGCCTATGTGATCGGCGCCAACGACGTGACCAATCCGGCGGCCGAGGATGACCCGAAATCGCCGATCTACGGCATGCCGGTGCTGCAGGTTTGGAAGGCCGGCACGGTGATGTTCGTCAAGCGCTCGCTGGCGTCGGGCTATGCCGGCATCGACAACCCGCTGTTCTACCGCGACAACACCATGATGCTGCTTGGCGACGCCAAGAAGATGACGGAAGCGATCGTCAAAGCCTTGTGAGCGGCGGCATGGCCGCGGACAATCCATCGCCAGAGCCCCGCAAACCAATCCGCGCATCGCGCTGGAAGACGCCGCCCGCGCAGCGCGCGACATCCAATCGTTTGTTGTTCCGGTTGATCGCTATTCCGGCGCTCGCCTTTGCCGGCGTGCTGATTTATCGCGCCGTGCAGGAGCGTTTCGCACTGCCGGCCTGCGATTCCACCCGCGCCAAATCGACGCTGGCGAACGTGCTCGATCAGCTCAGGGCTGGCCCGGTCGGCGATGAGGAGATCAAAACGCTCTCGACCGACAAGACCAAGGTTGTCTGCAACGCGCTGTTGCCCCAGCTAGACGGCGGCACGCTCAATCTCGACTACAATTTTTTCTGGCAGGGCAGTAACGTGGAAATGCGTTACGCTATTTCGCGCCGCGGCGCGAATTCGAGCGGTCAGCCGCCGGCTGAACCGCCGAAAGTGCCGATGCGGACGAACTAAACGTGCTGTTTTAGGATTTCGCCGGCGCGCGATAGGCGGCCAGAAATACCTTCACCGCGATCGGCACCACGCGTTCGATCTGCTCGCGGCTCGGCTCGCGGACAAAATTGAACACCATCGATTTGAACAACATTGCCTGGTAGGCTTCCATCAGCTGCGCGGCGGCGACTTCACAATCCTCCACCACGAGAACGCCGGCGTCCGCCTGAGCGGCGATATAAGCGGCAAGTTTGCGAATGCCCTTGGCCGGTCCGCTTTCATAGAACTTCCGCCCCAGGTCCGGCATACGCTCGGCAATCGCGATCACAATGCGGATCGCCGAAGCTTTCTCGGGACGGCACAGAAATCCGACATAGGCGAAACCGAGTCGTGTCAGCACCGCCTCGACGTCATGGTCGTTGTGATCGAGTTCGAAAATGCCTTCGGCCTGGGCGACACATTCCTGGTCGATGATGGCCTCGAACAACTGCTCCTTGTCCTTGAAATACACGTAGAGCGTGCCCTTGGAGACGCCCGCGGCGCGCGCGATGTCGTTCATGCTCGCGGCGTCGAAGCCCTGAAACAGGAAGACGGCGCGAGCCCCCTCAATGATCTGCCGCCGCTTGGCGCTGTCGTCGTCGCTGACCGCCACGGGCGGCTGTTCCAGGGTCGCTAATTCGCTCATTTCCCAAGCCTTTTGGCTTCGCGAGCCCGCTGTAATATGCCCTAACGGACCGGAATCACTCATAAATTGAGGTTTGCAACATATATTGACCGAACGGTTCGGTCAATATTGACTCCTATGGTTTCCTCATCCATTATTGACCGAACGGTTCGGTCACCTTGCCACTAGGCAACATGGAGTGAGGCGCATGTATCGGAACCAGGACGGCGGCGCTTTGCGTTTTCCTTCAGCGCAACCTTCTCCTGCCTCAACCACGCCGACCGAGCAAATCGCGCTGGATCCGGCGACCGCCGAGATACGGGCGCCGGTTCCCGCGCAGCGGAAGCCTTCGGAGACTACGTCGGCGATTGACTTGAAACAGCGGGGCCGCGGCCGGCGTCTGCGGCTGCTCGGCGTCATCGCAATCGTTGTCGGCGGCGTCGCTGCCTGGTTCGGCTGCGACTATCTGACTGTCGGCCGATTCTTGGTGTCGACCGACGACGCTTACGTGCAAGCCTACAACACCACGATCGCCGCGAAGGTCGCCGGCTATGTCGCCAGCGTCCCGGTGACCGATAACACCCACGTTCGCGCCGGTGACGTAATCGCTACCATCGATGACGGCGATTATCGGCTGGCGGTCGATTCGGCGCGCGAAAAAGTCGCGACCCAGGAAGCCACCGTCGCGCGGATGGCGCACCAAATCACGGCGCAAGAGGCCGCTGTCGAGCAAACCAAGACCCAACTTGTCTCAGCGCAAGCGGCCGCAACCCGGACGGAACTTGAACTCGCCCGTCAAACGGCACTGGTCGCGCGCGACGCTTCAAGCCGCCAGCTGCTCGAGCAGGCGCAAGCCAACCGCGACCAGGCCGTGGCCGGCGTGCAAGGCGCGCAAGCCGCCATCGACTCGGCGGCCGCCAATGTCGAGGTACTTAAAGGTCAGCGCCAGGAAGCGATTTCGACGCTCGATGAGTTGAAGACGGCGCTTGCCAAAGCCGAGCGCGACTTCTCGTTCACCGTGATCCGCGCGCCGATCGACGGCGTGATTGGCAACCGCGCGGTGCAGGTCGGCGACTACGTCCAAACCGGACAGCGGCTCGCCAGCCTCGTTCCGCTCGATGAGGTCTACGTCACCGCGAATTTCAAGGAGACCCAGTTGGTGCGTTTGAAGCCGGGGCAACCGGTGTCGATCGCGGCTGATGCGCTCCCGGAGCATGACATCCACGGCACCGTCGAAAGCTTCTCGCCGGCGTCCGGTGCGGTGTTCTCGCTGTTGCCGCCCGACAATGCCACGGGAAATTTCACCAAGATCGTTCAGCGGCTGCCGGTGCGCATCCACGTGCCGGCCGAGGTCGCCCGCGAAGGGCTGTTACGGCCGGGCATGTCGGTCGTGGTGAGCGTCAATACTAAAAACACCACGGTCGCCGACCGCGGTGCTGCCGCGCAGGCCACCACGTCCCGTTAAACCAACCGTCGGGCCCTTAGGCCGTAACGATCATGGCGCAAGCGGCAACACCAACCTTACCAGCTTCGGCGGTCGGTACTCCGGCCGCCGAACGCATCGATCCGATGCGCATGGTCGCGTTCCTCGCCATGTGCTTCGGCATGTTCATGGCTTTTCTCGACATTCAGGTCGTCTCCGCATCGTTGACCGAGATCCAGGCCGGCCTAGCCGCGTCGGCGGACGAGATCAACTGGGTGCAGACCTCCTATTTGATGGCCGAAGTCGTCGCCATCCCGCTCTCCGGTTTCCTGTCGCGCGCGCTCGGCACCCGCATCATGTTCGCCAGCGCCGCCGCCGGCTTCACCGTGGCGAGCCTGATGTGCGGATTGTCGTCGACCATGGGCCAGATGATCTTCTGGCGCGCGCTGCAAGGCTTTATCGGCGGCGGCATGGTGCCGACGGTGTTTGCGTCCGCTTACATCATCTTTCCGCGCTCGCGCATGTCGATCATCACGCCGATGATCGGACTGGTGGCGACGCTGGCGCCGACCATCGGCCCGACCGTCGGCGGCATTCTCACCGACGCCCTGTCGTGGCACTGGCTGTTCTTCATCAATATCGTGCCCGGCATCGTGGTGACGATCGCCGCGATCACCCTGATCGACTTCGACAAGCCCGACCTCGCGCTGTTCGATAATTTCGACTGGATCGGCCTGATCTTCATGGCGCTGTTTTTGGGCGCGCTCGAATACGTGCTGGAAGACGGTCCGCGTTATGACTGGTTCGAGGACACCTCGATTTTCCTTGCCGCCATCGTGTCCGGCACCTCGGCGCTGATTTTCTTTGCCCGCGTGTTGACCGCCCGGGAGCCCATCGTCGATCTTCGGGCGTTTAGCGACCGCAATTTTGCGCTCGGCAGCATGTTCTCGTTCGTGCTCGGCATCGGCCTCTACGGCCTGACCTACCTCTATCCGGTCTATCTCGGCACCATCCGCGGCCACAATGCGTTGATGGTCGGCGAGACCGTGTTCGTCTCGGGCGTCACCATGTTTCTGACGGCGCCGCTGGTCGGCCGGCTGGTGACGCGGACCGACCCGCGGCTGATGCTCAGCTTCGGCTTCGCGGTGGTCGCGCTGAGCAATTGGCAGCTGACCTACCTGACCAAGGATTGGGATTTTTGGCAGTTGTTCCTGCCGCAGCTCTTGCGCGGCTTCGGCATGATGTTCGCCATCGTGCCAATCACCAACATCTCGCTCGGCACGCTGCCGCCCGATCGGCTAAAGAACGGATCGGGATTGTTCAACCTCACGCGCAACCTCGGCGGCGCCGTCGGGCTTGCCGGGTTGAACACCGTGCTCAACAAGCGGATCGACCTGCATCTGGCGCGGCTGCATGAATCCATCACCTGGTCGCGGCGCCCGGTCACGGAGACGCTCAACGGGCTCGCGGCGCGCATCCCGACGTCGGATGCGCAGAACATGGCGCTCAAGCAATTGTTTCTGTTTACCCGCCAGCAGGGCATCGTCATGGCGTTTGCCGACGTTTTCCTGCTGCTGTGCCTGCTGTTCGGCGTTTTCTCCGCGATGGTGTGGTTCATGCGCCGACCGCCGCCGGTCACCGGCGCCGCACCCGTCGACGCGCACTAACTAGCGCATGATCCGGAAAAGTGGATACCGGTTTTCCGAAAAGATCATGCGCCAAGACAAACCTAGACCATGATCCGATCCAAGCCGATCGGATGGTGTAAGCGAATTAATGGCAACGAAAAGGCCAGACCCGAGGTCTGGCCTTCGCGCTTGAAAAACCGACGTGGCTTTGGCGAGCCGGAAAGCTCAATGCGTGGCGGCGAACGCGATACCCTCGCGCACCTGAACGATAGCCTGGTCGATAAGCCCAATCGCGGCCTCGCGATGACCGCCCTTGTTTGGAGTAGCGGCGACCAACTCCGCTCGCGCGTTGCTCAACAGCGCCAGCGCGGCGTCCATGTGCGGCTGCGCGCCAAGCGCGTAGCCAATGCCGAGTCCGGAAGCGACCAGAACGCCAATCAGCAGTTTTTGCTGCGACGAAAAACGAAGCATTCGATATCTCCTTCGGTGTTAAAACGCGCCGCCCGCCCGATATACGAGCCGGGTCGGCGTCGGATCACACAGCTAGGGCGATTCCGCAAAACAAAAATGAAAGCGGCATCGCAAATCGTTCATCTATAGTTCATGTATCGTTTGCTCCGGGCGCGCCATACCCGCCCGCCGTCGGCGTCTGGATGATGATCGCTTCGCCAGCGTCGAGCACGGTGGCGTCACAGCCGGAAAGTCCTTCCACGCGACCGTCGTTGCGGCGCACCGCGTTCTCGCCGACCTGACCGTCTTCGCCGCGGGCGAGCCCGAACGGCGGCACGCGGCGATGCCCGGACAAAATCGTGCATTCCATTTTTTCCATAAAGCGGATGGTGCGGCGGATGCCGTCGCCGGCATTCCAGCGGCCGCGGCCGCCGGAGCCCTTGCGAATATGGAAATCCTCGAGCAGCACCGGATAACGGAATTCCAGGACTTCCGGATCGGTCAGCCGCGTGTTGGTCATGTGCGTGTGCACGGCGTCGGTGCCGGGGAAGCCGGGCCCGGCCGGCGAGCCCGAGCAGATCGTCTCGTAATACTGGTAGCGCGCATTGCCGAAATTCAGATTATTCATGGTCCCCTGTGCTGCCGCCAGAGCGCCCAGCGCGCCGAACAAGCAATTCGTCACTTCTTGCGAGGTCTCAACATTGCCGGCGACGACGGCGGCGGGAAATTCCGGCGACAGGAGCGATTTTTTCGGAATGATGATGCGGATCGGCCGCAGGCAACCGGCGTTCATCGGAATGTCGTCGTCGACCATGACGCGGAAGACGTAAAGCACGGCGGCGCGCGTCACCGGCTCGGGCGCGTTGAAATTGTTCGGCTGTTGCGGGCTGGTGCCGGTGAAGTCGACGGTCGCCTCGCGTTTTTTCTTGTCGACCACGATGCGCACCTTGATGACGGTGCCCTGATCCATGTCCACCCAAAATTCGCTGTCGCGCAGCCGGTCGATGACGCGGCGGACGCTTTCGGCCGCGTTGTCCTGCACGTGCCCCATATAGGCGCGCACCACCGGCAGCGTGTAATGGCGCACCATCTTGCGCAGTTCCTGCGCGCCCTTTTCGTTGGCGGCGATCTGCGCTTTCAGATCGTTGACGTTCTGCACCGGATTGCGCGCGGGATATACGGCGTCGGTGAACAGCGCATAAGTCTCCTTCTCGCGGAAACGGCCACGATCGACGAGCCTGAAATTGTCGATGTAGACGCCCTCCTGCTCGATGGTCGTCGCGTTCGGCGACATTGAGCCCGGCGAAATGCCGCCGACATCGGCGTGATGGCCGCGCGAAGCGACCCAGAACAGAATCTTGCGGCCCTCGAACACCGGCGTGCAAACGCTGATATCGGGCAGGTGCGTGCCGCCGTTGTACGGCGCGTTGATGACGTACACGTCGCCTTCGCGGATCTTGCCTCGGTTCTCGCGGATGATCGTCTCGACCGCGCGGTCCATGGAGCCAAGATGCACCGGCATGTGCGGCGCATTCGCTATCAGCGAGCCGGAGCCGTCGAACACCGCGCAGGAGAAGTCGAGTCGCTCCTTGATGTTGACCGAATAGGCGGTGTTCTGCAGCGCCACGCCCATCTGTTCGGCAATCGACATGAACAGATTGTTGAACACCTCGAGCATGACCGGGTCGGCGCGGGTGCCAATGGCGCGGGGTCGGGCGAGTTTTCTGATCCGTCGCAGGAGAAGGTGATTCTTCGCCGTCACGGAGGCTTGCCAGCCGGCTTCGACCACGACGGTCTGATGCGGCTCGATGATGATGGCAGGCCCCTTCACCTTGTGCCCAGGCGCAAGCGTCTCGCGCCGATAGACCAGCGCGCGTTGCCATCGGCCGCCGGAATAAAAGCGCGTGCGCCGCGCCGCGGCCGGCAGCCTGGCGCGGCGGACTTTGTGAGTGCGCTCGCGGAACGTGGCGCCGCCGCCGACAGCCTCCACCGACACGGCCTCGATCACCAGCGACTTTGTACGGTCGATGAAGCCAAAGCGCGCTTTGTGCGCCCGCTCGAACGCGGATTTCATTTTTGACAACGAACCTGCCTCGACAATCAATGTAGTGTCGGTTCCGGCATAGCGGATGTGGGCACGCGCATGGACTTTGATCCTGTTCGCCGCGACGCCCTGCCCGCGCACCTCCGCAGTCACGACGCGCGACAGTTCGCGCGTGGTGCGCGAAAGCGCGGC
Source organism: uncultured Hyphomicrobiales bacterium (assembly GCA_964459765.1). GTDB lineage: Bacteria > Pseudomonadota > Alphaproteobacteria > Rhizobiales > Xanthobacteraceae > BOG-931. Next base: position 2,222 of record CAYWNY010000020.1, on the reverse strand, counting down.
GCGGGCTTCCTCGCCGAACGGCTCCTCGATCGCCTGCTGCCGCACGCTGCGGATATCGGCAAGTCCCATGCCGTAGGCGGACAACAACGACGAATACGGATGGATCAGCACGCGGGTCATACCGAGCGCGTCGGCGACGAGGCAAGTGTGCTGGCCGCCGGCGCCGCCGAAACAATTGAGCGCGTAACCGGTCACGTCGTAGCCGCGCTGCACCGAAATCTTCTTGATCGCGTTCGCCATATTCTCGACCGCGATCTTGATGAAGCCGTCGGCGACTCGTTCGGGCGTCCGACCGTCGCCGATATCCTGCGCGAGGTTTTCGAACGCCTTGCGCACCACCTCGGCATCGAGCGGCTCGTTCTGCGCCGGCCCGAAAATCTTGGGAAAGAAGTCGGCGATGAGCTTGCCGACCATCACATTGGCGTCGGTGACCGCGAGCGGGCCGCCGCGGCGGTAACATTTCGGGCCGGGATCGGCGCCGGCCGAATCCGGGCCGACGCGAAAGCGCGCGCCGTCGAAGTGCAGGATCGAGCCGCCGCCGGCCGCCACCGTGTGGATCAGCATCATCGGCGCGCGCATGCGCACGCCGGCGACTTCGGTCTCGAAGGCGCGCTCGTATTCGCCGGCGAAGTGCGACACGTCGGTCGAGGTGCCGCCCATGTCGAAGCCGATGAGCCGTTTAAACCCCGCCTGCCGGCCGGTCTCGGCCATGCCGACGACGCCGCCGGCCGGACCCGAAAGGATCGCGTCTTTGCCGCGAAACAAATCCGCCGCCGTCAGCCCGCCCGATGACATCATGAACATCAGGCGAGCCTCTTCACCTCCCGCTCCAGGGGAGGGTGAAGTGAAGGCGTCTTGGCCGTTCAAATCACGGGCGACCTGGCTCACGTACCGCCGCAGAATGGGCGAGAGATAACTGTCGACGACGGTGGTATCGCCGCGACCGACGAGCTTGATCAGCGGTGACACTTCGTGGCTGGCCGAGACCTGCTCGAAGCCCACCTCGCGGGCCAGCGCAGCGAGTTGCCGCTCATGCTCGCTGTGACGATAGGCATGTATGAGCACGATAGCGACGGCACGGATGCCGTCCTCGCGCGCCTGCACCAACGCGGCGCGCGCCGCGTGGAGGTCGAGCGGGCGCTCGACGACACCGTCGGCTCGTACCCGCTCGTCGACCTCCACGACGCGTTCATAGAGCATGTCGGGCTTGACGATGTGCTTTGCGAATATCTTCGGCCGCGCCTGATAACCGATGCGCAACGCGTCACGAAAGCCTTTGGTAATGAGCAGCAGCGTGCGGTCGCCCTTGCGCTCGAGAAGCGCATTGGTGGCGACCGTGGTACCCATCTTCACGGCGCCGATGTGTGCCGCCGGGATCGGCACACCGGGCGCGAGCCCGAGCAGGCGGCGAATGCCTTCCACCGCCGCATCCGCATAGCTTTCCGGATTTTCCGACAGGAGTTTGGTGGTGACGAGCCTGCCGTCAGGGCGGCGGCCGATCACGTCGGTGAAAGTGCCGCCGCGATCGATCCATAACTCCCATTTGCCCATCTAAGTACTTGAATTAATTGACATTGATGGATTCACAACTCATTCACAAGACGGTTCCAATCCTTGTATTCTCAAGGAGTTATGCCAACGCGTCTTTTGATTTATTCACAAAACATTGACAACCGCAAAAGCGCACAGATGTCATGCGTTGGATTGAATATCGAGACTATCCAACCATAGGGATCACCGCATGGCACGATTTTACCAGCCAGACCTGAGCGAGGATATCGACAGTCCCTTTGCCCGCGATGGCAATGACAAACTTGTTCGACGCTCGTATTGGTTAGATATGAATGATCGGACACTCGTGATGGTGATGACCAACGGCATCGGGAAACACCTGACGAATGATGAAAAACGGGCGCATCTGACAGACCTTCGCCGACAGCATCTCATCGATCAGGTTTGTGTCCAGGAAATACTGCCTCCAGATAAATAACAGTCGGTCGACTCACCTCGTGCCCGCATGCTTTAGCAAAATTGGAGCCGCGTCGCTAATATCGATAATCCGTCCGCCGCGGTCGCCTTTTGCATTTTTCCAAAGTTCATCGAGCGAAGCGCGAATAACTCGCTTATCTTCCCGTCCAATCTTATAATTTAAACCCCTTAAACCCGGACTCTAAGAGCCCATCCGGGAAGTTTGGATTCATGATGAGGCGTTTGCAGCAAGG
>CAYWNY010000019.1:0-34597 GCA_964459765.1 uncultured Hyphomicrobiales bacterium | reverse complement strand
ATCTTCGCGCTGTCGAGCGCACTGGAGCGCCGCGGCATGAACGTGCTGACCGCGACGAACGGTAGTGAGGCCATCGAACTCATAGAGCGAACTCCCGAAGTCGCAATCGTGCTGATGGATATCATGATGCCCGAGATGGACGGCTATCAGACGATTGAGAAGATCCGCGGAAATTCGGCTTACCGGCGGCTGCCGATCATTGCTTTGACGGCCAAGGCGATGAAGGGCGACCGCGAAAAGTGCCTGCAGGCCGGTGCTTCCGACTATCTTGCCAAGCCGGTGAACACCGAACAGCTCCTGGCAGCATTGCGTCTGTGGCTGCATCGGTAGGTCAGAAGACCTATGAGCGATAAAGTCAATGTTCTCCTGGTCGACGATCAGCCGGCAAAGCTGTTGGCAACCGAATCGATATTGCGTGATCTCGGCGAGAATCTGATCAAGGCCTCCTCCGCGCGCGAGGCCTTGGACTTTCTGCTCAAAAATGAAGCCGCCGTGATCCTCATCGACGTGTGCATGCCGGAACTCGATGGCTTCCAATTGGCGGAGATGATCCGCGATCATCCGCGATTTCAGAAGACGGCGATCATTTTTATCTCCGCCATTCAGGTAGCCGACGTCGATCGGCTTCGTGGCTACGAGCTGGGCGCGGTCGATTACGTACCGGTGCCCGTGGTGCCCGCCCTGTTGCGTGCGAAGGTAAAAGTGTTCTCGGAGCTTTATCGCAAGACCCAGGCGCTGGAGCGTCTAAACGCGGAGCTCGAGGGTCGCGTCGCCGCGCGGACAGCGGAACTGGAAATGTCGAATGCACAGTTATTGCAAAGCGAGCGGGCCCGCAGCATCGCCCTTGCCGCCGGGCAGATGGGCTCCTGGCACTGGGATCTCGATTCCGGCGAATGGCAATGGGACGAGGGACAACACCGCATTTTTGGAGTCGATCCGCAGCAATTTAAGGTCTCGCTCCACAATATACGAACGATGATCCCGCCCGAGGATTGGCGGCGAATGCGGCTCGACGCCCGCGGAATCCTCAAGGGCGATCGCACTATGCAGACCGAATTTCGGGTCTTGCGGCCGACGGGAGAGGTGCGCTGGTGCATCGGCACCGCTGTGGCCGGCACTCGCGGGCACAAGCGAGTGGCACGCTGGAGTGGCGTGACCATCGACGTCACCGCGCGTAAGGAAGCCGAAATCCGCCAGGACTTGCTGGCTCGCGAGGTCGATCATCGGGCGCGCAACGCGCTTGCGGTCGTCCAATCCATTATTCGATTGACGCGCGCCGGCAGCACCGAAGATTACGTCGCAAGCATAGAAGGTCGGATCCAGGCGCTGTCTCGAGCCCATACATTACTGTCGGCGTCACGCTGGGATAGCGCCGATTTGGAGACGTTGGTCATTGAAGAGTTGGCGCCGTTCCGCATTGCGGATCCTGGAAGAATAGCGATTGAGGGACCCTCCGTTTCGTTGTTGCCGCAAATGGCGCAAGCTTTGGCCATGGCGCTGCACGAACTGACGACGAATGCCGCCAAGCATGGCGCGCTGTCATCAGCGCAGGGCAAAGTTTCCGTGACTTGGCACCTGTCGTCGAATTCTCTGGTGCTGCAGTGGGTCGAAACGGCCTGTCGAGAAATTGTCGCACCGAGCTCTCCCAGCTTCGGCCTTAAGGTGGTCACCACGAGCATCAAAAATCAGGTCGGCGGCAAAGTCGCATTCGATTGGGCGCCGCAAGGACTGCGCTGTACTTTAACAACACCATGGCAGCCACGATCGATCTCGGTCGATGCAGCAAGGCAACACAACGGAGCGGCCGTGGAACCGAAACCATTCAATACGGCACCCGGACAACGCATTCTGCTGGTCGAGGATGAAGTACTCGTCGCAATGATGATCCAAGACTGCCTGACCGAGTGGGGGCATTCGGTGGTCGGCCCCGCCTCGAAAGCGTCTGAGGCGCTGCGCCTGGCCGAAAATACCGAGTACGACGCGGCGATACTCGACATCAATCTCGGTGACGGCACGGCATACGCGATTGCCAATGTGCTTTCCCACCGGCGCATTCCCTTCATCTTTATCACCGGATACGAAAGCGACAGCATCGACAAGCGTTTCAGCGCCGTGCCGGTCCTGCAAAAGCCGATTGAAACACAGGCGCTGCGCGAGATCCTCGTATCCAAACAGGCAATCGCGCCGTTGACCGCGAAGGCGGTCGGTCCCGATCGCGCGCGTTGAAGAGCGAAAAGTCCAACACGGTACCGGTAACGGCCGTTCCGAAGCGGCGATATAACGCTTGAGCGGCGTTTCGTCCGCCGCGATGAAAGCTTCCATCGGGCGCAACTCTTTCTGCCGGCGGATCAAAACCCCGCTGAGAACGTTAGCGTTGCATGGGACCGCAGGTTAAATCCCTATCCAACGCCGTCATCGCCGCATCCAACGAACGGATCGCTCGGGAGAGGCAGCTCGTGGAAACACTCGCGATACGCGGCCGAGATACGACCGACGCGATGGCGTTGTTTGCGAATTCGATTGCTCAAGCTCTTTGCAGCCGCGACGACGATCAAGCCGACTAACGCCGGGTCCGCAACCGGACCTTTTTGTTGGGTCGACCCGCCGCGGCGCGACGAGGCCTGGTTTAGAGGACTCTGGTCATCTCAACCGGTGTAGGCGACCCGCTCCTGATCGCGCGCTTCTGTCTCGGTCTTAGGTTGCGCCGGGAGCTGCAGCACGGTCGCCAGCTGCTTTTCGCAAAGCTGCGTCAGCATCAGCATCTTGCCGTCCGGAAATTCGAGTGCGTCGTGATGGGCGGCGACCTTGTCTTTGTTAATCTGACGGAAAATCGCCGTCCGGTGTGGAAGCGTCCGCGTCTTCCAGTGCAGCGGCCCGATCGCCGGGCACATCACATCTCTATCGAAGGCTAGTTCGGTGCCGGGCATCACGCATACAGCAACGCCTCGCTCGTCGACGTCGGCAAAGCCCCGCGTTCCGGTGCCGAAGTCGTGGGTCACAAGCCGATCGCCGACTTTTGCAGACCGTGATCGCACGCTATGCAAACTAAAATCACACATGGCGAAAGTCCTTTTTTGTCTGTCGGACCGTTAAAGGTGAAAACGGTTCTGGTTGCGTTGGTTCCGACAGCTGAAAAAGATTTTTTGAACGTTACGGCGCTGCGCGCCCGAACGTTTTTTCGTGAAGTTAGTAAGTGCGATCAATTCTGCGTCATTTCGCCGTAGCAAGCCGCCGCGACGGCAACTGTATTTCACTGTGCGCGTTTGTTTGTTGACGACTAAGTTAAAGGAGAAAGTTTATGCGACGCAAAACCCTTGCGCTTGCGGCAGCGCTGCTTCTCTGTGCCGCGCCGATGACAGCAACGATGACAACAGACGCGATGGCGGCCGGCCATGGCGGCGGTGGTCATGGCGGCGGTAGTTTCCACGGTGGCGGCGCTTTCCACGGTGGCAACGTTGGTCGCGGCGGTGGACGTTGGGCCGGTGGACAATGGGGTGGGCGCGGTGGCCGCTGGGGCGGTTACGGCTATGGAGCCTACGGCTTAGGTCTCGGCCTAGGACTGGGCGGCCTCTACGCCTACGGCGGATATCCGTACGGGTATTGCGACCCCTATTACTCCGCCTACGGTCAATGCGGCCCCTATTACGGCTAGGCAGCTAATTTCGCTGCTCTGACGGAAGCACCTCGCGGGTGCCATGTCTTTCAGCGCTCCATCACGTCATGTACCCGGCCGAACCTATCCGGCCGAGTACTGCAATTTTGCAAAGACTTTCCAGCTGAAATCACCAACGTCGTGTGGCATTCCAGCCCACGGATTTAAGGCGATCTCTCGATATAAGCACAATCATGTCAATGTGGTGGGAGAGGTAGGACTCGAACCTACGAAGGCGTAAGCCAGCGGATTTACAGTCCGCCCCCTTTGCCACTCGGGACACTCTCCCGCACCAAATCCAGCGGGCACTCAAAGAGCCGCCCGCCGGCCAGCGCGCTATATGTTGGCCGCCGAAATCGGTGTCAATCGAAAACGGGCCGAATTGCCAATCCCTGGTCCGCGTGACAGAACGAGCGCCATGCGCGAACGCCCTTGGCGCGCAAAGCGGCGCGTGGAACACAAGCGTGGCGCCCGACGCGGCACCGGTTTCGGGCGCGCGAGGGAGCGCCGCGAGAGGCGTGACGAGGACGACTCGGTCATCCTCTATGGCTGGCATACCGTCACTGCGGCGCTCGCCAATCCGGCGCGGCGCATCAGAAAAATCCTGGTCACCGAAAACGCGCTGCGGCGCCTCGTCGATGAGGCCATCGCGCTCCCGATTGCGCCCGACGTGGTGCGTCCGGATGCTATCGCGGCGCGCCTTTCGCCCGACGCCGTGCATCAAGGGCTGCTCCTCGAAGCCGATCCGCTGCCGTCGCCCGACCTGACGGATCTAAACACAACCGGCATCGTTTTGGTGCTCGACCAGATCACCGATCCGCACAATGTCGGTGCGATCTTGCGCACCGCGGCGGCATTCGCGGTCGCCGCCGTCGTCACCACCGCGCGGCACAGTCCCGAGGCGACCGGTGTGCTCGCCAAATCAGCCTCCGGCGCGCTTGAATTGGTGCCGATCGTAACCGTGCAGAATCTGGCGCGAGCGATTTTGGAGATGCGCGAGCGTGGTTTCTGCGCTGTGGGCCTCGATAGCGACGCGACCGATGACCTCGCGGCTACCCCATTCGCCGCACCTTTGGCGCTGGTGCTCGGCGCCGAGGGCAAGGGCCTGCGGCAAGGCACGCGCGCGGTTTGCACTTCGCTGGCGCGGCTCGACCTTCCCGGCGCGATCAAAAGTCTCAACGTCTCGAATGCAGCCGCGCTGGCGCTCTATGTGGCAAGCCGGCGTCTTCGCGAGTCCTAAAAAAGCGAAGGCCCGCGCGAAGCGGGCCCTCCGAACTCTGCTTGATTGCGCGCGACGGCGTTTTAGCCGCGCCAATAATACGGACGGTGATAATAATGCCGATAAGGCCGATAGGCGACGCGCGCTCCGTAATAGGGACGCGGATAGCGCGGCCCGTAATAGCCGCCGCCGCCGATATACGGATAAGCGGCCGGATTGGCGAGGGCGTAGCCCGGCGAATAGGTTCCGTAGGGGATCATCGTTCCCGGACCTGAATAATACGGCCCTTGGTTGACCACATAAGCAGCGCTTGGAGCGAGCGTGTAACCGAACCCGCCGCCACAGCCGCCGCAACCGCCCCACCCGCCGGTATTCCAATGATCGACCGCAATCGGCTGCGGAGCGACCACCACCGGCACCGGTTGGGCGTACACCACCGGCTGTGCATAGGTCACCGCGGAGCCGCAGCCGCCGCAGCCACCGCAACAACCGCCGCCGCCATAAGCGACGGGCGCTGCGTAGACCGGAGCCGGCACATACTCGATCGCCGGCGCAGCGAAACCGCAACCGCCGCAGCCGGCAAATGCGGCTGGAGCGAAGACGATAGCGAACGCTGCGATGCAGGCCGCTAGAATGGTGCGATGGAACGACATGAACACTCCTCTACAAAAACGGCCCCCGTCAGGAGGCTGACAGCGGTGGCCCTGTGATTGTCGCTTAGCGGGCGCCCATTCCCCTCCCGGGCATTGAGCCCCCTGGCGGTAGTCCCGGCGCTTCGTTGAAAGAGCGGTTTTGCATCCCAGGCGCGGCGGGTGGGCCATTGGGTTGCCCCGGCATTGAGCCCGCAGGCGGTAGTCCCGGTGCTTCGTTGAAAGAGCCGTTTTGCATCCCGCGCGCGCCGGGTGGGCCACTGGGTTGCCCGGGCATTGAGCCCGCTGGCCGTAGTCCCGGCGCTTCGTTGAAAGAGCCGTTTTGCATCCCACGCGCGCCGGGTGGGCCACTGGATTGCCCCGACGCTGGTCCATTGCCCGATAGGCCGTTTTGAGATGGGCCATTGAACGACGGCGCGATGATCGGCGAAATGTACATCGGCCCGTATGGATTGGTGGACGGCAGATCGGCCGGCGTATTCGCCGAGTGGCTGGACCAGCTACGGCGATAGCTCTGTGCCGGCTTCGGCGGCGGCTGACTCGGTTCTTGTTCCAAGCGGCCATAACCCGGTGTCTTGCCGGAACTTGGGAAGAAGCCGGGTTGATAGGAAGCGCGGGCGTAAGGAACGAAGATGGGAGGCGGCGGCCGGTAGATCACGGTCGGCGTCAACACACCGGGCCGCGCCAAGCCGAGTTCGCTCTCAACCACAGACCACGAAACGTCAACGCCGTTTTCAATGATGGGGACGTCGGGCCGGCCCGGAATAACGATCACCGGCCCGGTCTGGGCAAGCGCCGGCGACGTACCGAGCGCGAGCAAAAAAACCGTGTGAACAAGCCGCATGAGAAGAACCCGTTGGTCGCGGCAATCTAGGCAAAGTCACCGGCGAATTCGTTTAAATCGGCGGCACTTTGGCGGCGAATTAATTGGTAACATTAACTGCGCGCTACCGAGTGCGATCAGCGCGCCTGGCGGGCGAAAAAAATACCTAACCAATCGCTGGCGACGCTTCGATGGGCGCCTGCGTCGGCGCGCGCACGGAACGCACGACCGTAACCGTGCATGGCGCTTCCGCCGCTACTTTCGCCGACACGCCGCCCAGGAAATTGCGCAACAGCGAGTTTTGCCGCGCGCCGATCACGATGTGATCGACGTGATTGGCGTTTGCAAATTCGAGGATCGCACTGGCCGGATCGACCGCCTCGAGCACGTGAACGCTCGAGCGCTCCTCGCCAAGCCGCAGCGGCTCGCACCACTGCCGCAGCGAAACCAGCCGATCGATCCTCTTGTTATGCCCTCGCTCGTCGAGGGTGGTATCGATGGTGAGCCGGCCGAGCTTGAGAATGTTCAGGCAGGCGAGACGCGCCGACGGCAGCGTGGCCAGAATGCGTCCGGTCGTGTCGCGCAACGCGTCGTTGAGCTCCGCCGGACCTTCGGCAAGATCGATCGCGACGGCGACGATCGGCCCTGCCGAAATTTGCGCGGCGACCGACGGACGGCGGATCGACTTGGTGAAATCCTTGTTGAACCGCCGGCGCAGCACGGTCGTGAACGGATCGCGCTCGACCCGCTCGGACCGGGCGGTGAGTTTGACCTGATCGCGGTGACTGAGCTCAAAGGCGAGCTGCGCCGCCGTCGGATAACGCCACGCCGGCTCGATTTCCAGACAGCGCAGGACGATTTCCTGCAGCCAGGGCGGATAGTCGCCGCGCAAGCGGCGCGGCGGAACGGGGTCGCGCCACAAACGCTTGCGCATCCCAGCCATCGACTCACGTTCGCCGAATGGCCGCCGGCCCGTCGAAAAGAAATAGAGCAGCGCGCCGGTGGCAAACAGATCGCTGCGCGGATCATTGCGCACGCCGAGCAATTGCTCGGGCGCGATATAAGGCGCGGTGCCGAACGGCACGCGAAATTCTTCCTGCATCAAGTCGGGAAGCTGGTCGTGATGCGACAGCCCGAAGTCGAGCAGCACCGCCTCCCCCGTTGGCCGAAGCATGATGTTGCTCGGTTTGACGTCGAGGTGAATGACGTGTTGGCGATGCAGCTCGTCCAACGCTCGGGCGACGCGCAATCCCAGATCGGCCACTTCATCGTAAGGTAACGGAAGCTCGCGAAGCCGCGGCAAGAGCGTCGTCCCGGCAATGCGCTCCATCACGATGTAAGGCTGCACGGCAAAATCGCCGGCGGCGAAAAACGTCGGCACGCGAACCCCTGACAAGCGGGGCATAATCATTTGCTCCATTTCGAAGCTGACGATTGCCGCCGGGTCTTCCCCCTCCGAGAGTTTCGGCACCTTCATCAATAGCGGCGTCGCGATGGTCGCGCTGGATACGCTCCACAGCGTCGCCATGCCGCCGCGATGCAGGCATTCTTCCAACTTGAAGCCGTCGATGACCGTACCTGCCGCGAGCTTCGGCTTGACCATGGGCTCACCTCCCAACCAGCAGCCGGTCGGCAAGCCAAGGCGGCAGGCCCTTGCTGCGGATCGCGGCGGCCGCCGCCTCGACGTCATAAGGCGCGCGGCAAAAGGTCAGCTCGCGCCGATCGGTGTCGAAAATGGCATAAGCCGCGGCCGGGTTGCCGTCGCGCGGTTGGCCGACGGCGCCGAGCACCGCGAGCCAGCGTCGCCCGGGCAGGAGCTGAATCGGCGAACCGGTGACCGGCGTGAACGACGTCACCTTCCCCGTCGCCGACATGGTGTAGAGCATCGGCCGGTGGACATGGCCGCAGAAGGTGACGGCGGCGGACGTCGCCACCATGCTGCGAGCCGCGTCCTCGGCGCTCATGACATACCGCCAGCTTTGCGGTTTGCTCACGTCGGCGTGGACGTAAAGCCGGTCGCCGTCGTTTTGGACCAATGGCAACGCCGCGAGGAACCCGCGTTCCGCCGTCGCAAGTACACCGCGGGTCCATTCGATTGCGACTTGCGCTTCGGGGTTCATCGTCTCCGAGCGGTCTGAGACGGCGTTGTCGTGGTTGCCGCGCACGGCTGTGGCGCCTTTTTCGACTAAGTCCATCACGGTCGTGACGGCCCATTCCGCATCGGCGCCATAGCCTACATAGTCGCCGAGCAAGATATTGTGCTCTGCACCATGCGTCTGCGCCTGCGCCAAACACGCGCTGAACGCCGGCCGGTTGGCGTGAATATCAGCGAACAACGCCATCAGCATGCGCAAAGCCCCACATCAGCCGAGTTGACGTAACGCCATGCGCCAGCGTTAATTTTGTCAAGTAAGCTCCGATTTTCAGGTCCTTTTCTCGGGGCGCAAAAGACCAAAGCTTTATTGGTGGCGAAGCGCCTCGCCGGGCGGCGGGCTGATCTGCGACTTTCGACTTACGACCTCTGGGGGACAGACAGGGACAACGCTTAGCTACTAGCCTACAAACTGGGTTGCCGCGCGTGCGAGAGCCGCACGAGTGGCGGTTGGCTACAACGAATTAGGGGGAACGTCCATGACGACGATGGCGATCAACACACCACGCGCAGGGGGGATGACGGCCGAACAGCGGCTCGTGATCTTTGCCTCCTCGCTGGGCACCGTGTTCGAATGGTACGACTTTTACATCTACGGTACGCTTGCCGCGTTTTTGGCAAAATACTTTTTCTCGAACGTCCCGGCGAACGTCGCGTTCATCTTCACGCTGCTTGCGTTTGCCGCCGGCTTCGCGGTGCGCCCGTTCGGCGCCCTGATTTTCGGCCGGCTTGGCGACACGATCGGGCGTAAATATACGTTCTTGATCACCATGTCGCTGATGGGCATCGGCACGTTCCTGATCGGCGTGCTGCCGGGTTACGCCACGTGGGGCATTTTCGCGCCGGCTGTGCTGATTTTGTTCCGCCTCGTCCAGGGGCTGGCGCTCGGCGGCGAATATGGCGGCGCGGCGATCTATGTCGCCGAGCACGCCCCCGCCAACAAGCGCGGCTTCTACACCTCCTGGATTCAGACCACCGCGACGCTCGGGCTGTTCATGGCGCTGCTCCTGATCCTTGGCATCCGCACCAGCATGGGCGAGGAATCCTTTAGCAATTGGGGCTGGCGAATACCGTTCCTGTTTTCGGCGGTCCTGCTCGCGGTCTCGATCTGGATCCGGCTCAAACTCCAGGAGTCGCCGCTATTCAAGAAAATGGTCGATGAAGGCAAGCAGTCAAAGCGGCCGCTGTCGGAAGCCTTCGGCCAGTGGAACAATGCCAAGATTGCGATCCTCGCATTGTTCGGCGCCACCGCCGGCGAAGCCGTGGTGTGGTATGGTGGCCAGTTCTATGCGCTGTTCTTCCTGACGCAGACGCTGAAGGTTCCGGGTGTGAACGCACAGATCATGATCGCGCTCGCGCTTTTGATCGCCACGCCCGGCTTCATCCTGTTCGGCTGGCTGTCGGACAAGATCGGGAGAAAGCCGATCATGCTCGCGGGCTTTGCGCTGGCGGTCGTGACCTACTTCCCGCTCTTCCAGGGCATCACTCACTTCGCCAATCCGAAACTCGAACATGCCCTGGCGACGGCGCCGGTGACGGTGACCGCCGATCCGGCCAAGTGCTCGTTCCAGTTCAAGGCGACGGGCACGGAGAAGTTCACGACGCCGTGCGACGTGATCAAAGCCGCTCTGGTCGGCCTGTCGGTGAACTACGATAACGTCACGGCGCCCGAGGGAACAGTCGCCTCCGTCAAGATCGGCGACCAGGTCATCTCCGGCGACGCGCCCGACGCCGCCAAGCAGATCGCGGCTGCCATCAAGACGCATGGCTATCCGCCGAGCGCCGATCCGAACGACATCAATTATGTGATGACGGTGGTGCTGTTGTTCATCCTCGTCGTCTACGTGACCATGGTGTACGGGCCGATCGCTGCTTGGCTGGTCGAGCTGTTCCCGACCCGCATCCGCTACAGCGGGCTGTCGCTGCCCTACCACATCGGCAACGGCTGGTTCGGCGGCTTCCTGCCGGCCACCGTGTTCGCCATCGTCGCCGCGACCGGAAACATCTATTCCGGCCTGTGGTATCCGATCGCCATCGCCGCCCTAAGCTTCGTGGTTGGGTTGATCTTCCTGCCCGAAACCAAGGACCGCGACATTACTGTGATGTAGTGCGCACCGCTGAAGCTAACGCACAATCGGAAGGAACGGGACGGCGCTTGCGCCGTCCCGTTTTTGTTACGCGCCCTTTATTTCCAGCTGCACATCGATGTTGTCGCGCGTGGCGTTGGAATAAGGACAAATTTTCTCGTGCGCTTCTTTGGCAAGGGCTGCTAGCTCGGCTTGCGGCAAGCTCGGATCTTCAATCAAAAGCTTGACCGCAAGCCCGAAGCCTCCGATGTCGCGCGGACCGATCGATACGGCCGCCGTGATGCGCGCCTTGCTCGCATCCTTCTTGTGCTGCTTACCGACAAAATCGAGCGCGCCGCCGAAGCAGGCCGCGTAACCTGCCGCGAACAGATGTTCCGGCGTCGTGGTGTTGGGCTTGCCCGGCCCGCCCATCGCTTTCGGCACCGAAAGGTCGGCGCGCACCGAGCCGTCGCTGGCTTCGGTATGCCCATTGCGTCCTCCGGTCGCGGTCGCCGTTGCGGTGAAGAGCGGTTTGATCGTGTCCATTGTGGTTTCCTCCGGGGGTCAAACGGATGTTGGCGCGACGGCGATGCAGTCTTTAATGCGTCGTGTCGCCCTCGACCACGCCGCCTTTTTGCAGGAACATTTCGCCGAGATGCGCGACGCTGTGCGCGAGCACATTGGCCTGATCCTCCTCCGGCACAAATGTGAGGATGGTATCGGCTAAACTTTCCGCGATGCGCGCCGCGAGATCGGCGACGTCCGGGTTTTCGGTCTTTTCGATGTGCTTCTGCACGATCTCGTTGATGTCGCAGTGCAGGCAATCCGACATGGAAATGTCTCGCTTTCTGATAACTCCTGACAAGTATGCGCTAAACGGGCCAGAGGAAAGGGGTCAATGAGCGCGGGCGCGGCCACGAGGCGTGTCGTCGCAGCTTTAGCCCTTGGCCTTCAATGGCCCTGCCGGATGAATTCCGCCACGCGTTCCGCGATCATCATGGTCGGCGTGTTGGTATTGGCGGCAACGATCCGCGGCATCACCGAGGCGTCGGCGACGCGCAAGCCTTCGACGCCGTAAACCCTGCAGTGCTGATCGACGACCGCAAGCGGATTGTCCGGTGCGCCGATTGCGCAGGTCGAGCTGGGATGAAAACTCGAACCGCTGGCGGTGAGGATTTCCTCGTCCGGGATGGGATAGCTCTTGGTTTCATCGGCTACGAGCCGTCCCGGCGCGATCGCCCGTCCGATGGCCGCGCGGCGCCAAGCCGGCGGTGCGGCCAGCACCGCGGTCGCGCCGATTGCCTTGGCGGCGCCGGTCCATCCGGTGCCGTTGATCAGCCGCAGCGGCGCCAGCCGCGGCATCAAATAAATCTCCTCGAAATTTTGCCGTACCGCCGGATCGAGCAGAAGATTCAGAGCGGTACGCACCGAGATAATCATACGCTGCGTATCCAGCGGATCGTCGAGGAGCCGTTGCTCGAGCTGCAGCGGCACGTTCGGATCGGCTGAACGCAATGCCACAAAGCCGCGCGAGACCGGCGCATAAAGACACGCCGCAACCATGACCATGCGCGGGCCGAACGACCGCGGGCTGACGCGCCCGGTGTAATAGTGAAACAAATCGCCGCGGCTACCGCCTTCGACGCCCGATGAAAATCGCAAGCCGGTCATGATGTAATGCTGCGCTGGCGAGGCCATGCGCGCGCCGGCGCGAAGCGTCATGGCAAAGTGCAGCTGCGGATGGTTCTGATAATTGCGCCCGACGCCGGGCCGATCCGCAGTCACCGTGATGCCGAGCTTGCGCAAATCTTCCGCCGGGCCGATGCCGGAGCGCAGCAGCAGCGCCGGCGAATGCACGCCGCCGGCCGAGACGACCACCTCTCGTGCGTTGACGGTTTGCGTTTCCCCCGCCCGCTCGATTACCACGCCGGTGACGCGGTTGCCGGCAAGCACAACGCGCAATGCGCGGGTATCGGTCAAGATTTCGAGGTTGTCGCGCGCCCGCACCTGCGCGGTCAAATAACACCGTGCGCTGGTGCCGCGCTCGTCATCGTGACTCAGCGGCGTAGCAAAAAAGCCGTCATCGTTGCTGGCGTAAATATTGGTATGCGACGGCAGGCCGCGAGCGGCGAGGACGTCCTGGATGCGATGCATATAAGGCGGCCACGTTTCGCCCGGCAGCCGACGAACCGGGTTCGGACCGCGCAGGTTGCGGCTTCGTACCGGCTCATCGAGGTCGTTGACCATCGCCTGATAGGTTGGCAGCACGTCGCGCCAGCTCCAATTGCGCGCGCCCGTCTGCTCCCAACCATCAAAGTCGCTGGGCAAGCCACGCAACGCGATCATACCCATCACGCTCGAGCCGCCGCCCATCACGCGCGGCTGCAGGAATGGCATCGGGGGCTCATCGCGGCGCAAGCTCGCGGAAAATCCCGGCCAGAAATACGCGCCATTGATGTAGGCTTGCGGAAAGATGCTGCGGATATCCGCTGGCACCGCACCTGGCGATGTGTCCCGACCCGCTTCGATCAGCAAAACCCGTCGCTTTGGGTCTTCCGACAACCGCGCCGCCATGACAGCACCCGCTGAGCCAGCGCCGACGACGATAACGTCAGCCTCTCGCATTGCGACTTCCCCGGCGATCCCCCTCGTGCCGGGCCAGCATACGCGCTTTTGCGGAGAGCGTGAAACGAAGGTCAACGCGCCGCGGCGCTAATCAGCGCGGCCTGTCGTCAAGCGACCGATCAAGCGACACCATCGATTCGGCAGGATCGCTGGCCGCCGCTTCCATCGACTTGCGCATGGTCGAAGCCGGCCGGTGCTGCGATTGTGACGACGTGTCCGCCGATTTCCTATTGCGGCCGCCGGAGTCTTCGTCCTCGGCATCATCGGAGTCGCGGTCTCGTTTAGACGCTGCATTACTCCCTTGATGGGAGGCTGGAGGCCGGGCGTAGCGTGCGCTAATTGCGATCGCGGCGTTGACCAGGCCGTTGATGTCGAGCGCCGCCGCCGGCGATGATCCGAGCGTCAGCGTCAAAAGGAACAACGCCATCCCGGCCGTACCCACCGACCCCTGCTTAAGAGCCGTCGAAAGCTTGCCTATACTGGGTGTCAATCCGGGCGCCATGCTCCCCTCCACCGGCTTCGCCTTTACCCGCCCCATGACCTTCGGCCGCCCGAAGAGGCGACGCTGTGACGCCAATCACGTTTCGGCGGAAGCCGCTGGCGGCGGCTTGTTTCATTTCACTGTGACGGTGATCACCGGCGACATGATCGGGGGATTGAACGGGATGTGGGTCCAGTCCCCGAGTACGAGCTGCAGTGTGTGTTGACCGCGGGGCAGCGTCAGCATTGTCTCGGTCTGCCCGCCGCCGAAATGAAGATGCTTGGAGTCACTCGGAATCGGCTGTTTCAACTCCTCCTGCGAGAGGGTTGTGTCGACGATCAGATGGTGATGACCGGTATTTGGTTTTTCGACCCCGGCGGGCGCCACCCCCATGCCGCTCAGGCCGAACTGGACTTTGAAGGGGCTGCCCACCGTATCGCCGTCCTTGGGGCTGATGAAATAGACCGACGCGTTGGGCGGCGCCGGGGTCTGCCCGAGTGCGGCAGCCGGGAGGCTTATCAACAAGGCAAGCAACAGGGTGCGCCGAGACGCCATGGATTGCATCATGTTCCTTCTCCTAGTTTGGGCTGCTCCGGCGCGTCGATCGGCCGGCCAATTTCCTAGTGTGTGCAATCGCCGCCGTGTGCGCAAATGATGCCGCAAAGGTCGTTAAAACGTGGCGGTTTCCGGTAAGCGGCGATTTCCCATTGTAGGTTGTTTGCTCCCGGACTGCGCGGTTACCGCGCGAAATTGTGGCGGCCGCCGATGGTCGCTTAACCAAACCATGCGCCGTCTTTGCGGTGCGTCAAGCCTCGTGACAAAGCCCGGAGGACTTGTTACGCCCGCGGCAGGGTCCGATACTGAGACCTAAGGCTAAGAGGCTGAAGGAAAAATCGAAATGAGCAGAAACGCGAACTCGACCGACAGATATGTGGGCAAGCGCGTGCGCATGCGCCGCCTCATGATCAAAATGAGTCAAGAAAAGCTCGCCGACCGTCTGGGCCTGACGTTCCAGCAAGTGCAGAAATATGAAAAGGGCGTGAACCGGATCAGCGCCAGCCGGCTGCGCGAAATGTCCCACGCATTGCAGGTCCCCATCCAATTTTTCTTCGAGGGCCTGCCTGAGGCAGGAGCGTCGGGCAAGGACCGCCACGAGACGTCGCAAAAATTCGTCCATGATTTTCTTGCGACCTCCGATGGTCTTGCGCTGGCGGCGGCGTTCACGCGTATCGACAATCCCAAAGTGCGGCGGCGTATTGTCCAGTTGGTCAAGGAGTTCGCCGGCGAAGCCGTCACCAAGAAGAAATAAGAAGTCCTGCGGCGCCGGCCTCTGTCTTCGACGGAGGCATGAACCTCGACGAACCCTCGCCCCTCTTCACCTACTGCGTCTGCGTTCTACGATCCGGTGCCTGAAAACGCAGCACTCGGTCTATTTCACGCGCGAGACGCTGCCGCTGGTCGGTAGGCAGCGCGTCGAAGCGCTTTTTGATATGCCCCTCGACGGCCGGCCAATTGTCGCCATGGCATTCCGCGGCCTCCCGGCAGATCGACGCCAAAACGGTAAGCTCTGCAGGCCCCATCGATCGCGCGCTCAAACCGCCGTCTAACCTATCGTTCATCTGTGAACAACCGCCGTTCGAAGCCTTCGTTCCGAATGGCCGGATCCAGGTGCACTTTCGCATATGGCGAGGCGGGGGGCGAGTGATGTGATATCCGCCAAAGGCGTTATCCACTCGGGTGATGATGACAACCGTGTCCTCGTCGCCGCGACGGCGACCCATGCCGAACCGCAATACGCGCGGAGTTGGCAACGGATTTCCGGCTTCGCCCGCGTCGCACAACGTAACTTCACAAGCGCGTCCACAAATGCTTTTCGGCGTCGAAAAGCATGCGGAGCCGCTCAGCGTGTTGGAGGCCAACGATGAATAAGATTGTAAATATTGAATCGCTCTTCGCAGTCGACCCTCGCGAGGCGTCTCTCGACGAGCAAAGCGCGTCGCTGATCGAAAGCATTCGCAACAGCCTCACCATTCAGACAGAAATGTTTTGCCGCATCCTCGATGGCTCGCCAAAGCCATCGGTCATTCTGGCTGAGCTGCTTGAGGACACCGGCAACCGCTACATCGATTTCTCTGAAGCTGTTTCGGCTGCCGCCAAAAGCGGCTCTTACAGGTCGAAAATAAAAGGATTTCCTTCGCGATAAGTGGCCGTTGCCCCGCTCCATCAACTGCTGGATAGAGGATCGTCGACTCAAAAGGCCTTTTCTCAGACACTTCCAGGATAATTTTGATTGCTGCCAGGGACGTGGCACTGGCCGTTAACGTCATCCGTTTCACACAGCGCATGGCGTTTGGCAATGCGCTAAGGACGCATTGAACACGCCGTGAAGTAGCGGCTGTTTGTCTACGCGATATTCGGCCGCTTCACAGCAATTCGCTGCAACACCGAGAGGACGTAAACCCGGATCAACCAATGGTTCATCTGTGAACAGCAGCCGTTCGAAGCTTTTCTTCCTTGCCGGAGCATTGCGGTGCACCTTGCAGCTGCAGGAACGAAACGAGCGACGTGATGTCAGCAAAGAACGTTATCCGCTCCGACAACGATATCCATGTTCAAGTCGTCACCTCGCCGGAGCAATTCATGCATGCGATCGCGGTTCGCGCGATCTGCTTCATGGAAGACACCGGATTGAGCGTCCATCAGACCATCGATGGCAACGACTACCAGGCAACGCATTTCGTCATTTACGCGAAGGACGAACCGATCGGCACCACGCGGCTTCGTTGGTTCCGCGATTTTGCCAAGATCGAGCGCACGGGCTTTCGCGCAGCGTATCGTAGTGCGCGCGTGCTCAAACGTTCGGCCGATCCCGTCTTCGATCACGTCGCCAAAAAGGGCTACAACCTTCTCGTGACGCACGCTGAGCCGAAATACGCCCGGGTCTGGCAGATGATCCTCGGCTTCGAACGGGCGGAAGGCCGTCCAGCCGTCGTCACGGAAGGACACGAACCTTACATTGAAATGATCAAGCGGCTGTCGCCCCCGGCCGACGCCATCTCCCTACAGACGGATCCGAAAGTACTGTTCCGGATTGAAGGTCAGTGGGACAAGCCCGGTGCCTTCGAGACCGAAAATGCCTAGGCAGTTGCGACTCGTTTCGGGCGAGAGTTTTTTGGACGACGACAGCGTATCCCTGATCCGGCACATCCGCCGCAGTCTGACGATTCAGGCCGAGATGTTCCGTCGCATCCTCGACACGACGCCAAAGCCGTCCATTTTGCTGGCAGAGTTGCTGGAAGATGCCGGCAATCGCTACCTCAACTATGCCGCGCTGGTTTCGGCGGCATGCAGAGACGAGCTAGCGGTTGAAGATCGCGGCATATCGATCGCGGTAGAGCGGATCGTTAACTGACAGCACCATTTCCTCTGCAAACCACTGGTTTTGCGTTCCGAACAGCTTCTCCAACAGGCCGAAGACGATCCTGACCGGCTTTGCCTCCAGACGCTCGGTGAGCGCCACAGCATGAAGCTGCAACCGGATATGAACGTCGAGGTCGAGCGGCCGAAATGCCGGCTCCATCATCATGTAATTGGCAAGCAGGCCAATGCCGAGGCCCGCCTTCACCATCATCGCGTACGAAACCGACGCGTCGCAATATTGCGACACGGCGCCACGGCCGACCAGTGCACGCCACGGGTCCCACACGCCCTTCGCCGAATAAATCTCCGAATCGATGAACCGGTGTTTTTCGATATTGGCTGCCGTCGGTACACCCATGCGCTCGATATAAGACTCGCTGGCAATCGGAATGAAGTGAAGCCAACCCAGCGGCACGGTGGTCATTTCGTGCAACGGATCGGGCGAAAATCCGAGCATCACGTCAGTCTGGTTTTCACGAAGGTTCCGAAAGTTGACCGGGCTCTTCAAGTGAATGCAAATTTTTGGATATTGCGCCGAGAAACGCTGCAATTCCGGAACAAGGAAGACGATGCCAAGCCCGTCCGTTATGCCCAGCCGCACAGTGCCCTCAGCCTCGCCTTTTGCCGCGCGCAAATCGCTGGCGATGGAAAATAACCGCTGATCGAGGCGAAGGAGTTCGTTGGTGAGAGCCTGACCCTTCTGGGTGAGCGTCGCACCGTTCTTGGTCAGAATGACCAGCTGCGAGCCCATTTGGTCCTGCAGCCGCCGGATTTCACGGCCGACGGTGGCGTGGCTCGATCCCAGGATCTCGGCGGCGCGGCTCAAGCTTCCGGCCTTGGCAACACAGAGGAAGGTTCGCAATTCCCCCCAATAATTGCCGCTGAGAAGGCTGGTCTCATCCAGTGCCCGCCGCGTAATCGAGGGTGCCGACGTGTCGAACGGATGAAAACGCGCGGCATTTTCTTTCAGGCTTGCGTTACTCATTGGAACACCGTTTCTGGACGTGGTGCCGAATGTGCTGCCGGCCTGCGCACGCGTGGCGTTAACATTAGAAAGCCTTCCCCGGCGGAATAGGTAACATGTTACAAAGCCGCTTTCTAGATTTGGTTGCAATTTATGAACGATGCCGAAGGCGTAAAAATCCCGGGAAGTAGTGCTTTTCACGTACAGAGCAGCATTCAGGCTGGCGTTAACGTGCCTTGTCGATAGCACCAAACTCGCGGACTAGTTGCGGGCGAGGTGTGCGGCTTCGAAATCGGAATAATCGCGCCAAGCAGCGATTGACGATCACTGTAAGCAACAGTAACGAAAGGCAAAAGCCGGGTTAGCTCAGCGGTAGAGCAGCGGTTTTGTAAACCGTTGGTCGGGAGTTCAATCCTCTCACCCGGCACCAGTTTCTCGCGGATGAGGCGGCTAAGCGCACCCGGCCCCACGCCCTTCGCACTCCACGGCTCAGCCGATAGCCAGTGACGCCGGCCGGGGGCGTCCGAGCGGCTTTCGTGGTAGGCCTCGATCCGCGGGGAGCTGTACAGGCTAGCCCGGACGAGGTTGGGGGCCGACATGGCGGAAGTGCAAGAGGTCGCGGAGGCCGCGAAGGAAATCTCGAGCGAGGACCGCAAAATCGCTCTGGTGATTGCGATTCTGGCGCTGTTTCTTTCGTTCTCGGAAGTCCTGGGCAAGGGCGCGCAAACCGAAGCGATCAGCGCCGACGTCGAATCGGCGAATTATTGGTCCTTCTTCCAGGCCAAGACAATTCGCATGACCACGGTGCATACCGCCGTCGAGGAACTCAGGCTCACGGCTGCCGGCACCGCCGACCAATCGGCCAAGGCGGCGATGGAAAAGCAAATCGACGCCTGGGAGAAAGCCGCCGCGCGTTACGATTCCGAGCCGGAAACCGGGGAAGGCCGCAAAGAGCTCGCTGAGCGCGCCAAGCATCAGGAAGAGGAGCGCAACGTTTCGCTCGCGAAATATCACCACTACGAAATCGCCTCAGCCGCGTTTCAGATCGGCATCGTGCTAAGCTCGGCCGCGGTCATCACCGGCATCGTGGCATTGGTGTGGTTCGCGGGCTTGCTCGGCATCGTTGGGGTCGCGATCACGGGTCTCGGCCTGTACGCGCCATATCTCATCCCGTTGCCTTAGCCGCACGATCAGTCGTCGGATCGTCAGCCGACGGGAGAAACGCCATGCTCATCACCCGCCGCACGCTGATTGCCGGCTACGGCTCGACCGTGCTCGCGGCAAGCGCCGGCCCCGCCCTCGCCGCGACGCCGCCCGTCGGCCAAGAAACGCCGGGCATCTATCGGTACCGGATCGGGACGTTCGAACTGACCGCGCTCTACGACGGCATCTGGTATCGCCCCATCACCGAGCAGTTCATCCGCAATGCGCCATTTGCCGAAGTCGAGAGCGCGCTGGCGGACGCGTTCATGCCAGCCGACAGGCTGGCGACGCCATTCACCACGTTGGTCGTGAATACCGGCAAGCGTCTCGTTCTCATCGACACCGGCACCGGCGGCCAGATTGCGCCCTCGGCCGGCGTGTTGCGCGCGAACCTTGCCGCCGCAGGCATCGATCCGAAAGCGGTCGACCTGATTGTCATCTCGCATTTCCATCCGGATCACATCAACGGCATCAAGGACAAGGATAACGAGCTCATCTTCCCCAACGCCGAAATCATGGTGCCGGCGGCGGAATGGGCGTACTGGATGGATGACGCCAACCTGAACGCGGCGGCGGCCGATCTCAAGCTCACCTTTCGCAATCAGCGCCGCGTCTTCGCCGACATCGCCGGACGCGTCGGACGCTTCGAGCCGGGAGCGGAGGTGGCGCCGGGCATCCTCACCATCGCGGCGCCGGGGCACACGCCCGGCCATACCGTATTCGCCATCCATTGCGGTGGCCAATCGCTTTTGGTGCTCGGCGACACTGCGCAGCATCCTGCCGTATTCGCGCGGCATCCGAACTGGCAGGCGGCCTTCGACCTCGACGGCGATGCGGCAGTTGCCACGCGCAAAATGCTATTCGATCGCGCCGCCGCCGATCGAATGCTGGTCACCGGCTATCACTTCCCCTTCCCGGCTTGCGGCCATTTGATCAAGACCGCGAGCGGTTATGAGCATGTGCCGGTCGAATGGCAGCCGAAGTTATAGAGAACCTCGACATCATGGGTTTGTTTCCAGCGTCGGCGTTTCATTGCCGCGCCCAGGGCGATCACATTCTCTCGATAACGCCCAGGCGTCATGCCAAAGTGCGTTCGAGGCGATAAGATAACTCGCCCGTTCATCGGAGAGCCCCATGAAGCCGACCCTCTCGTTCGCCGCGCTCTTGCTTTCAGTCGTCTTGATCGCGCCCGACATCGTCCGTGCCGCCGGCGACGAGAATCCAACCCCGCCGCCTCCGCCGACGACGACTGATCAGAACAAGTCCAAAAAGGACACCGATACCAAGAAGCCGAAATCCGACAAAAGCGGTTCGGCTGAAGATTTCCTGCGCGGCTACCATGCGGCCTATGCGCTGATCTACGATAAATCAGATTATGCCGGCGGCATCGCAGCGCTTCGCGCGCTCGGCTATGACGATCACCCGGATGTCGCGACGCTGATCGGCTACGCCAGCCGCAAGCTCGGCCGTTACGATGACGCGAGATTCTGGTACGAGCGCGCGCTTGCCGCCGACCCGAACCACGCTGTTACCTGGTCCTATTACGGCATGTGGCAGGCCGAGCAGGGCAATATGCTCAAAGCCAAGGACGATCTGGAAAAGGTACGCCTGATCTGCGGCACCGATTGCAAAGCCTACAAGATGCTCAAGGAAGCCATTGACGGCACGGTGACGTATTAAGACTCGGGCGAGCCGGTCTCCTTGACGATCCAGGCGTGGTAATCCGGATCGACGCTCTCGAGCGGAATGACCAGGATCGCCGGTGTCGTGTAGGAATGCATGTCTTTGACGGCAGCGCGCACCCGTTCGGCAAGGCTTGCGCGCGTTTTAATGAGCATGACGATTTCGTCGCCGCGCTCGACCGCGCCTTGCCACCAATAGATTGAAACCATGCTCGGCAGGATGTTGACGCAAGCACAAAGGCGGCGCTCGACCAGAGTGCGGCCGGCCTGCTCCGCCTCGACAATGGACGGATAGGTCGTATAGACGAACACCGCGCGTTCCATGATCCGCTCCCCTGCCCGTTGGACTAACGACCAGACACCATGCCGCAGCGCCGCAACGCCAACCGCTTCAAGCGAGTCGCCTTTGTCGCCAGCGACACGGCGCCGGCACAAAAGGCGCTGCAGCAGCTGACACGCCGATACGGCGATTCGCCGCCGGAACGAGCTGACGTGATCGTTGCGCTCGGCGGCGACGGACTGATGTTGGCGACCCTGCAACGGTTCATGAATTCCGGCAAGCCGATCTACGGCATGCATCGCGGTACCGTCGGCTTTCTGATGAACGAGTTTTCCGAGAAGGATTTGACGGAGCGGCTTGCCGCCGCGCAAGTCTCGGTGATCCACCCATTGTTGATGCGCGCGCGCGACGCGTCGGGCCGCGTGCACCGCCACCACGCCATCAATGAGGTTTCGCTGTTCCGCCAGAGCTACCAGGCGGCGCGGCTGCGCATCCTGGTCGACGGCAAGGAGCGGCTCGCCGAACTCGTTGCCGACGGCGCATTGCTCGCGACGCCGGCGGGCTCGACCGCGTATAATCTGTCTGTCCAGGGGCCGATTATTCCGATCGGTGCCCCGTTGCTCGCGCTTACGCCGATCAGCCCATTTCGGCCGCGGCGCTGGCGCGGCGCGCTCCTGCCCGACCGGGCCCACGTGACCATCGAAGTCCGCGAAGCCGCCAAACGTCCGGTCGCCGCCGTTGCCGACCACGACGAAGTGCGCTCGGTCCGCTCGGTCGACATCCGCATGGACCACGACATTGCCATGCATATGCTGTTCGACCCTGGCCATAGCCTCGACGAGCGCATTTTACGCGAGCAATTCGGCTACTGAGCCGCATGCTTAACCGCGCGTTAAGGGGCAAAACTTACTGTGCCGCCTCAAGTCGACGGTCGCTGCGGCGTCGCCTTTGGGAAATTTCATGGTCCGCATCAATTTCAACCGCCTGCGCTTTCTCGTCATCGACGACAATGCCCACATGCGGCGCATCATGCGCACGCTGCTGCATGGTTTTGGCACCCGCGACGTTTATGAGGCCGAAGACGGCGCCGGCGGGCTCGAAGCCTTCACCCATTACGTCCCCGATATCGTCATCACCGATTGGGTGATGCCGATCTTCGACGGTCTTGAACTGGCGCAGATGATCCGCCAGCCCGGCGCCAACGCCAATCCTTATGTGCCGATCATCATGCTGACCGGCCACTCGGAAAAGAAGCGCGTCGTCAGCGCCCGCGATGCCGGCATCACCGAGTTTCTTGCCAAGCCGATCTCTGCCAAAGCGCTCTATGAGCGCATTCTCAACGTCGTCGCCAACCCCCGTCCCTTCATCAAGACCAAGACCTATTTCGGTCCCGACCGACGGCGCAACGTCAACCCGAACTACATCGGGCCGGAGCGGCGCAAGGGCGGCAAGGCGGACACGATCCGCCAGCAGCCGCTCCTCGACAAAGTCATAGGCTAGGGTCTTCAGGAACAAGACAATGGCGCGAAAAGACAACACTCCGTCGGTCAAAACCTTCGCCGACCACGAGGTCATTACGCCTCCGAATGAGCTGCGCAAGGCGGTTATCACTCATCCGGATCCGGGTGACGACCCGGTGGCGCGCGCCGAGGCGGCATTGGCACAGCTGTCGGGCGAATTCTCCGATTGGATGCATTCCGAATGCGAGCGGCTGGAAAACGCCCGGCGGGAGCTCAAGCGTTCGGGTTTCACCGAAAAGACCCACAACGAGTTGTACCGCGCCTCTCACGACATCAGGGGCGAAGCGGTGACTTTCGGCTTTGCGCAAGTCGGGCCCGTCGCCGATAGTTTGTGCCGGTTGCTGGAGCATACGCCGGATATGCAGCGCATTCCGCTGGCGTTGGTCGATCAGCATGTCGACGCGGTGCGCGCAATCGCGCGCGAACACGACCGCCCTGAGCTCGTCGCCGTCGCTGGCGTGCTCGCGCGTCGGCTGCGCGAGGTTACCGACGACTTCTTGCGCGTCGAGAACAGCGATCGGCCCGATTATCTCGAGGCCATTTTTGCGCCGCCGCTGGCGCCGTGAACTTGCGCTCGCCCCGTTAAGCGGCGGCAAATTGCGGGTCGGCACCGCCGCTTTCGGCAACAAGCTCGTCGCAGAATAACCGCGCCTCTTCGCGCGCCGCTTCGGTGGCAAAGCGGCGCAGCAGCGTGAGCAGCGGCGCAAGCTCGCTCAAGTCCTGGTCTTCGCAGCGCGTCAGCACCCGCTCAATGGCGCGGCGTTTAAGCCGGGTCGCGCCGCCCGGTTCGCTGATCAGGCTCCCTTCCCGCAACGCTCCGACTGCCTCCTTGAAAGCGGGGTAGGTCGACGGCGGCAGCCGCGCCTGGTCGAACAAAGCGCGCAATCCGGTATTGCCGCTGTCATAAACAAGATGCGACACGCGCTCGACCGGCATATCGGCGAGCTCCGCCAAGGCCTCCTCGAACAACACGACGTTGCCCGATAACAGCGCCCGCAAAATAAGACCGGCGGTCAGTTGCCCGCCGACGCGCAAATGATGGACCAGAGGACGCATTTGCGGCGACGGCGTTTCGGCAGCGAGCGTCACGGTCGCCTTTTCGCATGCCTCTCGTGCGATGCGCTGCGCATGCTCGGCATCGAGCCAGTGGCGGGCGGCGACAAACCCGACCAGCGTTTCCGATACTTTGGCGACCAGCGTGAGCCGGGTCGCCGCGGCAATATCATCGCGCGCCAGCAACGCTTCGCGAACCGCCGCCAGGTGCCCGAAACGCTCGACGATCCGGTCGATCGAAATTGCCGCGATTTCCGCGCCGTCATTTTCCCCCAGAACCAGACACGCTTCGGCGCTGCCGACTTCGGCAATAGCGGCGGCCACCGGGCGCGGCAGGCTGGCGCGGCTCGCGATTGCGGCCTGGATGGCGCCATTGCCAGTCGCCACCGCGTCGACCAGGTCGGCATCGACGAATAAGGGCGACAGCGCTAGCACCGGCGCGGCGATTTGCGGCTGATCGGCGGCAAGCGCCAGCACGATAGCGGGCGGCGCCTCGGGACTTGCCGCCAGCGCATCCGCAAGCGCCCGGCGCACCAGCGGCGAAGTGTCGTCAAGCAACATCAGCATCGCGCCTTCGGCGGCGGCGGCATCGTCGGGCGAAAGATTGGAATAAAGGTAGGCGCGTGCCAAAGCGCCGGTCGCCTCGGCGCGTTTGCCGGCCGGCGCGGTGCGGATCCAATCGAGGAAATGGCGGACGATCATGGTCTCGCTCAGGCTCTCTTTGGCGGCGGATCTTTGAAAAGATCGAGCATGCCGTTAGCGACCGGTTTCTGCGGCTTGGCATTAGAATCGGATGGAGCCTCCGGCACGCTCCACAGCGCGCTGGCGACCTGCGCTAGCGGCGCCGTGCGTTTTCCATCCACGAACAGGCTGTGAAAGACCTGCCTGTCGTTTGCACTCGCGGTCGAG
The DNA here is from genome assembly GCA_964459765.1 of uncultured Hyphomicrobiales bacterium. Classification (GTDB taxonomy): domain Bacteria; phylum Pseudomonadota; class Alphaproteobacteria; order Rhizobiales; family Xanthobacteraceae; genus BOG-931. The sequence goes on along the minus strand of CAYWNY010000019.1, from coordinate 9,898 downwards.
GCGGCGGCATAGGCATTGGCGATGCCCGCGGTGTCGGGAACGGCAGCCGCAGCGCTCGACGCAGCAGCCGTTGCAGTTCCGGACGCGGCCGGCCCTGGCGTGGGCACGGCTTGCGCCGCATAGGTCGGCCGATCCTGGTGGCCGCGCGCCACATCGTAGCGCGCGGTGAGGATGTCGCGCACTTGCGCGACGCTGCGCGCCGCGCCGGTTGAGCGATCGTAGAAGATCGAAGGATTGGCCTGCGCGGCATTGGAAAAGAAGTCGGCGGCTTTGACGCCGGGGTTGGCTGCCGCCAGCGTGATCAATCGTGCCGCCCCGCCGGCTCCGAGAAAATGCGCGATATAAAGCTCGCCCTCGCTCGGCGAGCGGCCAAGCCGACCGCTCAGCACCGAGGCGTTCGACTTGGTGAAGGCGCCGGCCATTAGCGCGTTGGCGGTCGGGTCGCTGCGCAGCTTGAGAATCTCGTTACGCAAGCTGCGGTCGCGCACTTCGTAATTGCCGGAAGCGTCCTGGGAGATCGCGTCCGCATAGCGGGCATAACCGAGCGCCGGACCTGCCTGCTTGATGGTGGCAAGCCAGGTCTTCTCGATGAACTGGAACAGGCCGCGCGCCGAAGACGTTGAGGCTCCGGCTTGCGGGTTCAATCCCGATTCGACTTGGGCGGTAGCCAAAAGATAGCCGAAGTTCGTGCCGGTGGCCTGCGAGGCCTGTTGAATAGCGCCGGCAACGGCGGAACCCGCGCCAGAATTGCTGGAATCGACCAGCATGAAGTACCTCCCCTGTCCGGCTCCCACCGGACTCCAGTTCGGGCGTTAGGAAGGATTAACTATTATGGTAAAGGAGGACTTAACGTTTTGGCGTTCAGGGAGGTTGGCATGACAGCGCAAACAGCGCAGCGGCACAAACGCGGTGGCGTTTTCTTCGAGGATTTCACCCCCGGTGAAGTCGTCGAACATCGCTATACGCGCACCGTCACGCAGATGGACAACATGCTGTTCTCCAACATGACGCTCAACCCGCAGCCGCTCCATATCGACCGGCATTTCTGCGAGCAGGAGACCGAGTGGGGACAGCCGCTGATGAACTCGCTGTTCACGCTCGGGCTAATGATCGGCATGTCGGTCTCCGATCTCACCGTCGGCACCACGATCGCCAATCTCGGCATGTCGGACGTGAAATTTCCCCATCCGCTGTTCGAGGGAGATACCGTCCACGCCACGACCGAGGTGATCGGTAAGCGCGAATCGAAATCGCGCCCCGGCGCCGGCATCGTCGGGTTTCACCACCGCGCTTATAATCAGGACAACAAGCTCGTCGCCGAGTGCCGCCGGCAAGCCTTTATGCTGATGCGACCGAAGTAAGGGTCGCTCTCGGGTGCCATGGCATCGAACCTTCGGAGAATCATGAGATACGCTTGGTTGGTTTCGTTCGTCTTCGCATTCCTTGTGCCGGTGGTGGCGGATGCGGAGACGCCAGACGAGTGGGTAGCGTTGGGGGCCCGCGTGCATGGCGGCTTCGGCGCGTTCATCCCGCTGGGAATCAAGATCGGCCTAGACGCAGCCAGGCGCCTCGACGCCAAGCCTCGCGAGCTATCGGTGCTTTATTACGATAGCAATGCCTCGCCGTGCGCCTGCTTTGCCGACGGCGTGGCGATCGCGACCTATGCATCATTCGGTCAGCGCACCGTGACGATGGCCGCCGAAAAGGCACCTGCGGGAGTGGCCGCCGTCATTGTCATCCGTCCGCGTCGCGGCGGCGCAGGCTTCAAGTACACGATCCCGATGGCCGTGCTGCCAAAGCTTGCGGAGATGAATCGTACGCTTGATCCGCGCGGCCGCTATGACGCGGTGATGGCGGCTGACGGCTTGTTCGAAGTCGGACCGGCGCCGTGACCGACTGAAATCAGGTGCTTTCGCCGGCTTGCCTATGGTGCTAGCGTTACTGATATGCGGGGTAATGGGGAATCTAGCGCTAGGCTAAGGCGCGTGTGCCGGCCGTCGATCGGCATCGTCGTCGCTTACGCAGTTGCGGCGCAGAGCCTGCTTATCGCGCTGGGCGGCTTTGCCGTTCCGGCGAGTGCCGGTGGCGGTGCGCCGGCCTTCACGTTTTGTCTGCACGACCCAAATAGTGCACCGAGCGCGCCGACCAGGATCCCTAACCACACCGGCTGCAGCCACTGCATCTTCTGTTTTGCCGGCGCGCATCATGCGGCCGTCACACCGCCGCCCGTGTTCGTCGTGCGGGCGCGGCTCTATGTTGTTGAGGCGGTGTGGATTGCCGACGAGCAATCCCCTCCCCGCCTCGCTCCTTACACGATAGCCAATCCCCGAGGCCCTCCTCGGGCGTAACCGCCGGCGGTCGCTTCGCGACTGCGTCCTAGAGGCCTTTGGCGAAGGCCCTTCCCTCTCGTTTGAGAAGTCAAACCCGACCGCCGTCGCGCGCGAGGGATCAGTAACGCGTGAACGCGCGAAGAAATTCACTCCTACTCACGGGGGACCCATGTCCATTCCAATCACGCCAACGAGGCTGCAGGCCGGCCAAGCCTTTGCGGCTGTCTACCTACTTACAGCAACCATCGCGCTCGTTTGCGCTTCGACCGTCGTCAGCGCCGCCGACATGGCAATGCCCATGAAGGCGCCCGAACCTCCGGCCTACCTGTGGACCGGGTGTTATGTCGGCGCCAACGTCGGCGGCGGCACAAGCGCGACGAACTTCGGCACTGGTGTGGATCCAGGGACCTATCTCGCACCCCCCGACCCAGGCACGGTAAGCGCTGACGGGAGCGGTTCTAGGAACAGCGACGGAATTCTGGCCGGCGGCACCGTGGGCTGTAACTGGCAAACCGGAACGGTGGTGCTGGGGCTTGAGGGCGATTACGATTATTTCCACAGCAATCCGAACTTAAACAACAACTCGGCCGCCACCGGCATCTCGCTGGCTAACGGCAATCCGTTGGCAATCAATCAGTCGCTCACAACAAATTTCCTGGCGACAGTACGTCCCCGGATCGGAATCGCTGCCGACCGCAATTTCGCTTACATCACCGGCGGCGTCGCCTTCACGGGCGTCAGCTACTCCGAAAGCTATGTGGACGGCAACGCCCCGCCCGGCACCGGAGTCGCCTCTGCATCAAGAGCACTTGTAGGCTATGCGGCGGGGGCAGGTTGGGAATATGCGTTCGCCGACCATTGGACGGCTCGAGCCGAATATCTGTTCGTCGGCTTTCCCACGACGAACGCGACCGGAACAATCGCCGGCCTAGGCGGAACTAACACCCTTCATGGTTCGGCGGATCTCACGATTCAGCTGATCCGCGCCGGCGTGAATTTCAAATTCTGACCGTGAGCGCCACCATGTTCGGACCACCCGCTTCAACCTTCAACGCCCGCCTGCAGGCGCGCCGCTTTCCGGCGCCGTCGCGGCTCGCAAACAGCATCGGTGAAACCATGTCGACCCAAAGCGAAAACCGCAACCTACGCGCCCGCCGCCGGCCAGTGCGGCGCGGCATCACGACGCTCGTCGCTTTCCTCGTTCCAATTATTGTGTCGTTCGTGACGCTCGTTGGCTTCACCACGACGCAGGCGCTCGCCTGTGCCTGCGGCTGCAGCGTGTTCGACGTCGGCGGCCTCGATCTGCCGCAGGAGCAAGACCACGGCGGCCGTGTTTTCGTCGAGTTCTGGGATAGCAACCAGACGCAGAACTATGTCGGGGCCTCACAAACGTCTGGGTCCCTCAACACCGACAAACAAATCGTCACTCAGTGGTACAATGTCGGTTTCAGCTACAACTTCAACCGCGAGTGGGGCGTGATGGTGCGTATTCCCACCACTGACCGCAGTCTCACCACGACGACGAACATCGCCTTTCCTGGAGCGCTCAACACCTATAATTCCAAAGATATCGGCGACATCGAAATCATGGGTATCTACAGTGGTTTCTTCAAAGACATGTCGACCGGCCTCATGTTCGGCGTCAAGCTGCCGAGCGGCACGTTCACCGCGCCCGGAATAGATCGCGATACCCAGATCGGTTCGGGCAGCACCGATCTCCTTCTCGGCGCCTACCATCGCGGCATGCTGAGCGGCGACAACGCCTGGCAGTATTATGGACAGATCATGTGGCGACAGCCGTTCCTCTATCAGAGTGCGGCGGACCCACAGGGCTTCTTCGACGGCAATCCCGGCGTTGTGCAAACTTACTATCCCGGAGCGCAGGTCGATGCGGCGATCGGCGTAAATTACAACAACCTCTATCACGTGGCCGGCTTCGACAAGATAGCGCCGCTGTTCCAAGTGATCGTTTCGCACCGCGACGCGGATCGGGGGACCGGCGCTGATCCCTACAACAGCGGTTTCGACCGTGTAATGCTTTCACCTGGAGTCGAGCTGACGAAGGTGGTCGATGAGGCTAACAATCGAGTCGTCAAATTGTATGCCGATGTCGAAATCCCAATCTACTATCGTGCCAATGCCGGCGAGAACACCTGCATGGGAACTCCCACAGTGGGCCCAAACTGTACAGAAGGTCAGCTCGTCTCTCCCTACTTGATCAAGGTGGTGGCGAGCTACAACTTCTAGATCGGACGAAAGCATCAGACAAAGACCGGCGCGCCGGAGACGGCGCGCCGGTAACATGAAAGTTCGACGATGTCAGTTACCGCGGACGGTTCCCCGATGCGAGCGCGCATGCGAACGCACCCATTTGGCTCGCAACGATGGCGGCGCGACCAAATGGGGCCGATAGGCTGGCATATCGGTGTAATTGGTGCCGGGCATCGATTCGGCCCCACCTCCGCCGTGGGCGCTCGCAGTAGCGCCGTAAGTCGCCGCGACGAGCAGGACGGCGCTAAATATCTTCAACATCTCTCACTCCCTGGGCTGCCGTCATGAATCTGGTAACGGTCAGCCGGCTGCAGGACGGGCTGCGCAACTATTTAGGTTATCAAATTGTTGCGAGGGCCGGGACTTTCCTATCGCTGGCCTTTTTATGGCTTGCATCGGGATGGCCGTCCTACGCCGCGCCCGAGATCGGCCAAGCCGCGCCGGCGCTCGTCGTCACCGCGCTTGATGGACAAACCTTCGATCTTGCCCAGCTGAACGGCAAAGTGGTGTTGGTGAATTACTGGGCGACCTGGTGCGCGCCGTGCCGCAAGGAAATGCCCAAACTCGATGCCTTCTACCGGCGTTATCACGATCGGGGCCTGGAGATCGTCGGCATCAGCATCGATTTCGATCGCGACCTGGAAAAAGCGCGTCGAGTGGCGCGGACCGTCAGCTACCCGACGGCGTTGGCCAAAGCCATCCGCGATGATGGTTTTGGCATTCCCAAGGGCGTGCCAATCACCTGGATCATCGACGACGAGGGCAAGGTGCGGGACCGGCTCATCGACGTACGCGACGAATTGCTCGATGGAATTGTGGTGCCGCTGTTGCCACGCTGACGCTTTGGAGACTGCCAAATCGTGCCGAAGTTATTTTCTTGGAAAGTTTCGGGCGCCGTGCTGACGATCGCCCTGGCCGCTGTTGCGGCGCTGCCGGCGCCGGCGCATGCCGGCGCGTGGGTAGCCGACGCCAAGTCGGGCTGCCAGGTGTGGAATCCAAATCCGCAACTGGGAGAGACGGTCAAATGGTCAGGAGCGTGTGCCAATGACCGAGCCGAGGGGCCGGGAATTGTGCAATGGTGGAGAGGCGAACTGGCTTACGAAACCGACGAAGGCGATTGGCACGACGGGCGCCAGATCAATGCCGGCAAGCAATCCTGGACAGGCGGCCGTTATGACGGCGAACTTGTTGACGGCGAGCCAAGTGGTCACGGCGTATTGATCGTACAAAAGCTGCGCTATGAGGGCGAGTTTCAAAACGGCAAGCCGAACGGCCAAGGCACGCTGACGGCCGGGAACGAAACCGTGCACGGCACCTGGAAGGACGGATGCCTGCAAGGTCCGCGCAAGGCCTCGATCGGCGTTCCGCTTACGGCCTGCCGCTGAAGGAGGACATGATGCGACGATTTCTATTTGTTGGCGGTGCGATCTTGGCGCTGAGCTTCACTGGCCATTTCGCGAGCGCCGCAGCGCAGGAAGACAAAGGCAAGACCTGCCGGATGGAGCAGCAATGCCACTGGGAGAATTTCAAGAAGATCTGCGTGTGGGTGAAAGTTTGCCGTTAGCGTCGACGATCAAAAGCCGCGCCGGGACGAACCGACATCAAAGGTCGGTCACGGTTGTTAATCAAACAGCAGGAGGTATCGTCATGAACAGCATCGCTCGCGTACAATCGAGCCGAGTATTGGTGGCGATCTTGTCGCTCGCCGCGGCACAAGGCTTGGCCGCCGCGGCTCACGCCGCCGACTACAATGTCGGCTCGATCGAGATCACCGAACCGTGGGCGCGGGCGACGCCGAAGGGTGCCTCGTCCGCCGCGGCCTACCTGACCATCACCAACAGCGGCACCGCGCCCGACCGGGTGAGCTGCACATCGAGCGATGTGAGCGGGCAATGCCAGATCCACACCATGACCATGGACAACGGCGTCATGAAAATGCGCCCGGTCGAGGGCGGCCTGGAGATCAAGCCCGGCGAGACCGTCACGCTGAAGCCGGGCGGCTACCACCTTATGCTGGTGGACATCAAACATCCCCTTGAAGCCGGCAAAGTTGCCACCGCGACGCTGCAACTGGAAAAGGCCGGAACGATCAAGGTCGACTTTCCCGTCGTGCCGATTGGCGCGCCCGCGCCCGGCGCCTCTACCGGCGGCGGCTCGATGATGATGGACCACGGCGGCATGATGCAGATGGACAAGCACTGATCCACGTCGCGACGCGGACCCGGTCTAGCCCCGTGCATAACCGCATCGCCGCGCTGCCGGTCTGCTAGCTTGAGCAAAGGCCGCCGCTGCACCATCATTGCGACCGGCCGCGAGAATGCCGGGAATTCCACCGCGCTGCCGCGAAACGGAAACCGGAAGAAAGACAGGACCATGCGTTCGCTGCTCTTTGTGCCCGCCGACAGTCCCAGAAAACTTGAAAAGGCGATGACAAGCGGCGCCGATGCGTTGGTTGTCGACCTTGAGGACTCAGTGGCGCTCGACGGCAAGGCCGGCGCCCGGCACAGCGCCGCCGCATTTCTCAAAGAAACGGTTCCTGCAAGCGAACGGCCCGTGCTGATCGTCCGCGTTAACAGCCTGCACAGCGGGCTGACCGACGCCGATCTGGATGTCGTCGTGGCGGCGCAGCCGGACATCATCATGCTACCGAAGGCGGAAGGCGGCGCCTCGATCGCCCATTTCGATGCCAAGCTCGCGGTGCGCGAAGCCACCAGCGGGATCGCCGACGGCCAAATCAGAATCATTGCCATCGCCACTGAAACAGCGGCCGCCTTGTTTGTGGCCGGCACCTATGCGGGCGCCAGCAAGCGGCTTTGCGGCTTGACTTGGGGCGCCGAGGATCTTTCCGCCCAGCTTGGCGCCGAGACCAACCGCGACGCGGACGGCGTGCTGCTCGATCCTTACCGGCTCGCGCGGGTGCTGTGTCTCGCGGCTGCAGCCACCTCCGGAGTGCAGGCGATCGACACTGTGTTTACTGACTTTCACGATAGCGAGGCCTTTCGCCGCGAGTGCGGCGCCGCGCGCCGCGACGGTTTTTCCGGCAAGATGGCCATTCATCCGTCGCAAGTACCGATCATCAACGAGGCCTTCACGCCGACTCGCGAAGCGCTTGCGCGCGCCAAGGCCATCGTTGACGCCTTCGCCGCCAATCCGGACGCTGGCGTCGTCGGCATCGCCGGCGTGATGGCCGACCAGCCGCACCTCGTTCGCGCCAAGCGACTATTGCAGCGCGCGGTACCGAAGAAACGCTGACGCGGCGGCTCGCACTTTCTTCACCTCTGCAGCGGCGAGCATTGCCAAAGCGTAATGCGCATAACACTGCGATCAGCTTGACAAACCCGCGCCGCGGTCCGATGTAGGTGCAAATGGCGCAGGGACATCCCTCGCAGTTCAATGGCTCTGGCGAAAGCTGGGGCCATTTGGCTATTTGGGAACCTTCGCTGGAGGGAGACCAAAAATGAGCGAGGAAAAAGAGTGTGAGCGATGCGGGGAGCCTATTCCCGCGCGGCGGCTGGAAGTGCTGCCCGAAACTCGGCTCTGCCTGCAATGCAGCGAAGCGATCGGCGGCGACTACAAGACCTTCGTGATCGCCGAAAATACCGGCAAGCCGGGAAGCCTGAAGAAGAATTACGGCAGCTGGAAAGTCGCAAGGAAGCTGCGCGCAATCACGCCGATCGACAAGGAGTGACTATTCCTTGCCCGGATAGACCCTCGCCGGATCGAACACGCGGTCTTCGCGAAACTCGAGCGTGACCGCCCCTTTCTTGCCGAGCGGCACCGCGCGATAAAAACACGAGCGGTGCCCGGTGTGGCAAGCGCCGCCGGCTTGCTCGACCTTAAGCAAGACCGCGTCCTGATCGCAATCGACGCGCATCTCGACGACGCGCTGCGTGTGCCCGGAAGTCTCGCCCTTTTTCCATAAAGCGCGGCGCGAACGGCTGAAATACCAGACCTCCCCGGTTGCAATGGTCCTGGCCAGCGCCTGTGCATCCATGTGCGCGACCATCAGTACCTCGCCGGACGCAGCATCGGTGGTCACGCAGGTGACGAGCCCGTCGGCGTCGAACTTTGGCGTCAGCGCCAAGCCCTCTTCCAGGTCGGCGGCGCCGGCGGGGGCTGCGAATAAAGTCTGATCTGACATGACGTCGTTTCGTTTACCGCGTGACCGACGGGTGCCGTCTCTCGCACCGACCGGCGAGTACCTATATAGTTCTTTGTGATACGGGCACAGGCCTGAGGCGTGCCGGACCGGGATGCGAATATTGGAATCGGGCCACTAGGCAATGCTCAACGACGTTTATAACCGCCGCATTATCGAGCTTGCGGCATCGATACCGCGAATCGGGCGGCTTGCCGCGGCGGACGCCACCGCAACCGCGCATTCGCGGCTGTGCGGCTCGACCGTGACCGTCGATCTGAAGATGGACGGCGACACCGTCACCGACTTCGCCCACGAAGTGAAAGCGTGTGCGCTGGGCCAAGCCTCCTCGTCGATCATGGCAAGCCACGTCATCGGTTCCAAAGCCGACGAGCTGCGGGCGCTGCGCGAAGACGTGCGCAAAATGCTCAAAGAGAACGGTCCCCCGCCGGGCACCGGCAAATGGACCGACATCGCCGTGCTCGAACCGGTGCGCGATTACAAAGCCCGGCACGCTTCGACGTTGCTCACCTTCGACGCCGTGGTCGACGCCATCGGCCAAATCGAAGCCAGACGCGCGGCCAAAGCCGCAGCGGAGTAACGCCGTTGGCCGCCGCCCCGTTGTCGCTTGACGCTTTGTTTGACGCTTCGCGCAGAGCGCCCCGACTTGCCGGCCGCGGTCTGATCAAGGCGTACCGCTATACGCTCTCGCCGCTGGTCGGATTCCACTGCCGGCATCTGCCGACCTGCTCGGACTATGCTGACCAGGCGATCGAGCGTTACGGGCTTTGGGCCGGTGGCTGGATGACTTTGGCGCGATTGCTGCGCTGCCAACCTTTCGGCACCGCCGGCTTGGATGTCGTGGCCGAGACCTTGCCCGGCAATACGCACTGGTTTTTGCCGTGGCGCTACGCTCGCTGGCGCGGCACTAATGCGACGCCACACTAGTGTAGTGGATTCGAAGTTCCTACAATTAAGCGGCTAGCTCCGAGAGGAACTTTGAATCCAAAACCCACACTAGAGTCATAAGTTTGCCAGTGTCCCTTTGATTCCGAGGTTCGCACCGGAAGTGCTGCAAGCGTTTGCGAACTTCGGAATCGGGACACTAGCACTACTTTGGCAGATTTACTCACGCTGCTTTTTTACGCTGATCCACATG
>CAYWNY010000018.1:0-34628 GCA_964459765.1 uncultured Hyphomicrobiales bacterium | reverse complement strand
ACGACATCGGCGTGCCGACGCACTTCATCCGCCGGCTCAACATGCGCGAGCAGCTTATTCGCGAGGTCGAGATCATTCCGTTGGAAATCGTGGTGCGCAACGTCGCCGCCGGTTCGCTGTCGCAGCGGCTGGGCATCGAGGAAGGCACGCAACTGCCGCGCTCGATCATCGAGTTCTATTACAAGAACGACCAGCTCAATGATCCGATGGTGTCGGAGGAACACATCACCGCGTTCGGCTGGGCGACGCCGCAGGAGATCGACGACATCATGTCGCTTGCGATCCGCGTCAACGACTTTCTGTCCGGGCTGTTCCTCGGCGTCGGCATCCGGCTGGTCGATTTCAAGATGGAGACCGGGCGGCTGTGGGAAAACGACATGATGCGCATTGTCGTAGCCGACGAGATTTCGCCGGATTCCTGCCGCTTGTGGGACATCAAGTCGAATGAGAAGCTCGACAAGGACCGCTTCCGCCGCGACCTTGGCGGCCTGCTCGAGGCCTATACCGAGGTCGCCAAGCGGCTCGGCATCATGAGCGAAGGCGAGCGGCCGCAGGGCGCCGGTCCCATCCTGGTCAAGGGCTGACGCAAGGGGCGCGGAGCGCTGTTATGAAGGCCCGCGTCTTTGTCACGCTGAAATCCGGCATTCTCGATCCGCAGGGCAAGGCGATCGAAGGCGCGCTGCGTTCGCTCGGCGTCAGCGGCGTGGCGAGCGTCCGCCAGGGCAAGGTGTTCGACATCGAAATCGAAGGCGCCGACCGGGCCGGCGCCGAAGCTGCCCTGAAGGCCGCCGCGGAAAAGCTTCTTGCCAATACGGTGATCGAGAACTACCGGGTCGAGGTCACCGGCTGATGCCGGCGCGGCGGGCAGGAGCGCGATGAAATCTGCGGTTCTCGTCTTCCCCGGTATCAATCGCGAACGCGACATGGCCCGCGCCCTGCGGCTCATCTCCGGCCGGGAACCGGCGCTGGTCTGGCACGCCGAGACGGAACTGCCGCCCGGCACCGATCTCGTCGTCATCCCCGGCGGCTTTTCCTACGGCGATTATCTGCGTTGTGGGGCGATCGCGGCGCGGGCCCCGATCATGGACGCGGTGCGCGCCTTCGCTGCCGGAGGCGGCCTGGTGCTGGCGGTTTGCAACGGCTTTCAAATCGCCTGCGAAGCTGGCCTGCTCCCCGGCGTGCTGATGCGCAATTCGCAGCTCCGCTTTATCTGCCGCGACGTCTATCTGCGCGTCGAGCGCTCGGATACCCCTTTCACACGCGGCTACAATGCCGGGCAGGTGATCCGCGTGCCGGTGGCGCATGGCGAAGGCAATTACATCGCCGACGGCGAGACCATCGCGCGGCTCGAAGGCGAGGGCAGGGTGCTGTTCCGCTACGCCTCGCCGGACGGCATGATCGATCCGAACTGGAACCACAACGGCGCCCTCAACGCCATCGCCGGCATCGTCAACGAGCGCGGCAACGTGCTCGGCATGATGCCGCATCCGGAAAACCACGTCGAAGCGGCAATGGGCCGGACCGATGGCCGCGGCCTGTTCGCGGGCCTTGTGGATCACTTCAAACTGGCGGCGTGACAACCCTCTGACCATATGGGAGAGGGTCGAAGGGATTGAGCGCCTGCACGTGATTTCCAACCAACCTGCCATTACCGCGAAACTGATTGCCGAGCACGGGCTCAAGCCCGATGAGTACGAGCGCCTCGTCAAGCTGATCGGCCGCGCGCCGACTTTCACCGAACTCGGCATCTTCTCGGCGATGTGGAACGAGCATTGCTCGTATAAATCCTCCAAAATCCATCTGCGCACGCTGCCGACCAAGGCGCCGTGGGTGATCCAGGGCCCGGGCGAGAATGCCGGTGTAATCGACATCGGCGACGGGCTCGCCGTCGTTTTCAAGATGGAGAGCCACAACCACCCGAGCTACATCGAGCCGTATCAGGGCGCCGCCACCGGCGTCGGCGGTATTTTGCGCGACGTGTTTACCATGGGGGCGCGGCCAATCGCCTGCTTGAACGCGCTGTCTTTCGGCGATCCGGATAATGCAAGAACGCGTCACCTTGTGTCCGGGGTCGTCGCCGGCATCGGCGGCTATGGTAATTCTTTCGGCGTCCCCACGGTCGGCGGCGAGATGCGCTTTCATCGCCGCTATGACGGCAACTGTCTGGTCAACGCCATGGCGGTCGGCATCGCCGAAAAAGACAAGATCTTCTATTCCGCCGCATCGGGCGTCGGCATGCCTATCGTTTATCTCGGTTCGAAAACCGGCCGCGACGGCATCCACGGCGCCACCATGGCGTCGGCCGAATTCGGCGCCGACGCCGATGAGAAGCGGCCGACGGTTCAGGTCGGCGATCCGTTCTCGGAAAAGCTTTTGCTCGAAGCTTGTCTTGAGATCATGGCCAAGGGCTGCGTCATCGCCATTCAAGATATGGGGGCAGCCGGGCTCACCTGTTCCGCGGTCGAGATGGGCGCCAAAGGCGATCTTGGGGTTGTGCTGGATCTCGATTCCGTGCCCTGCCGCGAAACCGGCATGAGCGCCTACGAGATGATGCTCTCCGAAAGTCAGGAGCGCATGCTCATGGTGCTCAAGCCTGAGAAAGAAAAAGAAGCGGAAGCGATCTTCCGCAAATGGGGGTTGGATTTTGCTGTAGTCGGGACCACCACGCCGAGCAAGCGGTTTGTCGTTCGCCATGGCGGCGCGGTGATGGCGGATTTGCCGATCAAGGAACTCGGCGACGAAGCGCCGGTCTATGAGCGGCCGCACACTGCAAGCGCGAGGCGTGAGATCATAGCCGCGGCGGCGATCAAGCCTCCGCTGCCTAGCGCCGACGCACTGGAAAAACTCATCGGTTCGGCGGACCTCTGCTCCAAGCGTTGGGTGTTCGAGCAATACGACCACGTCATCCTCGGCAACACCGTGCAACGGCCCGGCGGCGACGCCGCAGTCGTGCGCGTCAACGAAGGTCCCAAGGCGCTGGCGCTGACCGCCGACGTCACGCCGCGCTATTGCGAGGCCGACCCGTTCGAAGGCGGCAAACAGGCGGTGGCGGAAGCCTGGCGAAACCTAAGCGCTGTCGGCGCGCGCCCGCTGGCGCTTACTGATAATCTCAATTTCGGCAATCCCGAGCGGCCGGAAATCATGGGCCAACTCGTCGGCGCCATCCGCGGCATTGGGGAAGCAGCCCGCGCGCTCGATTTTCCGATCGTGTCCGGTAATGTTTCGCTCTACAACGAGACCAACGGTCAGGCAATCCTGCCGACACCGACCATCGGCGGTGTGGGCATTCTCGACGATTTCACGGCATCGATGACGATCGCGTTCAAGGCGGAAGGCGAGTCGATCCTTTTGCTCGGGGAAACGGTGGGCTGGCTCGGTCAATCGCTTTATCTGCGTGAGGTTTGCGGACGCGAGGACGGCGCACCGCCGCCGGTCGATCTCGCCGCCGAACGCCGCCACGGCGAATTTGTCAGGTCGCTGATCCGCGAGGGTCTCGTGACTGCGGTCCACGACGTGTCCGACGGCGGACTTCTGGTGGCGCTTGCGGAGATGGCGATGGTGTCGCGTATCGGCGCCGTGCTAGAGGCCCCGCACGGCGTGCCGGCGCATGCGTTCTGGTTCGGTGAAGACCAGGCGCGTTATGTCCTGACCACGAAGGACCAAGGGCCGGTGGAACGACGGGCCAAGGCGGAAGCGGTGCCGCTCATTCGGATTGGCGCCACCGGCGGGTGGGTTCTTGCTTTTGACGACGAGTGGCCGCTGCCGGTTGAAGCTCTCTCGAAGCACTTCGAGAGTTGGCTTCCGTCCTACATGGCCGGCTCGCGGTGAAACGATAAAAACGGGGCGCAGTCGGGGAGGCAGGAGCGATGAAACGCAGCATCGAGGGGATTCTCACCACGCATTCGGGAAGCCTGTCGCGGCCGGCCGATCTGATCGCCATGAACCGCGCGCGGGCGGCCGGTGAGAGCAAGGATGATGCGGCCTACGAAAAGTGCCTCGCCGCGGCCGTCACCGACGTCGTGCACAAACAACGCGACGTCGGCATCGATATTGTCGACGACGGCGAGTTCGGCAAACCCATGGCGGCGCAAACCGATTATGGCGCCTGGTGGAATTATGCTTTTGCGCGCATGGCCGGGTTCTCGCCGCCTGAATCGGTTCCGGAGCAACGAAGCAAGAAGTCGACCGTCGCGGAATTCTCGCTGTCGACATTCGCCGAGCGCCGCGACTGGCAGAAGTTCGGCGAATTTTATCAGGACCCGGAGTCGGCGGCGGTGCTTTCGGGCAGTGCCGCGCGCCGCCGCCGGCGCCGTCCGGTATGCACCGGACCGATCAAATATGCCGGACACGATGCGGTCTTGGCCGACATCGCTCACTTGAAACAGGCGATGGCCGCCGCTGACGTTAAGGAAGGCTTTATGTGCTCGATCGCTCCGGGCAGCTTTGCCCGCAGCGAAGACGTGCACTACGCGAATCCCGAGGCGTTCGTCTTTGCCGTCGCTGACGCGATGCGCGAGGAATACAAGGCGATCATTGACGCCGGTCTGTTGCTGCAGATTGACGATCCGAGCCTTCCAGACAACTGGGACATGATCAATCCCGAGCCGCCGCTCGCAGAATTCAAGAAGTTCGAGAGCGCGCGCATCGAGGCGCTCAATCACGCGCTGCGCGGTTTGCCGCCGGAGCGGATCCGCTATCACATCTGCTGGGGCAGTTGGCACGGTCCGCACACCACCGACATTCCGCTCGCGGATATCGTCGACCTCGTTTTGAGCGTCAACGCCAGCGGCTATTCGGTGGAAGCGGGCAATGTCCGCCACGAGCACGAGTGGCGGGTGTGGGAGGATGTCGCACTGCCCGACGGCAAACTGCTCATTCCCGGCGTGGTCAGCCATGCCACGAACATCGTCGAACATCCGCGCGTGGTGGCTGACCGCATCATCCGCTACGCGGATGTGGTCGGCAAAGAGAACGTCATCGCCGGCACCGATTGCGGGTTTGGCGGCCGCATTCACCCGCAACTTGCCTGGGCGAAGCTCGAAGCGCTCGCACAAGGCGCGCGCCTCGCCAGCAGCGAGCTGTGGCGGTAATCGGCGCGACCCCGTGGCAGATTATCTGATGCCGCGCGCGATCGCCTGATAGCACACCGGCGAAAGCCGCGGTGCGTTGGCGGCAAGGCATTCGAGAATGCGGCCTCCGCCGGCGGGAACGCCCCCGCATAAGGTTGCGCGCTCGGGTTCGCAGAACGAAAGGATTTGCATCGCCTTGCGAGGCCGCATAGGCGGAATAGGCCCGAGCGGCGCGACCGCGGGGGCCGCTGATGCCGCCGGCGCGGGGGCCGGGGCCGGGGAGGCGGCGCCGCCGAGGCTCGCCACGGCGCTTCTACAGGCCGGCGACAAAGCGGGCGCGTTGACTTCCAGGCAGCGCAGCGCGGCCTTTCCTCCCGGCTTTACGGCGGGGCAATGGATGCCAAAATCCGACCGGCAGGCAGCGCGCAGCGCGCTCATCTGCTGCGTGGTCGGCTTGTCGGCGGTAGCGGCAGCCGGCGCTACTGTTGGCGCGGGCGTCGCTGCCGCAGGCGGCGCGACGGGTGGCGGTGCCGAAGTCTCGGTTGCCGGCGGTTTTGAGCCGATAGCGTCGAGCGCCGATTTGCAGGGTGCCGACACGCGGCTCGCGTTGCGCATCAGGCAGTCGAACGCTTCTTTGCCGCCCGGCTGAACGCCCGAACAATTCGACATGAAATCGGACCGGCAGGACTGGCGGATGGCAGCGGTTTGCTCGGACGTCGGCTGCTGCGCGACGACAGGTCCAGTCGAGACGCCAAGCACGCCGGCCAAAACCACGAAAGCTAAGACCAGAAAAGCCAAAACATCGGCATTTTTACCCTGCATAGCGTCCCCCCAGCGTGTTTGCCGCGAAGTTGCCGGACCGCACGAAACTTGTCCATCGGCCCATTGCGACATCGCCATCCTTTTCGCGCCGGCCTCGGTCTGTTAAACCGAAAGTGCCCGGGGGGAGTCGGAAGATACGGAGGTGCCGCCATGGCCATGGCTGCAAACGATATCGAGCGGCTGATACGGGCCGGCATCCCGGACGCAGACGTGACGATCCGCGACCTTGCAGGCGACGGCGATCATTACGCCGCGACGGTGATCGCCGAATCCTTTCGCGGCAAGTCGCGCGTGCAGCAGCACAAGATCGTCTACGACGCGCTTAAAGGCGAAATGGGCGGCAAATTGCACGCCTTGGCGCTCCAGACCGGCACACCGCAAGGCTAGGCTTCCCCGCCGAATAACGAATTTCGCCCAAGGGCGCCCGGTCCGGGAGAACCGTCTTCGCTTAACCGGCGTCGGCAGAACCAATTCCTCACCCGACCGAATTTTGTTCCTCGGGGTTGTATCGACGGCATGGTTTTGTGCGCAGGTTCTGGTACACAGGGTTGTGGTTACATATATTCTGGTCAAGAGGATAGAGTCGGCGCGGGTCGGGCCCCGCGGCGCCAACAAGGAAGACCGCGATGTCCATCGAGCAATTCATCGACAACGAAGTGAAGAGCAACGACGTTGTTCTGTTCATGAAGGGTACGCCGCAATTCCCGATGTGCGGCTTTTCGGGACAGGTCGTGCAAATCCTCGATTATCTCGGCGTGCCGTACAAAGGCCTCAACGTCCTCGAGAACGACGACCTGCGCGGCGGCATCAAATCGTATTCCAACTGGCCGACCATCCCGCAGCTCTACGTCAAGGGCGAGTTTGTCGGCGGCTGCGACATTATCCGCGAAATGTTCCAGGCCGGCGAACTGCAGTCGCTGTTCAAGGAGCGCGGCTTCGCCGTCAAGGAAGGCGCAGAGGTTTAGCGCCACGGGCGAACTGTCGGACGTGGCATGGCCGGGATTTTCCCGGCCATTTCATTTTCAGTATCGGCTTCAGCATTGGCCTTGCGCGCGAAGCTTCCGTCAACGCATGCGGTTGGCAAGCAATATCGTCAGCGCCAGCACGATGGCGAGGCCGACCAGGCTTTGCGCGGGAATGGCGTTGGCGAATTTGAGCACGTTGTCGGCGACAGTTGAAACGAAGACGCCGGAATTCGCTCCAAGGATCAGGTAAAGCAGGATGATGGCAAGGATCGACAGAAAACCGATCTCGACGAAAGCCCACAGATATTGCTTGGCCCTTTGCAGATGCTGCAGCATCGCTCACCTCGCGCACGCAATCGCCAAAAATTGGAGCCCGGTCGCCGCAGTGAATTCTGCCGGGAAGCATGATCTCTAACAATCATGCCGAAGCGTTGGGTGGGAGTTGCCCGCCACCCAACGTCGTTTCGCGTACGCGTTTTCTGTCGCGTATCGCGATCCGGACTTAGGCCGCTCTACGTCCGGAAAACAGCCAGATGATGATTCCAACCGTGATCAGGCCGACGAGACCGGCGTCGCCGAGGCTCTTCACTAGAGCTGCGATGTTGCCAGTGACGTTGCCGAAGAACGGCAGATTGGAGCCGACGAGCAGCGCCGCGACGATCGCGAGCGCCAGCAGCGCCAAACCGATATCCGTCAAACTACCGATCCAGCCTTTGATCCTTCCCAACGCGTCCATGTACGTTCTCCCCTTAGTCAGTTGATGCCCCGAGCGTACGCAATCAACGACGGTTGCTTGCATTTGCGCGGCGGAGCGTACTCGGGGGGGGGTGGCATTTCAAGTTTGCGGGCGACAAAGAGGTGCATAACCAACAGCACCACGGCGCTTTCGCGCCGCAGCAAAAACGATTCAATTTTTGAAAGCGCCGCAGCAAAAATCCGAATTAGGTCGCCAAATTCGGCGCCTGCGGCGCTCGCAGTGCGTGATCGATCAGCGCGAATAGTATTCGACGACGAGGTGCGGTTCCATCTGAACCGGGTAGGGCACGTCGTCGATCGCCGGAACGCGCGACAGCTTTGCCGTCATCTTGGTGTGGTCGACTTCGATATAGTCGGGCACGTCGCGTTCGGCGAGCGCGGTCGCTTCCAACACCAGCGCCAATTGTTTCGACTTGTCTCTGACCTCGATGAGGTCGCCGACCTTGATGCGGATGCTGGGGATGGTAACGCGGCGACCGTTCACTTTGACATGGCCGTGATTGACGAACTGGCGTGCCGCGAACACGGTCGGCACGAATTTGGCCCGATAGATCACGGTGTCCAGACGACGCTCGAGCAGTCCGATCATGTGAGCGCCGGTATCGCCTTTAAGCCGCCGCGCCTCGTCGTAGATGCCGCGGAAATGCCGCTCCGACATGTTGGCGTAGTAGCCCTTGAGCTTCTGCTTGGCGCGCAGTTGCACGCCATAGTCCGAGAGCTTGCCTTTGCGGCGCTGGCCGTGCTGGCCGGGGCCGTATTCGCGTTTATTGATCGGTGATTTTGGCCGGCCCCAGATGTTCTGGCCCAACCGGCGGTCGATCTTGTACTTCGCCTCGTGGCGCTTGGTCATTCGCGTCCTCGTCGTTGTCTGGGCATGATCTGGTCCGAAAACCGCAAAGACCGCTGTTCGGGATCATGCCACGTGGGTTTGAGGATCGCGCCCTCCTCTGTTCCGGGACTTTCCGCCGGAACCGACAGGTCAATCGCCGAAGCGCCGGCGCCAACCACGGGTCGCGAAACACTGCGCGGGCCCAAATGGCCCGCGCAGTGCGGCGTATCTAGGGGCAAACCGGGGCAGTGTCAAACCGTGAAGGGCCAAAGGGGTTACCCGGCGGCGAGCTGCTTTTGCCGCATGCGGCGCAGCGCGGTGATGGCCAAAACGGCCGTCAACGCATCGAGCGCGGCGACGACGACGAACACGGCCGTCCAGCTTCCCGCAGTTTGCTTGAGGAAAGCCGCCGCCGGCCCGCCGAAGATCGAACCTACGCCCTGGGCGATATACAGAAAGCCGTAATTGGTGGCGGCGTATTTCGGCCCAAAAGTATCTGTGAGCGTCGAGGGGAACAGTGAGAAAATCTCGCCCCAACCGAAGAAAACCAGGCCGGTGAGCACGACGAACAGCGCCGGTTGGTTGATGAAGGCGAACAGCACCAGGATAGCGACGGCTTCCAGCGAAAATGCCAGCGCCATCGTCGATTCGCGGCCGATATGATCGGAGATCCAGCCAAAAAACGGCCGCGTCAGTCCGTTGGTGATGCGCGACAACGTCAGCGACAGCGGCAACGCCGCCATGCCCAGCACCAGCACGTCGGCAACGCCGAACTCTTTGGCGAACGGACCAACGTTGGAAACGACCATCAGGCCGCTCGTCGACATCATGCTCATCATCAAAAACAGCAGGTAGAAGACCGGGCTTTTCAGCATCTCTAGCGGCGAGTAGCTGCGCTTTGTCTGTTGCTTGGCGATCGCCTGCGCAGGCGCTGCGCTCGTCACCTGATAATTCTCCGGCGGGGTGCGCAGCCATTGCGCCGCGACGATGCCGATAACGCCCTGGATGACGCCCCACACCAACAAAGTGTGGGCGTAGCCGGAACTCTTGATCATGCTGTCGATGGGAAAGCTGGTGAAGACGGCGCCGAAGCCATAGCCAGCCGCCGCCAAGCCGGTGGCGAGGCCGCGCCGGTCGGGAAACCACCGCACCATCAGCCCGATGATCCCGACGTAGATAATGCCGGTCCCGAACCCGCCGAGGACGCCGTAGGTGAAATATAGCGCCCAGATGTTATCGACCCACGCCGAGAGCACCCATGAGCCGCCCGACAGCAGCGCGCCGATGGCGATCAGCAATCGCGGGCCGAAGCGGTCGACCAGATAGGCCTGAAACGGCGACAGCCAGGTCTGTAAAATGATCAGCAGCGAGAATGTCCACTGCAACTGTGCGAGCGTCGTGCCGAGCTTCTGATTGAGCGGCCCGGTGAACAACGTCCACACATATTGCGGGCTGGAAATCGCCATCATGGCGATGATGCCGAGGATCAGCTGATTCCAGCGATTGAGATACCAGGCACTGCGTTCCGCGTGGACCGCAACGGTCATGTCGTTCCCCATGCTGCCCGGCAAGATTTGTGAGCCGACCCTAACGTCAGCGCTTTAGCGCGGCAAGTTCAACCGGCGCGGTGGAAGGTCGCTGTTAATCGGCCTTCGCCGAGACCGGCTCGTCGGCGGAGATGCCGAAGCGCTTAAGTGCTTCCGGCGGAGTCCGCCCGGAGGTGAAAACGACGCGCGTCGGGCCGGCGATCCCGCCGCGTCGCGGCGGACCGAGGAGATCGACGACACGCCGCGCGATCGCCGGCGCCGGATCGACGAACTGAACCGGCCATGGGGCCAGCTGCCGCAGCCGCTCGACGATGAGCGGGTAGTGGGTGCAGGCCAGCACCACGGTGTCCGTGCGCGCGCCGTCGTTGTGGAAACACGGCATGATCTCAGCCTGCAGCGCCGCGTCGCTCACCGGCGCGCCCGCAAGTTCGGCTTCGGCGTAGCCAGCAAGCTTGTTTGATCCGACCAGCGTGACCTGGCAATCGCCGGCATAGTCGCGAATGAGGGCACGCGTGTATTCGCGCGCTATCGTCGCCTCGGTGCCGAGCACCGACACGCGCCGCGTCAGCGAACCGGCGCAGGCCGGTTTGATCGCCGGCACGGTGCCCACGAACGGTACTGAAAATCGTTGGCGCAAGCCGGATAGCGCGATGGTGGAGGCGGTGTTGCAAGCGATGACAACGAGATCAGGCTCGTGAGCGGCGATCGATTCGCCAACGATGTCGACGACGCGCGCGACCAGCGCGCGCTCCTCCATCGCCCCGTAGGGGAAGGCCGCATCGTCGGCAATGTAGACGAAGCGAGCATCGGGCCACGCTGCGGCGATTTCGCGGTAAACCGTCAGTCCGCCCAGCCCCGAATCAAACACCAAAATGGTTTCGTCTGCCGCCATCGCACGACACATGGCACGGCCAAATGGGCCGGGCAATCGCCCCGGACGATCAAGGAATGCGGTTGACTAGACCGCCAAAACGTCGACCAGACGGGGCCGCTCGGGTGCGGCTTCCTCCGGCACTGCTTCGACGGCTTGCTCGCGCAGCTTGGCTTTCTCCGGCCGGGGCGTGACCAGACCGCTGATCACCGTGAACGACAGGACCAGGATCGCCGCCAGATTGCCGTCATGAAAGTTGGCGAAGGCGACAGCGCCCATCAGATAGGCCCAGAACGGCATCGCCACTGTCGAGACCGCCGCATTGACGACCCAGGCGTCGCCATCCTGGCGGACGTACCAGCAAAACAACGGCGTCAGGATGCAGGCAACAACCAACGCGATGGCGGCGATGCCAGGCACCGGAATGCCGGCCATGGTGGCGTTGGGACCGCCGGACTTCATGGCCTGGTCGAGGATGCTGTTGATCACCATCGAGAAGGCGATGATCTCAGCCGGCACGTACTTCACCATGCGTTCGAGATAGCTGTCACCCGGCTCGGCATTCGTCACCTGCATTCCGGCGATGCCGGACTGCAGCATGCCTTCAAGACCAGCAATTTGCAGATCGAGGTCGGCTACCTTCGGACTGCGTACCAGTCGGCCCATGTTGCTCCCCTGAATAAGTTAATTCCGCCGCAAAAGTTGCGCGACGTTACGTCGGGGCGCTGAGTCGGGCAAACAATTTGCGAGCAAAAACTAAAACGAATCAGGGCGAACGCCTTCAGAGGAAACGAGTCGCTGAGTCAGAGGCCTAGCCGCGACCAAACACCCGCTTAAAGATCGTGTCCACCTGCGCGAAGTGAAAATCGAGGTCGAAGTTTGCGGCGAGTTTCTTCTCGCTTAAGTGCTTGCGCACGTCGGGGTCTGCCTGCAACAGCGTCTGGAAATCGCCCTCGCCGCCCCAGGCCTTCATGGCGTTGCGCTGCACGAGACGATAGGCATCTTCGCGCGTCACGCCTTTTTGGGTCAGCGCCAGCAGGACGCGCTGAGAATGAACGAGGCCGCCAAGGCGTTCGAGGTTTTTGCGCATGGCGTCCGGGTAGACGATCAGCTTGTCGATAATCCCGGCCAGCCGATTGAGCGCGAAATCGAGGGTCACCGTTGCATCGGGCCCGATCATGCGCTCGACCGAAGAGTGCGAGATGTCGCGCTCATGCCACAGCGCGACATCTTCCATCGCTGGTATCACATAAGCGCGCACCATCCGCGAAAGCCCGACCAGATTCTCCGACAGCACCGGATTGCGCTTGTGCGGCATCGCGGAAGAGCCTTTCTGGCCTTCCGAGAAATACTCCTCCGCCTCCAGCACTTCGGTGCGCTGCAGATGGCGGATTTCAGTCGCCAGCCGCTCCACCGAGGAGGCGACGACGCCGAGGGTGGCGAAATACATGGCATGGCGGTCGCGCGGAATGACCTGCGTGGAGATCGGCTCGACTGCAAGCCCCATGGCTTTGGCGACGTGCGCCTCCACCCGCGGGTCGACTTGCGCAAAGGTGCCGACCGCGCCGGAGATGGCGCAGGTTGCGACCTCGCTGCGCGCCGCCTTGAGCCGATGCCTGGCGCGGTCGAACTCGGCATAGGCGTATGCGAGCTTTAGCCCAAAGGTGGTCGGCTCGGCATGGATGCCGTGCGAGCGGCCGATGGTCGGCGTGTATTTGTATTCATGCGCTCGGCGGTCGAGCGCGGCATTGAGCTTGTCGACGTCAGCAATCAGCAGGTCCGCAGCGCGCACCAGTTGCACGTTGAGGCAGGTGTCGAGCACGTCGGAGGAGGTCATGCCCTGGTGGACGAAGCGCGCTTCGGGTCCGACGATTTCCGCGAGATGCGTGAGGAAGGCGACGACGTCGTGCTTGGTCTCGCGCTCGATCTCGTCGATGCGCGCGATATCGAATATCGCGCTCTTGCCCTTGGCCCAGATTTTTGCCGCCGCCGCTTTCGGGATGATGCCGAGTTCGGCCATCGCGTCGGCGGCATGCGCCTCGATCTCGAACCAGATACGGAAACGCGTTTCCGGCGACCAGATCGCCGCCATTTCGGGACGGGTGTAGCGCAGGATCATCTATGCAGCGAAGCGCGCGCGGTCGTGCGGCTGCCGGAAATCGACCGGCGTTCCCTTCGGGATGATGCCGGTCGGGTTGACGCGCGTGACCGAATAATAGCCCATGACATAATAGCGCGGCTTGACCGTTTGGGCGACGCCCGGAACCGCGTATAGCTCGCGCACATAGTTGAGCAGGTTTGGAAAATCCGCGATCCGCTGTCGGTTGCATTTGAAAAGCGAAAAATAGGCGACGTCGAAGCGCACCAAGGTTGGAAATAGCCGCCAATCGGCCTCGGTGATCTGATTACCGACCAGATAGCGCTGGCGGGACAACCGCGCCTCGATTTCGTCGAGCGCGGCAAACAACGCGTCATAGGCCTCGTCGTAGGCGGTCTGCGAGCGGGCAAAGCCGCAGCGGTACACCCCGTTGTTCACGTTGGTGTAGACCTTCGCGTTGACGCGATCGATTTCGGCGCGCAAGGCCTTGGGATAATAGTCGGTCGGATCGGCGCCGACGGCGGCAAATTCCGAATTGAGCATGCGGATGATTTCGGAGGACTCGTTGTTCACGATCCGCTTGGTCTTTTTGTCCCACAACGTCGGCACCGTGACCTTGCCGGTATAATGCGCGTCGCTCGCGCTGTAGGCCTGGTGCAGATAGTGGAAGCCGTTGACCCGGTCCGGCGGGCAGTCCGGGAAAGCGGGATTGTCTTCGAACGTCCAACCTTGCTCACGCAAGCCGGGTATGGCGATCGACACGCTGATCGCGCCGGTCAGCTTCTTCAGCGCCAGATAGATCTGGGTGCGATGCGCCCACGGGCACGTGTAGGCGACGTACAGGTGATAGCGTCCGGCCTCCGCCTCGAAGCCCGATGAGCCGTCAGCGGTGATGTGGTCGCGAAAAATGCTGTCCACCCGCTGAAAGTTGCCAGCCTTGCCCCACTCCGCCGGCGGATCCTGGTCGCGCCATTGTCCGTCAATCAGCATACCCATCAGGCGGCCTCCCCGCGCGCGAGTGCCGCCGCGTGCCGGATCGCCGCGATGTTGGTGCGGTACGATTCCGGCGTGCCGTCCTTGAAGACGGCAGAACCGGCGACGAAAGCGTTGGCGCCGGCCCGCGCCACTTCGGGCGCGAGGTCCGGCGTAATGCCGCCGTCGATCTCGATGTCGATCGGTCTGCCGGCGGCGAGCGCGTGCAGCGCGCGCACCTTGTCGATGGCCGCGGAAATAAATTTCTGGCCGCCGAAGCCCGGATTGACCGACATCACCAGGATGAGGTCGACGAGGTCGATGACCGGTTCGATCGTTTCCACCGGCGTGCCGGGATTGAGCGTCACGCCGGCTTTCTTGCCGAGCGCGCGGATCGCCTGCAGCAAACGGTGAATATGCGGCCCGGACTCGACATGAACGGTGATGATATCGGAGCCCGCTTTGGCGAAGGCTTCCAGATAGGGATCGCAAGGCGCGATCATCAGATGGACGTCGAACGGCTTTTGCGAGTGGCGGCGCAGCGCTTTGACAATGTCTGGTCCGATGGTGATGTTGGGCACGAAATGGCCGTCCATGACGTCGACGTGGATCCAGTCGGCGCCAGCGGCGTCGATTGCGCGAACTTCCTCGCCGAGCTTGGCAAAATCAGCGGCGAGGATCGACGGGGCGATGATGAGCGGCCGTTGCACCGGGTTCTCCCACGCTCGCCTAACACGGCATGCGCATGCGGGCAACGCGTGCAGCTCCGCCGATAGAGCTTCACCCGCCAAGCGCCGACGGCCCTTGTCGCGCGGCCCGCCTGCACCCATAGGGTAGGCGCAAATTTCAGCGGAGGTCTTCCCTGGCGCAGACTGACACAATCGTGCTTGGAGCCGGCATCGTCGGTACCTCGATCGCCGTTCATCTGGCCAAGCGCGGCCTATCGGTGGCCTTGATCGACCGGCAGGCACCGGGCGAGGGCACCTCGTACGGCAATGCCGGGATCATCGAAGGCAACATGATCTTTCCGCCGGCATTCCCGGTGAATTGGGGAGAGCTCACGCGCATCGCGCTCAAACGCGCGGCAATCGCCAATTACCACCTCCTGGACCTGCCCGGTCTGGTGCTGTGGCTCCTGGCCTTCCGTGCCGCCTCGCAGCTGAAGCAGCTGACGGAGACAGCGATTGCGCTGCGGCCGCTGTTCGCGCGCGCCGTGCCGGAGCATGACGCCCTTGCAGTCGAGGCCGGCGCCGAGCGCTATTTCGGGCGGCGCGGCTGGCTCAAGCTCTACCGCACCGACCGCGCCTATGCCGCGCAAATGCCCGAGCTTGAATTAGCCGCAAGTCTCAACATCCCGAATGTTCCGCTCGACGCCGATGCCGTCGTCGCGCTCGAGCCCTCGCTGGCGCCGGTCTTCCGCCACGCCGTGCACTGGACCGGCGCGGTGAACGTCACCAATCCTTTGGCCCTGACGCGTGCTTACGCGGCTTATTTTACGGCGTTAGGCGGTCTGATCATAACGGGCGACGCCCGAACCCTTCATCGCGCCGATTCCCGGTGGCGGGTCGAGACGACATCCGGCCCGATCGATGCCAGCGACGTGGTGATTGCGCTCGGCCCCTGGGCGTCGGACGTTTTTGCGACGCTCGGAATTAAGCTGCCGCTGGCGGTCAAGCGCGGCTATCACCGCCATTATCGCCCACGCGGAAACGCGACGTTGAGCCGCCCGGTTCTTGATGCCGACATCGGTTATTGCTTGGCGCCGATGGAGCAGGGCATTCGCATCACTACCGGCGTTGAATTTGCCGCCCGCGATGCAGCACCCACCCCCGTGCAGCTTGAGCGGCTGCTGCCTGCGGCACGCGCCCTGTTTCCGTTGGGCGAGGGCGTCGAGGCGGAACCGTGGATGGGGGCGCGGCCATGCTTTCCTGACTCTCGGCCGGTGATCGGGCGCGCGGCGCAGCAGCGTGGGATATGGTTGGCGTTCGGCCACGCCCATTGGGGCTTGACGCTAGGGCCGGCTACCGGCCGGCTCATCGCCGAGATGATGACCGGCGCGACCCCGTTTTGCGATCCAACGCCTTACAGCGCCGAGCGCTTCGTGAGCTGAAGCCTGATTATTCGCCGATGGTGCGGACGACGCTCGCTTCGGGCCGCGTATTGTTCGACGACAGCTTATCCTGCTGCGTGACCATCTCGTCGTATTTGGGAATTGTGGTCAGCTGCCCGCGCGGCACCATGTGCACGACCTTATAGCCGCCGGCCTTTAGCTGTTGCAGCAATTCCGGCACTGCTTCGGCGGTGGCGTGCTGGAAGTCGTGCATGAGGATGATGCCCTTGCCGCGCTTTTCCAGCTTGGTCATCACCGATTTGATCACCTGCTCGGGCTTGCGCATCTTGAAATCGAACGAGTCGATATCGGTCGAGAAGATCGCCATGTTGCGCTCGGCGAGATAGGCAAGAAGCTGCGGCGGATGTTGCAGGTCGGGAAAGCGGAAGAACGGGGCGACCGGCGCGCCGGCCGCGGCTGCGTGCACAGCGCTGTTGCCCATCTCGATTTCGTCCTTGGCCTTCTCGATGTCGCTGGCGTACGGATTCTTCGCAAGATCCTTGTGCGACCACGTGTGAGTGCCGACGGTCATGCCGGCCTCGATCACTTGTTTGGTGATCTCCGGATGCCACATCGCGTGCTCGCCGATCTCAAAGAAGGTCGCCTTCAGGCACTGATCGGTCAGCGCTTTCAGCACGGCCGGCGTGTTGCCAGGCCATGGACCATCATCGAAGGTGAGAACGACTTCTTTGTCGCGCAGGAAATCGTATTGCTTAAAATGCTCGAAGCCAAAGCCGGGACCGCCGGTGGTGTCGATTTCAACGATGCGTGAAAGCCCCATACCACCCGGCTTGTCGCAAGGCGGAATGTTGCTGGCTTGCGGATTGGGTTTGTTTGGCGCGGCGTTGCTTTGCGGCGCACTCGAAGCCGGCGGCGGTGCGGCCGTATTTGGCACGGGCGCGTTTTCTGCGACGCGGGTCGGCGCGGCCGGCGTCGAGAGTTCGGCTACGGGATGGGCGGCAACGACCGCAGCGGGTACCGGTGCATCGCTCACCGTCGCCTGCGCCACCTGATTTACCGGCGCGCGGGGCGCGACGGGCGTGCTCGTTGGAGTGGAAGCAACGCGGACAGTGGTGCTCGCTGTCGGCGAAATGGCCTTTTGCGCGGAAACGACGCCGAAAGCCGCGAGGCCAAGGCTCGCCAAGGCGGCAACGAGGATGACAAACAAGCGCATAACAGCCTCGTACTAACCCTACTGATGGTGACAAAGAGAAGGCTCAATCGATCGGCGAGTCAACGCCGGACGGCCAAAACCGTTCAAAAGTTGAAGGATGTGGTTTCCACGGTACGCCGCAACCTCCAAAAATCGTAATTTCCCTTGGGCCTAACGAGGGAATTGATCGCGCCAGCTCGGCATTGCACCGGCCAAGGGCAAGGCTGAGGCGGTGTAGACACCGCGTGCAATCGCCCGCGCCACGACATTCGCCGCAATTGCGCCAAGCGTGGTTAATCCCAGCAACGGGTCGGCGAGTGGCCGCCGGCCAGTCGAGGCGGTAAAGACGACGTCGCCGTCGAGCGGGCTGTGGACCGGATAAATGGCGCGCGAAAGGCCCGATTGGGCCATGACGGCAAGCCGCTTGGCCTGTGCCTTGGTCAAAATGGCATCGGTCGCAACCACGACCAGTGTGGTACTTGCGCGCGCACTTCCCTTGGTCACTGGCTCCAGCGCGGTCGCCGGAAAAGGTGACGGCCAGCCGCGCCCGCCGAACTCGTCGCCGGATTCAAAAGGGCTCGCCCAGAACCACGGGCCGCGATCGACAACGACGCTGCCGGCGGCATTGACGGCCGCGAGTGCGCCGATCACGTGACCGCCCGGTGTCTGCGCCGACGCGGAACCAATCCCACCTTTGCAATTGACTGTGGTGGCGCCGGTGCCGGCGCCGACGCTGCCGAGTGCAAAATCGGAACTCGCGGCGGCAGCAGCCGCGTAACCGAGCTCCCGATAGGGTGGGTAACGCCCCCAGTCTTTGTCGCCGGCGCCCAATAGATCGAACAGAATGGCTGCCGGCACGATCGGAACGAGCGCGGTGCGCACCACAAACCCGCGGCCCTTTTCTTTCAGCCAGGCCTGCACGCCGGAGGCCGCATCGAGACCGAACGCCGATCCGCCGGATAACGTAATGGCGTCGATGCCTTCGACCGTTTGGGCCGGATCGAGCAGCGCGGTTTCGCGCGTGCCCGGACCGCCGCCGCGCACGTCGATGGAGGCGACCGCCGGCTCGTCGAACACAATCGCCGTTGCGCCTGAACCGAGACGCAAGTCTTCGGCATGACCGATCCTAATGCCGGGCACGTCGGTAATGAGATTGCGCACATCAAGCCTCGAGAGCGCGGGCAGCGGAGACGATTTTGCCGAGTTCGTCAACGATCACAACCTCGCGGGCTGCGAGCGGGCAAGCTTGCGCGGTCTGGATCTCCCGGGCATGAGTGCCGTCATGAACGTGACCGTTGTTGCCGCGCTCGCGGCCGGCATGCTGAGTTTTCTTTCGCCCTGCGTGCTGCCGCTCGTCCCGCCGTATCTTGTCTATCTCACCGGCACATCGCTTGAACGGTTCGCCGACGCCGAACCCGAGCCGCGTGTGCGGCGGGAGACGATCACGGCTGCGCTGTTATTCGTGCTCGGTTTTTCCACGGTGTTCGTCGCTCTCGGTGCGAGCGCGAGCGCCATCGGCGCCGTGCTGCGTGCTTATTCGGGTGAACTCGCCATTGTTGCGGGCATCGTCATTATCATTATGGGTCTGCATTTTTTGGGGCTGACACCGATCGCATTATTGATGCGCGAAAAGCGTCTTGAAGTTCCGAAACCTGTTGGATTGTGGGGCGCTTACCTGATGGGACTCGCGTTCGCGCTCGGCTGGACGCCTTGCATCGGACCGATCCTGGCAGCCATTCTGGCGATCGCGGCGTCAGAGGAAACGGTGGCCAAAGGGGCCGGCATGCTCGCGATTTACTCTCTGGGTCTCGGTATTCCGTTCATCGCCGCAGCACTGGCGGTCGAACCTTTCGCCGCATTTCTTGCCCGTTTTCGCGTCCATCTCGGCCTTGTCGAAAAGGCCATGGGCGGCTTGCTTGTTCTCACCGGTGTCGCGTTTCTCACCGGCGCGGTGACGCAAGCGAGCTTCTGGCTCTTGGACACGTTCCCGATGCTGGGAAAAATCGGCTGAGAAAACCTGGCTTCGCAGGCGGTTTTCGGGCGTCCTGGAAACGGAAGAGCGACTACATCGAGCAACCGGCCTCGGGACATTGCACGTAGGTGAGTTTGCCGCCGGCGTCTTTCTTCCAAATGTACATCACGTAGTCGAGCTTGGTGAGGTCGCCCTTCTTGTCATAGGAAATGTCGCCAAGCACGGTTTTGAAATTCATGCCCGAGTGCATCGCTTCCGCGACTTTCTTGGGCTGGACCGATTTGGCCGCCTCGGCAGCCTGCTTGATGATTTGCACGCCGGCGTAGCTATAGAGCGTATAGGCTTCCGGCTCGAATTTTTTGGCGCGGAACTCATCGACAACAGCCTTGGCTTCAGGCCGGTTGCGCGGGTCGGCTCCATAGGTCATCAGCGTGCCCTCGACACCCGGCCCGCCGACGGACGCAAACTCGTCCGACGTGATGCCGTCACCGCCCATCAACGGTGCCTTGATGCCCTGGTCGCGCATCTGACGCACAATCAGGCCGCCTTCCGTGTACAGCCCGCCGAAATAGACGAGGTCGGCGCCCGATTGTTTGATCTTCGAGATCAACGCCGAGTAATCCTTCTCGCCGGTGTTGATGCCTTCGTAGAGCACGTCGTTCATGCCGCCGGCGCGGATGGTTTTCAGCGTTTCGTCGGCGAGGCCTTTACCGTAGGTCGTCTTGTCGTTGACGAAGGCGACCTTCTTGTCGCGAAAATGCGCGAGAATATAGCTGCCGGCGACTTCGCCTTGTTGGTCGTCGCGTCCGCAGGTGCGGAAAATGTTCCACATGCCGCGCTCGGTGACGGTCGGATTGGTGGAGGCGGGCGTAATTTCGAGGATGCCGTTCTCGCGGTAGACGTCCGAGGCCGGAATGGTGACGCCGGAATTGTAATGGCCGATGACGAACTTGACCCCGTCGCCGCCAAATTTGTTGGCAACCGATACGCCTTGCTTGGGATCGGACACGTCGTCGCCGTACTCCTGCGTGATCTTCTGATCGAGGATTCCGCCGGCAGCGTTGAGGTCGGCGATCGCCTGATCGACGCCGTTCTTCATCTCGGCGCCGGTTGCGGCATTCGCGCCGGTGATCGGGCCGCCGACGCCGAATTTGACCTGCGCGATCGCGTGACTTGCCAGCGCGAACCCCAATCCCAGCGCCATGCCGAACGTCGCAATCATTTTCATGGTTGGTGTCCTGGTCCGGCAGAAACCCGGCATCGCGCAATCTACGTCACGGCGATCTGCTGCGCCAGCGCAGGGGGCCGTTCGGCTGATTGATCCACCCATATTGCCGCACCATTTGCGACGCGCGTGCGATCCGGAAGCCCAATAGTCCGAATGCCAGGCAAATTGCCGCATCGATGAGGTAATAACGCAGCGCCAGCGGTGTTGCATCGAACAACGCGAAATGAATGAAGCGCACCGCGGCACCCAGCATCAGCACATACATCACGACTTGCCACCACGGTCGCCAGGTGTCGGCAATGGCGCGGCCAGCAAGCGCCGCTGCTCCGCCGCCGAGAACGATATTGACCAGGAGGAAGATGCCGAACGCGCCCTCCTCGTGCGAAAAACCCTGCATCATGTGTCGGTCTGCTGACGGCCGCCTTCCAGATAGGCCGATTTTACTTCCGGGCGGTCGAGCAACTCGCGACCGGCGCCTGAAAGTGTGACCAGCCCGTTGACCAGCACATAGCCGCGGTGCGCAAGCTTGAGCGCGTGATAGGCGTTCTGCTCCACCAGAAAAACGCTCAGGCCGTTCTCGGTGTTGAGCCTCCTGATGGCGTCGAAAATCTGGCGCACGATCAGCGGGGCGAGCCCGAGTGACGGCTCGTCCAGCATGAGCAGCCGCGGTTGGCTCATGAGCGCGCGCGCAATCGCCAGCATTTGTTGCTCGCCGCCCGAAAGCGTGCCGCCGCGCTGAGCCAGTCGTTGACTGAGACGAGGGAACAGCGTCAGCACGCGTTCGAGTTCGCGACGAAAGGCAATAGTCTCGGCGGCGATTGCCCCCATCTGCAGATTTTCCAGCACCGTCATGCGCGCGAAAATGCGGCGGCCTTCGGGTGCTTGCGCAAGCTTCAGTCGCGCAATCTGGTGCGTTGGCAGCCGCGTAATCTCCCGGCCGTCAAACAAAATTTCTCCGTCACGGGCCCGCGGATTGCCGCACACCGTCATCATCAACGTGGATTTGCCGGCGCCGTTGGCGCCGATGAGCGCCACGATCTCGCCGGCGTTGACGTCGAGATCGACGCCTTTGAGCGCTTGCACCCGCCCGTAGAAAGCGGTCACCCCGCGCACCGAGAGCAGGGGCGTGTTCACAAACCCACCTCGGTCTCGACCTGCTCGACGTCTTCGTCAGCAACGCCGAGATAGGCTGCAATCACTTTCGGATCGTCGCGCACGGCTCGTGGCGCCCCGTCGGCGATCTTTATGCCGTAATCGAGCACGACCACGTGATCGGATATTCCCATCACCACCGACATGTCGTGCTCGATCAGCAGGATCGACACCGCGAACTCGTCGCGAATGGCTAGCAAAAGCTCGTTCAATTCGGCGCTTTCACGCGGATTGAGGCCGGCCGCCGGCTCGTCAAGACAAAGCAGCACCGGATCCGTGCACATCGCACGCGCGATTTCGAGACGCCGCTGCGCGCCGTAAGGCAGGACGCCTGCCGGATCGTCGGCGCGGTCGATCAATCCGATGCGGTCAAGCCAGCCGCGCGCCTTATCCAAGGCGACGCGCTCGGCGGCCGCATAGGACGGAAAACCGAGTACGCCCAGGAATGTGTAGCCTGATGCCAGCATCAGCCGGTTGTGCTGCGCGACCAACAAGTTTTCGAGCGCGGTCATGCCGGGAAACAATCGGATGTTCTGGAAAGTGCGCGCTACGCGTGCTTTGTGCGTCACCAGAAAGTCGGGCATGCGCTCGAGCAGAAAAAGCGCGCCGTCGGACCGGATCACGCCGCGCGCCCCGCTCTCGGTCAGTTCCTCAAGCGTGTTCCACAATGTCGGGTCGCCGTGATGCATCGCCAGACGTCCCTCGGTCGGCTTGTAAAAGCCGGTGATGCAGTTGAACACGGTCGTCTTTCCGGCGCCGTTCGGGCCGATCAGTGCAGAGATGGCGCCGCGCCCGACGTCGAAGGAAAGATCGTCGACAGCGACCAGTCCGCCAAAACGCATCGTCAAGTGTTCGACGCGCAACACGGTGGAACCGCCGCCAACCATCAGCCGCGGCCCTGTTCGACCAAATCGGCGGCGATGGTCGTGCGCTGCTTGAGGAAGATTGAAGGGGCACGCGTCGAGACTAACCCGCGGGGGCGCCAGATCATGATGACCACCATCGCCAGGCCGAACAGCAGCATGCGGTATTGGGTAGGATCGAAGGTCGATCCAAATATGTCTTTGAGAAAATCGAGATCGCGCAAAATCTCGGTGCCCCCGATCATGACCACGGCAGCCACGGCGACGCCGATCTGACTGCCCATGCCGCCCAGGACGACGATGGCCAGGATGGTCGCCGACTCAAGGAAGGTAAACGACTCCGGTGAGATGAAACCTTGCCGCGCGGCAAAAAACGAACCGGCAAAACCGGCGAACATCGCGCCCATGGCGAAAGCGGTAAGCTTGGTGTTGGTGGTGTTGATGCCGAGCGAGCGGCACGCGATCTCGTCCTCGCGCAGAGCTTCCCAGGCGCGGCCGATCGGCAACCGGCGCAGCCGCACGGTGACGAAGCAGGTAAGCAACGCGAGCGCCAGGATGACATAGTAGAGAAAGATGACGCGGTAGAGCGGCGAATATTCGAACCCGAACACCGCGGCAAATCCATCGTCATCGTCGGTGAACGGAATGCCGAAGAAGGTCGGTCGCGGGATGCCGCCGATGCCGGCATAGCCGTTGGTCAGCGCCACCCAATTGATAAGGACGAGGCGGATGATTTCGCCGAAGGCGAGCGTCACGATCGCCAAATAGTCGCCGCGCAGCCGCAGCACCGGAAAGCCGAGCAGAATGCCCCAGAATGAGGCGAGGATGCCGGCGAGCGGCAGCAGCAGCCAAAACGACAGGCCGAACGTCTTCGCCAATAGGGCGCAGGAATACGCGCCGACTGCGTAGAACGCGACATAGCCGAGATCGAGAAGGCCGGCGAAGCCGACGACGATATTGAGGCCCCAGCCGAGCATCACATAGATCAGGATCTGGATGCCGAAATTGTCGATCCACTTCTGCGCGCCGCCGAAGCCGGAGGTGAGGATGACGATCATCGGATAGGCAATGACGAAGCCGATGGCGAACGGAACGAACCATCTCGCCGCATGGCCGCGCCAGGGCGAGTTCGAAGCTCGCGCCGGTCTTAGCGCGCGCCGCGCCAGCCGTGGCGCAAGCGCGACGGAATAAAGGAGGCGGCCGGCCGCAGTGACAATCACAAGCGAGAAGAAAAGCGGCCAGCGCGTTGTCAGGATCAGGGTGTTGTTGCCGTCGACGTCGGTACGGAACGCGATCAGCGGCAAAAATAGACCAAAGGCCACCAGCGCCGTGGCAGCCGCGTCCCGCAAAGCGCCGGTGAGGTCGACGCGCTCGCCTTGCGCGCCGGCGTCCATCGTCAAACCTTCTCGACGTCCGGCCGGCCGAACAATCCCTGCGGCAGGAAAATCAATGTGATTGCCAGCACGGAAAAGGCCGCGACGTCCTTATAGTCGATGGAAAAATAGGCCGACCAGAATGTCTCGATCAGGCCGATCAACAATCCGCCGATCACAGCGCCCGGGAGCGAGCCGATGCCGCCGAGCACCGCCGCCGTGAATGCTTTGACGCCGGGAACGAAGCCGTCGGAGAAGCTGACCACGCCATAATACATCAGGTACATCGTGCCGGCGACGGCTGCCAGCGTCGCACCGATGACGAAGGTCATGGAAATCGTGCGATCGACGTCGACGCCAAGCAGCGCCGCCATCTTCTGGTCCTGCTCGCAGGCGCGCTGCGCGCGGCCGAGCGCGGTCTTAGCCACCAGATACCAGAATGCCGCGAGCAGCACGGCGGTGACGCCCCAGATGATGAGCTGCTTATAGGACAGCGTTACGGGAAAGTTGTTCTGATTGAAAAGCACGAACTCGCCCTGCACCATGGGCGGGATCGATTTGTTACGCGGTCCCTGCGTCACCTGGACGAAGTTCGACAAGAAAATGGACATGCCTATGGCGGAGATCAGCGGCGCGAGCCGGAATGAGCCGCGCAGCGGGCGATAGGCTACGCGCTCGATCGCCCAGTTGACCAAAGAGGTGAACAGCATGGCGGCGATCAGCACGAGGAACAAAGCGAGCGCCACGGAACTGATGCCAAGCCAGGTGGTGAGGATCAGAAAAGCGATCAGGGCAATAAACGCCGAGACCATAAAGACGTCGCCATGGGCGAAGTTCACCATGCCGATGATGCCGTAGACCATCGTGTAGCCGATGGCGATCAGGCCGTAGATCGAACCGAGCGTAATGCCGTTGATAAGCTGCTGGACGAAATATTCCATGCGTCCCGCCGCGCCTCGCGCCAATCCCTCACCCGGCCGTTCCTTGAGTCTTAACAGGCGGGTTGCGACGCCGCAAAGCCGAAGGCTGCCGACGCGTGTGGATGATCCACGGCGGCAGGCCCACGCCGCAGACCCGTTTTTCGCCCGTTTTTCCAAGCCTTTGCCGAA
Source organism: uncultured Hyphomicrobiales bacterium (assembly GCA_964459765.1). Lineage (GTDB taxonomy): Bacteria > Pseudomonadota > Alphaproteobacteria > Rhizobiales > Xanthobacteraceae > BOG-931. Next base: position 9,739 of record CAYWNY010000018.1, on the reverse strand, counting down.
AATCGCTCCATTGGTGCAAGGAACTGCACAAGGAGTTGCAGGTTATCGATTCGGTGGCCGGGGCCAACTCCACTGGAGATCGCAGCATGTCGAACGAACAAAATCCACAACGCAACCCGCAGCAGCAGCAGAACAATCCGCAGAATCCGCAGCAGGGCGGGCAGAACAAGCCGGGCCAGCAGCAGCAAGGCAACCAGGGTAAGCCTGGCGAGCAGCATCAGGGCGGCCAAAATCGGCCCGGCCAGGGTGGCCAGGGCGGTCAGCAAAACCGCTAAGTCACGCTCTCTAAAGCGGCGGCCCGCCATCCGGCGGGCCGCCGCTGTTATTATGGCGGCCCGGCGCGGCTTTTCCCGGCGCGGCTTTTCCTGTGTCGCGATCGGCTTATGCTGGCGTCATGGTCGGCCCACTACCCCTGTTCCACCTCTACGGCGACCCGCCGGACGATCAGGCGTTTGACTTCATTCACGTCGAGACCATCGCTTCGCGCTCGTCAGTCCACGACTGGACTATTCGCGCGCACCGACATCGCAACTTGTTTCAAATCCTTCTGGTCGAGCGCGGCGGCGGCGAGATGACCTACGAGGCGGCGAAACTGCCGTTTGCCGCGCCTGCCGCCATTCTCGTTCCCGCCGCGGTCGCTCACGGTTTCCGTTTCACACCGCATGCGACCGAAGGCTGGGTCATGACCTTTACGGAGGACGCGGCATTCGCTGTTGCCGACCGCGCCGGCGAAGCACTCTCGCGGTTACGTGTTCTCGCAGCACACCCGATCATTCCGGTCACCGACGAAACCGAGCGAGTGCGGTTGTCTGGGCTTTGTGCCGAATTGTTCGAGGAGGGGAGCCTGGCGCGCGAGGGTCACCGCATGGCGATGCGCTCCTTGCTGGCGTTGATTGCGGTCGGGGTGGGGCGACTTGCCGCTAGCCGCGCGCGTACCGGGAACGTAACCTTGCGTCCCGCCGACGCTACCGTCGCCAAGCTGCGCGCGCTGGTCGATGAGTTCTTCCGCAACGAGCGCCAGCTTGGTTTCTATGCCGAAAAGCTCGGGATGACCATCGACCGGCTCAACGACCACATCAAGCGCGCAACCGGCGTGACCGCCGGTCATCTCATTCGCCAGCGTCTGCTCATCGAAGCCAAACGCCAGTTGGTGTTCACGACGAAGCCAATTCAGAACATCGCCGAGGAACTGGCGTTCTCCGATCCTTCGCACTTCGCCCGCTTCTTCCGCAAACACACCGGCACGACGCCGCACGAGTTTCGTGATCAGCGCGGCTGAAAGAAACTAGTGCTCGATCAAAAAACCAAGCACGGTGTCGGCGTAGATCTTCGGCCGCTCCATGTTGGCAATATGCGCGGCTTCGAGTACGGCAAGCTTGGCGTGCGGGGTGTGTTGCGCGATGAACTCACCAGCCTCAAGCGTGGTGGCCGGATCGTATTTGCCGGCGATCACCAGGGTTTGCGCGCGGATCGTCGTCAGCAGCGAACGGTGATCCATGTCGCGGATGGCGTGCCCGCAACCGACATACCCCTCGACGCTGGTTGCGAGAAACATGTCGTGGATCTTCGCCATGACGTCGGGGGATCGCTCGCGGAATGTCTTGGTGAACCAGCGCTCCATAGTGGCGTCGGCGATTGCGGCTAGTCCCTTCTCGCGCACCATCTTGATGCGGCCGTCCCATATGGCCCTGTCGCCAAAGTAAGCCGAGGTGTTGGACAGGATCAGCTTGTCGATGCGCTGTGGGGCATGTGCGCCAAGCCACATGCCGACCATTCCGCCCATCGACAGTCCGCACCAGTTGGTCCGTTCGACGCCGAGAGCGTCGAGCACTGCAAGCACGTCGCGGCCGAGGCGCTCCATGGAATAGGGGCCTTTGGGCACGCTCGATTTGCCGTGGCCGCGGCGGTCGTATCGCACCAAACGGAAGTGGCGGGTGAACGGCTCAACCTGGTCGTCCCACATATGCAGGTTGGTGCAGAGCGAATTCGACAGCATCAGTACTGGACTGCTTTCCGGCCCTTCCACTTCGACGTGGATGGTGCAGCCGTCGTCGGTTTTGATCTCCGGCATGGCGGTTCTCCCTTCACCCACTGTAGGCTAGTGGCCTCCGGGCGGCGTTCGCAAGCGTCCTGCCTGCATCGCGGTGATGCGGGAACGGCCTTTCCAGGCGCCGCACGAGGCGCTAAGCGATTATTGGCAAGTTGAGAAATCGGGTGGGAGCGTCTCGAGATGGCGATGACGATGAACGGCGAGTACCAGCTTCCGGTGCCGCGCGAGACCGTGTGGGAAAAGCTCAACGACGCGGCCACGCTCAAAGCCTGCATTCCGGGCTGCGAGGAACTCGACAAAGTGTCGGATACGGAATTTCAGGCGGTCGCCGTGACCAAGATCGGGCCGGTCAAGGCCAAATTCAAAGGCAAGGTGACGCTGTCCGACATCGACCCGCCGAACGGGTACAAGATTTCCGGTCAGGGCGACGGCGGCGTTGCTGGTTTTGCGTCGGGCGGGGCGACGGTCAAGCTCGAGCCAAAGGATGGCGGAACGCTCTTGAGCTACGCGGTTGAAGCTCAGATCGGCGGCAAGCTGGCGCAGCTTGGCCAGCGTCTGGTCAACGGCGTCGCCAAGAAGCTCGCCGACGAATTTTTTCAGAATTTCGCTGCCGCCGTGAACCCGCCCCCGCCGAGTTCATGAGACGACCATCGCCCTAAGGGCACGTATACGTCACGCCACCGATGCGGACGGTCTCCCGATAACGCCGATTGTTCGCCTGGCAGACATCGTAGACTCGCTGAAAGCGTTGCGTCGCTGCCGCATTGGGGTCCGGATAATACCACGGCACCCCGGGGTTGGACGTCCTCGGGATGCCGATGGCGCCGGCGGGCGTAGTAGCGAGGGCCGCGGCCAGCACCAGAGCGGTCGACAGAAGCGCGGCGGTTGCGCGCATTTGCTCCTCCGTTTCGAAAGCGGGGCGCCGGGCGGCCCGCACCATCACGCACCCAGTTCCCTGCGATGATGGTCGGCAACGTAATCGCGTTGCCGCAGTCGCGCCATTCAACGCGACCATTTGCCCTTGACCGTCGGCTGGGCCGCGGTTCAGAGTAACTCCGGTTCCAAGGTGGAAAAGCGGAAAAATCGTCGCGTTTTCGCCGGCGAATCTGGTAGGCGGCCGCGAGTCGTCCTACAAACCCTATATTTTGAGGAATCCGAGGAGGCGCTTATGGCAGCCGTTTCCCTCACCGTGAACGGCAAACCCGTCACCGCCGATGTCGATCCGCGCACGCTGTTGGTGCAACTGTTGCGCGAGCATTTGCGGCTTACCGGCACCCATGTCGGCTGCGACACCTCGCAATGCGGGGCCTGCGTCGTGCTGGTCAATGGCAAAGCCGTGAAATCCTGCACGGTACTCGCTCTCCAGCTTGAGGGCGCCGACGTGCTGAGCATCGAAGGTTTGGCGCCGGCGGATGGGCCGCTGCACCCGATGCAGGAAGCTTTTCGGGAAAACCATGGGCTGCAGTGCGGCTATTGCACGCCCGGCATGATCTTGACGGCGGTCGACATGGTCCGCCGCAAGGGCAACGACCTTGACGATCACACCATTCGCGAGGAACTGGAAGGCAATCTGTGCCGCTGCACCGGCTATCATAATATCGTCAAAGCAATCGCCGCCGGTGCGCGCGCGATGGGCGGCAGCGGTGCCACCTCTAAAGCCGCCGAATAATTCGCGGCGCGGAGGTCAATCTCCCTAACAATAAGAACCCGGAGGAAACTGCGGCGAAGCCGGCGCCATCGCCGCGCCGGCCGCGACCAGATAACGGAGCATTGCGATGTACAACTTTACCTTCCATCGTCCGGAGACGCTGCGCCAGGCGGTCAACCTCTTGACCAAGAACGAGGACGCCAAGCTCCTGGCCGGCGGCCATACGCTGTTGCCGACCATGAAGCTGCGCCTCGCCGGGCCGCCGCAGCTGGTCGACCTCTCGCGCATCGAAGGGCTCGCGGGCATCGAGCTTAAAGGCCGTTCGATCGAAATTGGGGCGATGACACGTCATGTCGACGTACACACGTCGCCGGTGGTGCAGGAGGCGGCCCCGGTTCTGGCGAAGCTCGCTGGTCTGATCGGCGATCCGGCGGTACGCCACATGGGCACCATTGGCGGCTCGATCGCCAACAACGATCCGACAGCCGACTATCCCGCCGCCGCGCTTGGGCTCGGCGCCACCATCATCACCAACAAGCGCCGCATCAAGGCCGACGATTTCTTCACCGGTATGTTCTCAACCGCGCTCGAGCCGACCGAAATCATCACCAAGGTAAGCTTCCCGCTGCCGAAGAAGGCGGCCTATCAGAAATTCCGCAATCAGGCCTCGCGCTATGCGCTGGTCGGCGTATTCGTGGCCAAGCGCGGCAGCGAAATCCGGGTTACTGTCACCGGCGCGGGCGGGAACGGCGTGTTCCGCGTCACCGCCTTTGAAGAGGCGCTGAAGAAGCGGTTTTCGCCGAAGTCACTGGAAGGCATGACGGTTCCAGCGACTGGGCTTAACAGCGACATCCACGGCAGCGCCGAGTATCGGGCCCATCTCATCGCCGTGCTCGCGCGCCGCGCGGTCGCCGAGGCGGTCGGCAAGTAGGCTTAAACGAACGATCGGAATCGCCCGCAGGCGCGACAAACCCGCCTGCGATGATTACATTGCAGTGATGGAAAAACCTTTGCCCCGCGCGCTGCCGGACTCGATTGACGCGACGGTAGCGCTTCTGGCCGACGCCGAATATTTGGCCGACCGCTCGCTCGGCACCGTGCTTTATCTGGCGCTGAAAATGGGCCGGCCGCTGTTTCTTGAAGGCGAGGCCGGCGTCGGCAAGACCGAAATTGCCAAAGTGATTTCGGCGACCCTCGGCCGCCGGCTGATCCGTCTGCAGTGCTACGAAGGCCTCGATATCTCCGCCGCCGTATATGAATGGAACTATGCCGCGCAGATGATCGCGATCCGCGCTGCCGAAGCCGGGGGCGAGCATGACCGCTCGCAGCTCGAACGCGATGTGTTCTCGGAGCGCTTTTTAATCAAGCGGCCGCTGTTGCAGGCGCTGGAACCCGACACCGCCGGCGCGCCGGTGCTCTTGATCGATGAAATCGATCGCACCGATGAGGCATTTGAGGCGTTCTTGCTGGAAGTATTAGCCGACTTTCAGATCACCATCCCGGAACTGGGCACGATCAAGGCCGTGCATCCTCCGATCGTGGTCATCACCTCGAACCGCACGCGCGAAGTGCACGACGCGCTCAAGCGGCGCTGTCTGTATCACTGGGTTGGCTATCCGAGCGCCGAGCGAGAGCTCAATATCGTCCGCGCCAAAGTGCCCGGCGTCGGCAAAAGGCTTTCCGAGCAGGTGGTGGCGTTCGTGCAGGCGTTGCGCGACCAGGACCTGTTCAAATCGCCCGGCGTCGCCGAGACGCTGGACTGGGCGACCGCGCTGTCCGAGCTCGATGCGGTCGCGCTCGATCCGGCGACGGTTTCTGACACGCTCGGCGTTCTTTTGAAGTACCAGGACGACATCGCGCGGCTCGAAGGCTCAAAGGTCAAGGAACTGCTCGACGGGGTGAAGTCGGAGCTGCGGGCGGCGGAGTAACGGTCGATGCAAGAACCGGCAGGCCGGCTTGCCGAAAACGTCATCTACTTCGCCCGCGCGCTGCGCGCCGCCGGCATTCCGGTCGGCCCGGGTGCCGTGCTTGACGCGCTGCAAGCGGTCAAGGTCGCCGGCGTCGGTTCGCGCGAGGACTTCTACTGGACGCTACACGCGGTGTTCGTCAAACGTCACGAGCATTCGATCCTCTTCGATCAGGCCTTCCGCATTTTCTTCCGCCGCCGCGGCTATATCGATCAATTGATGGCGATGACGCTGCCGCAGGCGCCGACTACGCCGCAGCCGCCCGAGGCCGGCGCCACCCGCATCCACGAAGCGCTGTTTTCCGGCCTCGACGACAAGCTCAAGAAAGAGCAGGAGATCGAGCTCGATACACGCATGACCGTCTCCGAACGCGAAGTGCTGCAGAAGAAAGACTTCGCGCAGATGACCAACGCCGAGATCGCCGCGGCCAAGGCGGCGATGAAGCGGCTGGTGATGCCGCTTGCCGAGGTGCGCACGCGCCGGCTCAAGCCGCATCCGCGCGGACATCTCATCGACATGCGCCGCACCTTGCGCTCGAGTATGAAGGGCGGCGGCGATTTCATCGATCTGCGCTTCATCGGCCCGAAGACCAAGCCGCCGCCGATTGTCGCGCTGCTCGATATTTCAGGTTCGATGAGCCAGTATAGCCGGTTGTTTCTGCACTTCCTGCATGCGCTGACCGATGCGCGCAAGCGCGTCAGCACGTTCCTGTTCGGCACCCGGCTGACCAACGTCACGCGGTCGCTGCGCGCGCGCGATCCCGACGAGGCGCTGGCCGCTTGCTCCGCTCACGTGCCCGACTGGTCCGGCGGCACGCGCATCGCGTCTTCGCTGCATGCCTTCAACAAGCTGTGGGCGCGTCGCGTGCTGGCGCAAGGCGCGATCGTGCTGCTGATCACCGATGGCCTCGAGCGTGACCCCGACGATACGCTCGATTTCGAAATCGATCGGCTGCATCGGTCCTGCCGCCGGCTGATCTGGCTCAATCCGCTGTTGCGCTTCGAAGGGTTCGAGGCTCGCGCCCACGGCATCCAGGCCATGCTCCCGCATGTCGATGAATTCCGGCCCGTTCATAATCTCGAGTCAATGGCTGGTCTCATAGCGGCGCTCGGCCGGGCCGGCGCGGCCGCCGATCCCAAAGCCTGGATGCGGAAGGTCGCCTAAAGGCTTATATTCCGCTGCGTACGAGGGAGGCCCGGCGATGCTCTCAACCGACAACGATATTCTCAAAGCTGCCGAGGATTGGCGCAAACAGGGACGTGCGGTCGCGCTGGCGACGGTGGTGGAAACCTGGGGGTCGGCGCCGCGTCCGGTGGGCGCTAACCTCGTCATCGACGGGGACGGGAATTTCCTCGGATCGGTGTCCGGCGGCTGCGTCGAAGCCGCGGTCGTGACCGAGGCGCTCGACGTCATCGATAGCGGCAAGCCGAAAATGCTCGAATTCGGCGTCGCCGACGAAACCGCCTGGAAGGTCGGGCTGTCCTGCGGCGGCAAGATCAGGGTGTTCGTGGAAAAGGTGGAATGAGGTCGTTCCTGGGCGCAGCGCAAGCGGCGAGCCCGGAATCCGTAACCATCAGGTATAAAGCTGATATTATGGGGTTATGGATTCCGGAAAGCCTCGCTCCGCTCGGCTTCTGGAATGACGGTTGATGCCATGCAGCTTGATCTTCTTGCAGAACTTAATGCCGAGCGTGCCGCGCGCCGCGCAGTGATCGTCGTAACCGACACCGCGACCGGCCGGCAGCGCTTGGTGAAGGTGGCCGATGTCGGCAAAGATCCGCTGCGAACCGCACTCGCCGATCGACTGCGTAGCGGCAAAAGCGGCATGGAGGAAACGCCGTCGGGACGTTTCTTTCTCACCGTGTACGTTCCGCCGACGCGGCTCGTCATTATCGGCGCCGTCCATATCAGCCAGGCGCTGGCGCCGATCGCCAAGCTTCTCGATTACGACGCGACGATTGTCGATCCGCGCACCGCCTTTGCCACGCCGGAACGATTTCCGGACGTCAAGGTCATCGCCGAATGGCCGGATAATGCGTTGCCCGCGCTCGGGGTCGACCACTACACCGCGTTTGTTGCGCTCACCCACGATCCGAAAATCGACGACCCGGCTCTCCTGCATGCGCTGTCGCGCGACTGTTTCTATATCGGCGCGCTGGGATCGCGGAAAACCCATGCGCGTCGCGTCGAGCGGCTGATGCAGCAAGGCGTCAGCGAAGCCGATGCAGCGCGCATCCACGCGCCGATCGGTCTCGATATCGGCGCGGTTTCGCCTGCCGAGATCGCGGTCGCGATCATGGCGCAAATCACCGAACGCCTGCGCGAAGAAAAGACCGCCGATCATGCGCTGAAGGCGGCGTCATGAAGTTCGGACCGGTCACGCCAAAAGAGGCCGTCGGCGCCACGGCGGTGCACACCATCCGCCAAGGCGCGACGGTGCTTAAAAAGGGGACGTTGATCGGACCCGTGGAAGCTGCGGCGCTGGAAGCGGCCGGCGTCAAAAGCATCGTTGTCGCGCGGCTCGAATCGGGCGACGTGTCGGAAGACGTGGCGGCGGCCGACATCGCCCAGGCGATCGCCGGGGAAGGCGTGCATGTCGATAGGGCCTTTACCGGCCGTGCCAATTTATTTGCGCAGACGGCGGGCGTGCTGGTTATCGACAAGGCCGCCGTTGACAGTCTCAACCGTGTTGATGAGGCAATCACCGTCGCGACCTTGTCCGCTTACAAGCCGGTGGTACCCGGCGAGATGATCGCCACCGTGAAGATCATTCCGTTTGCGGTCGCAGCCGCGGCGCGCGACCGCGCTACGGCGGCGGCGGGGCAGCCGGTGGTCAGCGTCGCGCCTTATCGCATTCGCAAGGTCGGCGTGGTGTCGACGCTGTTGCCCGGCCTCTCGCCCAAAGTCATCGACAAGACGTTGAAAATTACCTCCGATCGGCTGGCGCCGGCCAACGCCACGATCATCGCCGAACGGCGCGTGCCCCACGAGCAAACCTCGCTGGCGCGCGCGATCGGCGAAGTGCTCAGGCAGGGCGCCGAACTCGTGATCGTGTTCGGTGCCTCCGCGATTGCCGACCGCCGCGACGTGATCCCGGCGGCGCTGGAAACGGTCGGCGGCAGCATCGAGCATTTCGGTATGCCGGTCGATCCCGGCAATCTCCTGCTGATCGGTTCGGTCGACGACCATCCAGTGCTGGGAGCACCCGGCTGCGCGCGCAGCCCCAAAGAGAATGGGTTTGATTGGGTGCTGATGCGGCTTCTCGCCGGATTGTCGGTGCCGCGCGAGGACATCACCGGTATGGGCGTCGGCGGCTTGCTCATGGAAATTGTCACGCGGCCGCAGCCGCGCGATGAGCCGGTGCATCCGGCGCGCAAGGTCGCGGCTTTAGTGCTCGCCGCCGGCCGTTCGAGCCGCATGCGCGGTCCCAACAAGCTTCTCTCAGAGATCGGCGGACGGCCGCTGGTGCGGATTGCCGCGGAGCAGGTTGTCGGTTCGCGTGCCCACCCGGTGATCGTGGTCACCGGCCATCAGCGCGAACAGGTGCAAGCGGCGCTTGGCGGGTTGCCGGTCAAATTCGCCCACAATGCAAATTTCGCCGACGGGCTCGGCACGTCGCTCAAAGCCGGCATCGCCGCGCTGCCGGAAGATGTCGATGGCGCCATTGTCTGCCTCGGCGACATGCCGCAGGTCGACTCGGCCATGATCGATCGGCTCATCGACGCGCTGTCGCCCGACGAGGGCGCGCTCATTGCCGTGCCGACCATCGACGGCCAGCGCGGCAATCCGGTCGTTTGGTCGCGCCGCTTCTTCCCTGAACTCATGGCGGTCGAAGGCGATGTCGGCGCGCGTTATTTGATCGGCCGCTACGCCGAAGCCGTCGTCGAAGTGCCGGTGACCGGCACCGCGGCGCTGACCGACGTCGACACGCCGGAAGCGCTGGAGGCGGTGCGGGCGGAGTTAGAGGGGACTTAAGCTTCGTGGACGCATAAACGCGCAGGTGATGTCTGCTTTCACAGGATTGTGTTGCAAAACTCGTTTTTCATTGGTGCTCAAAAATTCTGCGGGCTGCTG
>CAYWNY010000017.1:0-35413 GCA_964459765.1 uncultured Hyphomicrobiales bacterium | reverse complement strand
TGATGGCGATGCAGGGACCGCCGCCCTGCGGGCCCTGATGCATGGCGTCGACCGAGACGAACACCGCTGCATCGCCGATGGCGGTGGCGGCGACGCCGCCGACCGCGGCCTTGATGTGGCGGTGCCACGACACGTCGGAATCGTCGAGCATGATCTGGCGGCGGCCGCGCAATTTACCGGTGCGGTCGGCCTCGCATTTCATGAAGCAATTGACCAGCCGGCCGCCCAAGTCTTCGGCGCGCGGCCGCGCGGGCAGATCGAGCCCGGCGTTGCGGATCGACTCGTAGATGCCGTCGATGTCGAGCGCGTCCTTCATCACCGCATGCCCGATGCGGTAGCGGCCGCCGGCGCCCTTTTTGTTGCCGAGCAGCACGATCTGCGCCTGCGTCAGCTCTACGCCCGAGGAACAGGAGGCGACCGACGAATAAAGGTCGAGATTGCGGCAGATATCTTGTGCCTTTGGCATTTTGATTTCGTGCAGACCCACCGCAATGCCCAAGCCCGTGGTGCCGTTCGACACACCCATGGATTCGTGCACTTCGCAGAACACGTCTTTGCCCCGTTTATGGGCGTCAATGACGGAATCCACGGTGAGCAGCGGCGTCTTGGTCTGCACGTAATGCACGTCGGCCGGATCGTCGATGCCGGCGTCGCGCATGGCGGCACGCACGGCGTCGGCGACCTTCTCGACCATGGCCGGCCGGCCGATGTCTTCAGGCAGAATTTCGGCGCTCATCGCCGTGCCGATGACGAGCCGCGATTTGTCGGCCGGGCCGGTCTTGGCATTGCGGGCGAACACCGTGGCATGCGGGGTGATGACGCCGTCGCAGCCGCCCGACCACACCATCGGGATTTGCGCGATGTCTTTCTCGGAGCGGCTGCCGAGCTTCTTGAGCACGGCGCGGAACGCCTGGTCGGCGAGGATGCGGGTGAAGTCGTTGACGCCGCCATTGCCTTCGGTCTTGCCGATGACGGCGATGACTTCGTCGGCTTTGAATTGCCCCTTTTTGATCGCCGCCTCCATGCCAGAGGCATCCTGCACGTTCTTCAATTCGACTTTGGCGACTTCAATGGCCATTAGGCGTTAATCCTCACTCGCTTTGTCCGACAATAAGCTACGCGCCCTTTGACGCGGAACCGCGATATCCGGCAAAGTAGCGGTCCTGCGGCCGAAGATAAACCGTCGCCAGGCCGCGGCTTTAGCCGCTGCCGCGGCGGCCCCTCAAACCGTTTCACGCTAACCGGTAGCCGGCAATGAGTAGTGAATCAGGCGGCGCCGATCCGGCACAGGAATCCAAGGCTCCCCGCCGTACGCCCTTTGAACGGGTCGCCCTGGTGCTGCAGGGCGGCGGCGCGCTCGGCTCCTACCAAGGGGGCGTCTACCAGGCGCTGGCCGAGGCCGATTTGCATCCGGACTGGGTGTCGGGAATTTCCATCGGCGCCTTCAACTCGGCGATCATCGCCGGCAATCCGCCACCGAAGCGGGTCGAGCGGCTGCGCCAATTTTGGGAGACCGTCTGCGCGTCGCCCTTGGGAATTCCATTTTTTCGATACTTCGACTTGAGCGACGATTTGATCCACGAAACTGTCAATCAAGCGCGAGCGTGGAACATCCTGATGTTCGGGGCGCCCAACTTCTTTGTACCGCGCCCGCCGCAGACAATGATGTTTCCCGGCGGTGTGCACCGGGCAAGCGTCTACGACAACACCCCGGTCCGGGCGACGCTGGCAAAACTGGTTGACTTCGATCTTATCAACGAGGGCCGCATGCGCTTTAGCGTCGGCGCGGTCGACGTCGCTTCCGGAAACTTCGTCTACTTCGACACCGCGACACACCGCATCGGCGTCGAGCACGTCCTTGCCAGCGGCTCGCTGCCGCCTAGCTTTCCGGCAACCGAAGTGGACGGACGTCATTATTGGGACGGCGGCCTTGTCTCCAATACTCCAATGCAATGGGTGCTCGACAGCCGGCCGCGGCGCGATACGCTGGCCTTTCAGGTTGACCTGTGGCCGGCGCGCGGCGCGTTGCCCAAAGATCTCATCGACGTCGAGGTGCGGCACAAGGAGATCGTTTATTCGAGCCGGACTCGCGCCGCGACGGATCACTATAAAAGCGCGCAGAAGGTTCGTAACGCGCTGTCGGTGCTGCTGGCAAAGTTGCCGGAAGAATTGCGGCACGCCGAAGAGACAAAAATCCTCGCAGAACATGCCGACGACAAGGTGTGCAACGTCGCGCACTTGATCTATCGCTCCAAACGCTACGAGGGCTATTCCAAGGACTTCGAGTTTTCCCGCCGTACAATGGAAGAGCATTGGGCGGCGGGTTACCGCGACGCTCAAATCACGCTCGAAGATCCTGACGTGCTGCGGCTGCCCGATCGCCTTGAAGGGGTGCGGACGTTCGACCTCGGCCTGGATCGGCCGGACTAGCGGATGACCGTGCCGGTCTCTAAGCCGACCGTACCCACGGCTTGACTTCGCCGCGGAGCATTTTCTCAAAGCCCGAGCCGCGGTCGATCATCGCCGGCGCGTTGTTGCGCGCCGCTTTGAGCTTGGCCCGCAGCGCTTCCGTGGCTTGCGCGTCGATCGTGAAGGAGCCGCTGCCATCGGGTTTCAGCATCACGCCATAGTCGTTACGCGCGGCTTCCGGCGACACTTTACCTTCGACGACGTCGCTCAGCACCCAGTCCGATTCGCGCTCGAGCGGATCGCCCCAGCCGCCGCCACCGGTTGTGACGACGCGCACGATCTGCCCGGCGCGCACCGGCTCGCCATCGACCAGGCCACCGAGATCGTGCGGATTGTCGCCGCCGGCATCGACGGTGACGCAGAACGGTGTGCCGGCCTTGCCGCCATTTAAGCCATAACAGCCGAGCCGCACCCGGTCGGCGGTGACGATGGTGCGGCAATCGACCAGCGCCCGATAATGCTTGTCGTAGCCCAAGCCGCCGCGGCGTTTGCCGGCGCCGCCGGAATCGGTGCGCAGCGCGAGTTTATCCACCAGCAACGGAAACCGCGTCTCGGTGAATTCCGCCGGCTGGTTGCGTGAATCCGGGACGATATGAATGGCGTCGCTGCCGTCGGCGTAATAGCGGCCGCCGGAGCCGCCGCCCAAGACTTCGCGCGACAGAAACGGCTTGCCGTTCCGGTCGATGCCGTAGAAGCCGGTGTAACGGATGGTCTCCTGATCTGCCGGCATCTGTCCTTCGGCGGCCTGTGCCACCACACCGGCGAGGAGGCCGAGACAGCGCAACAGCACGAACGAGCGCGCGTTGGTCGCCGCGGGCCATTGCGGCGTGATCAGCGTGCCCTTCGGTGGAAACACCACGTCGAAGACTTCGCAGACGCCTTCGTTAACGTGGATTTCCGCGGCGCGCTCGGGCGTGTCGGCGAGGTTGCGCAGGATCGGAGCGATCCATTTGATCAGAAACGCGCCGCCGGCATAGTCCGCCGGCCAGTTGATCGGGCCGGTCGATTGCGGATCGGTGCCGGTGAAGTCGAGCGTGAGCCGGTCGCCTTTTTTGATCAGCTTGAGCGCGAGCTTGTGCAGCTTCGGATCGGTGACGCCGTCATGCTCGACATAATCCTCCCACGCATGTTCGCCGTCGGCGATCTTCGGCAACAGTTCGTTGCGGAAAATGTCGCGGCAGGTGTCGAGGATGGCCTGGAAGCAGGCCTCCACCGTCTCGCGGCCGAAACGCTCGAACAATTCGGCCATGCGCCGCGCGCCCATCAGGCAAGCCCGCACCTCGCTGTCGAGATCGGCGGCGAGCGTTTCCGGCACGCGCGTGTTGCGCTTGACGATGGTGAATACCGCGTCGTTCCGAACGCCGCGATCGTAGAATTTGATCGGCGGGATGGCGAGGCCTTCCTCGAACACTGTGGTCGCCGTGCCCGGCATCGAGCCGGGCACGCGGCCGCCGATGTCGTCGTGATGGCCGAAGGCTTGGATGTAGGCGACCACCGCGCCTTCATGAAACACCGGCACGGTCGAGCACAGGTCGGGCAGATGCCCAATCGAGCCTTCGGTCAGATAGGTGTCGTTCATCAGGAACACATCGCCGGGCGCCATGGTCTCGGGCGGAAAATCCCGGACCACGGCGTTGGGCATCGCCGAATACGAGCGGCCGGTGAGCTTGCGGCAATAGCGGTCGAACAGGCCGGCGCGATAATCGTGCGCCTCGCGAATCATCGGCGAGCGCGCGGTACGCTCGATGGCGTATTCGATCTCGGCCTCGATGGAATTGAGTGTGCCTTCGACGATCTGCAGCACGATCGGATCGACTTCGCGGCGGGGCAGTTCCGGCGCAGTCGGCCACGGCCATTCTTTGGAATGTACGTTCATCATACCTGTTTCGTTCTATATCGCGGCGACCCGACCGACTAGTCCGTGCTTTCGAAAAATTAATCCCGGCTGTTTCGGCGTCGTGTTAGGCCTCACTCACCCCAACGCAACAAGCAAAGACGATACCAAAGATGCAGTTGAGAAACACGAACACCGTCTGGGGGCTGCCGGCAAGGGCCCTGCATTTGCTGGGTGCCGTCGCCATGTTGATTTTGCTCGGGCACGGCTGGTGGATGACGCATATGGTGCCAGGGACGGCGGGGCGTCTTGCCAACTATTCGTGGCACGCGGCGCTCGGCTACGACCTGCTTGCGCTCACGATTTTGCGGCTGTTGTGGCGCTGGTGGGGCGGTGTGCCGGCACTTCCTCCCGACACGCAGCGGTGGGAGCGCGTCGCGGCCTATGTCGGGCACGTGATGCTTTATCTCTTCACCTTCGCGACCACCTTGGTGGGTTGGGCGCTGGCCGGCACCATGCGTACCCCGCTGACCAAGGATCTGTTCGGCCTCTCCTGGCCGTTGGTCTATGTCAGCCAGGATCATGCGATCCACGCAACGCTGGAAGACGGCCATAAAATTCTGGCCTATGTCCTGGCCGTCATCATCGCCGTTCATGTCGCCGGCGTGCTGCGGCACTATTTCATAAAGCGCAATAACGTTCTCACCCGGATGCTGCGCCCGGCCGCTGCGCCGGCGTGACCGCTGTGCGAAGTCCGCCGCGTGCGGGCTTCGCTTTAACCGGTCTATTCGGCATAGTCGCAGCCTCGATCGATCGCAAAACATGGAGGCTATCGTGACTTTGCCGGATTCAATTGCAGAGCGGGCGCGCCAGGGCGCGAAGGTGCGGCGGGAAGTACTGGGCGGGGCTTATGTCGACGCGGGCAAGCGTGAGGCAAACCCGTTTACGCAACACTTCATCGCGTTCACGCAGGAACAATGCTGGGGCAATGTCTGGCTGCGCGACGGGCTCTCGCACAAGACCCGCAGCCAGCTCAACGTCTGCATGCTGGCGGCGCTGGCGCGCTGGCACGAATTCGAAGTGCATTTGCGCGGCGCCCTCAATGACGGCGTCACCGCTGAAGAAATCGCCGAGATCCTATTGCACACCGCGGTCTATGCCGGCATCCCGATCGCCTCGGAAGGCTTCCGGCGCGCCGACGCGGTTATCAAGGCCGTGGCGGCGGAGAAGAAGAGCGAAACGAAGTGATGACCGGCACAGATTGAGGCCCCCGGCAACGCTAGCAAGGGTGGCGCTATGGAGGAAAACATGAACCGGTCCTTTGCCTGGCTCGCCGCCGTTTGTTTTCTTCTGATCGCCGCGGGCACGACGTTGACGGCGACTGACGCGGTGGCGGCCTCGGGGAAGTGCGCTGCCTTCTGCGACAATTGGTGCGCCAAGAAATTCGCCATGAAAAATTCCGCGGCCTGCAGTCAGCAATGCCAGCTTAAGCATTGCAAGTAACGGAGAGCCGGCGGCAACCGGCTTTCAGTGCACCTCAGCCAAGGCGGCGTTACGCGCGGCGAAGACGGTGTCGATCTTCTTTTTCAGCATCTGCGCAGTAAAAGGCTTGATGACGTAGTTGTCGACTCCCGCCCGCTTCGCGGCGATAACGCGCGCGGTGTTTGATTCTGCGGTCATCATAATAAAGGGCGTGCTCTTAAGGGCCGGATCGCTTCTGACCTGCCGAAGCAGTTCCTGGCCGGTCATCGATTGCATATTCCAATCCGAAATTACCAAGCCGTAGCGTTTTGGCGCGCATCTTGGCCAGCGCCATCAGACCGTCGGCCGCATCGTCGACCTCGGTAAAGCCGATCTGACGAAGCAGCTTATCGATGACGGCGATGATGATCTTCGAGTCATCGACGACGAGCACCGGTACGGACGAAGCAAGGGGCATGAGACCGCTCCATCGAATAGTGCCACGCAAGTCATCCAAGTTGCGTGGAGCGCAATGAAGCCACTGAAAAAGTGATAAAGCTCCACTTACTTCCTTTGGTTGAATATAACGTTAATATGACAAAGCGGCATATCGGCGTGGCTTGGATCGCTGCAAGCGAATTGTTTGTTAGGTCGCTTGTGCGGCGCGGACGATCAGAATTCCGTGCGGATCGACGGTGAGATGCTGGCCGGGAAAGACCACGGTGGTCGAGCCGAATTCTTCGATCACGGCAGGTCCTTCGAGCGTAAATTCCGCCGGCAGCGAAATACGGGCAAAGATCGGCGTGCCGCGAAACTCGCCGTCGAAATAGACCGGCCTGTTTCCGGGCTGCGGCGGCGTACTGGATTTTGCCAGTTCGGGAATGCTCGGCCGGTCGATCATGCCGAAGGCAGAGACGCAGAAATTCACCAGCTCAACCTTCTGCGCACCGGCGTAATTGTAGCCGAAGGTCTTCAGATGCGCGGCGTGGAACGCTTCGGCGACGCCAGCGACGAAGCGCGCATCGATCGGACCGGCTGGCGCCGCCACCCGCACCTCCATGGACTGGCCGACGTAGCGGACATCGGCCTCGCGAATGAGCGTGATCCGTGACGAGGGAATGCCATCTTTTTCCAGCGTCGCGGTGCCCTCGCGCTCCAGCGCCGCGTAGATGGCGGCGAGCGCGGCGAGATCGGCTGCGTCCTCATGCATCACCTTGGTGACGATGTGGTCGGTGCGCCAATCGACCGCGAGCAGTCCGAAGGCGGAGAGATTACCTGGATTGGGCGGCACGATGCAGGTCTTCATGCCCATTAATTCCATCACCGCCGGCGATTGCGCCGGTCCGGAGCCACCGAAGGAGAGGAGCGAAAAGGCGCTCGGGTCGATGCCGCGCTGGATGGTCATCTGCCGGATAGCGTTGGCCTGATCCCAATTGGCGATTTCGATGATGCCCTCGGCGAGTTGCTCGACGCCAAGGTTGCCCGGCAATTTCGCCGCCAGCGCTTTCAGCCCGGCGCGCGAACGCGCGGCGTCGAGCGCAATGCCGCCGCCGATCAGCGCCGGGGGGACGCGGCCGAGGACCAGATTGGCGTCGGTGATGGTCGGCTCGCCGCCGCCGTTCGGGTAACACATCGGGCCGGGCACGGCGCCGGCGCTGCGCGGCCCGACTTTGAGCTTGCCCTCTCGCGAAATGTAAGCGATCGAGCCGCCGCCGGTGCCGATGGTCTTGATGTCGAGCATCGGGATGCGCACCGGAAAACGGCCGACGCGGCCGCCGTTGGTGATTTTCGGTTTGGCGCCTTCGATCAAACAAAGATCGGTCGAGGTGCCGCCGGCATCGAGCGTGACCAGATCGGGAAAGCCGGCGATTTCGGCGATCACCGCGGAGCCGAGCGCGCCGGCGGCGGGGCCGGACAACGCGGTGGTGATCGGCTTGCGCATCACCTGATCGGGCGAGGCGACGCCGCCGGACGATTGCATCACCAGAAACGGCTTTTTGTTCAGCTCAGGCCCGAGCTCGTCGCGGATGCGGTCGAGATAGCGGCTCATATGCGGCTTGATGAAGGCGTCGACGAGCGTCGTGACCGCGCGCTCGTATTCGCGATATTCCGGCAGCACGTCGCAGGACAGCGACAGCGTGCAGTCGGGATATTCGGCGCGCACGATTTCGGCGGCGCGCCGCTCATGCGCCGGATTGGCGTAAGCGTGGATGAGACAGATGCCGACGGCGTTGATGCCGGCGGCGCGGAAGAAACGCGCCGCTTCGCGCACGCTCGCCTCGTCGAGCGGCCGCAATTCCTCGCCGCGGAAGTTGTGCCGCCCGCCGATTTCGCGGACATAGCGCAGCGGCACGATACGCTCCGGCTTCACCCAGAAATACGAATTGCCGTAGCCTTCCGGCACCGCCTGGCGCGCGATTTCCAGGATATGGCGGAAGCCTTCGGTGACGATGAGCCCCAGCCCCGCGATCTCGCCCTGCAGCAGTGCGTTGGTGGCGACTGTGGTGCCATGCGCCAGCACCGCGAGATCGCCGACGCCGGCGCCCCAAGCCCCGAGGATGGCGTTAACGCCGCGAACGAGCGCCACCGCCGGATTATTCGGCGTCGAGGACACCTTGGTCACGCGCATGGCGCCGGATTTGTCGTCGACGCAGACAATGTCGGTGAAGGTCCCGCCGGTATCGATGCCGATCCGTAAAGTCGGGCTGCTACTCATAGGCTGCCGCGTTCCGTTTTCCGTCACTCACACCGGCCAACCGACACTAGCATGGACCACGCACCTGCCAAGCTTCGAGGAGCAGTCGTCGCCCGCAGTCTTTTGCACGTCGATTGAACGCGCTAACATTTGTTCCACGTCCCGACGCGTTGCCGATAACGAGCAAGAAGGGACTTTGGGAGGGAGCGCATGGCCGATTACGTCATCGTTGGCGCCGGCTCGGCCGACTGTGTTCTGGCCGCGCGATTGAGCGAAGATCCGGCTGCGCAGGTGACATTGATCGAGGCCGGCGGGCCCGACGATGCGCCGGAAATTCATGTTCCGCTGGCGTCGCCGCTCATTCGCAAGAACCAATACGACTGGGATTATACCAGCGAGCCCGAGCCCGGCCTCGACGGCAGATACATCTACCTGCCGCGCGGCAAGACGCTGGGCGGCTCGAGCGCGATCAACGCCATGATTTATATCCGCGGCCATCGCGCCGACTACGACGGATGGGCCGCCGACGGCGCCAGCGGCTGGGGCTACAAAGATGTCCTGCCATACTTCCGCAAATCCGAGTCCAACGAACGCGGCGAAGATCAGTTTCACGGCAAGCTGGACCGCTGACCGTGTCCGACCCGCAAACCCGTCATCCGCTGACCGAAGCTTTTAAATTGGCGGCGCTTGAAGCCGGGCATTGCCCGAATCCGGATTTCAACGGCGAGAGTCAGGACGGCTATTACCAGGTCACTATCCGCAAGGGCCGCCGCTGCAGCGCCGCACTGGCCTATTTGCATCCCGCGGCTGGCCGAGCGAACGTGAAGGTGATCACCGGTGCGCTGACGACGCGCATTCTTTTCGACGGCAATCGTGCGCACGGCGTCGAGATCATGCGCGCCGGAGGGCGCGAAGAGATACGCGCCGACGGCGAAGTCATCGTCGCGGCTGGCGCTTACAATTCGCCGCAGCTCTTGATGTTGTCCGGGATCGGGCCGGCGGCGGATTTGGCGCCGCTGCAAATCCCGGTGCGCCACGATCTCCCGGTTGGCATCGGCCTGCAGGACCATCCACTGTTGATGATGAGCTGGTACACCGACACGCAGAGCCTGTTCGCGCCGCCGACCGCCGAAGACGCGGCGCTATGGGAAAGCGAGGGCCGCGGTCTCCTGAGCTCCAATGGCGGCGAAACCGGCGCGTTCTTGCGTACGCGCGCCGGCTTGGAAGCGCCCGACGTGCAGTTCTTGACCGCCTCCGTGATGTTTCACCAGCAGGCGTTGGGAGTGCCGACCGCGCACGCGCTGTCGTTCGGCTGCTGCGTCCTCAAACCCAAAAGCCGCGGCAAAGTCGCGCTGCGCTCCGCCGACCCGAGGGCAAAGCCGCGGATCGTGCACAATTATTTTGCCGAAGCCGACGTCCGGCGCAGCATGATCGACGGCGTACGCATGGGACTGGACATTGCGGCGCAGCCCGCCATGCGCGCGCAGATCAAAGAGCCGTTCAACGTTCCGAAATCGGCCGCCGAGGCGGACGTTTGGGATTTCGTCGAGCGCAACGCTCAGACGGTCTATCATCCGACCAGTACCTGCGCGATCGGGCCGGTGGTGGACAACGAACTGCGCGTGCACGGCGTCGACGGCTTGCGCATCGTCGATGCCTCGGTGATGCCAAGCGTGGTGCGTGGCAATACCAACGCGCCGACCATCATGATCGCCGAACGTGCGGCAGATTTGATCCGCGGCGCGGTCGGCGGCTGACGAGCGACAAACAAGCTACGGCGCCACTTCGCCAGTGCGGCTCGCAAGCCCGCGCGGGAACTTGGAGCGAAGTGTTTCCGTCGGCTCTATACGGGAGTATTATAAAGCAAAGGGTATGGCAGTGTTAGGGTGGCTGCCGCGCTTGACCCGTAACGCGACAGCCGGCTGCGCGCCGGCCGCGAAATGGCAGTCAGGCGTCGCAAATCTGCTTCGTGGATATGCCATGGAGTACGAATGACATGCGTTCGTGGCGAACCGTAGTCGCGGCAACTGCTGCTGTTATTGCGGTAGTGATTATCGGTGGATTGGCTTGGGCTTGGCGTCCCACAATCCCGCCGATTTCAGATAGCGATAGGCCGCGTGCCGACGAGGCGACGTTCAGGCATGGCGCCGAGCTTTCGGCGATCGGCGACTGCACCACTTGTCACCAGACGGCGGCAGGCAAGCCCTATGCGGGAGGGCGAGCCATCCCGACGCCGTTTGGAACAATTTTCTCCAGCAACATTACGCCCGACGCCGAGACTGGAATAGGCGCTTGGTCCGAGGCGGCCTTTCAACGTGCCATGCACGAAGGCGTCGATCGCGCGGGCCGGCAGCTCTACCCGGCTTTCCCTTATGACCATTTCACCAAGGCAACCGACGACGATATCCACGCGCTTTATGTGTTTCTGATGGGCCAGCCGCCCGTTCCCAACGCAATACCGGCGAACAAACTCGAATTCCCTCTCAATTTCCGGCCGCTCGTCGCCGGATGGAAAA
Organism: uncultured Hyphomicrobiales bacterium; assembly: GCA_964459765.1. Taxonomy (GTDB): domain Bacteria; phylum Pseudomonadota; class Alphaproteobacteria; order Rhizobiales; family Xanthobacteraceae; genus BOG-931. Next base: position 24,438 of record CAYWNY010000017.1, on the reverse strand, counting down.
TACTGTTCCTTCGCGAGGATCCACTGCCGCGGGATGCCAGCAAAAGTCCGGAATGGAATCGTGGCCGATATCTGGTTGAAGGCCTCGGCCATTGTGGGGGTTGTCACACGCCTCGAAACATTCTGGGCGCCGAGGAGAAGGGCAGTGCTTATTCCGGGGGAGCGGCCGAAGGATGGCAAGCGCCGCCTCTGAATTCGAAATCGCTGGCGGTGCACGAGTGGACGGCCGACCAACTGGCGGAATATCTTTCGACTGGATGGTCGCGGTGGCATGGCGCCGCAGCGGGCCCGATGGCCGGTGTCGTCAACGATCTGGCGCAAGCGCAGTCCAAAGACGTGCGCGCGATGGCGACCTACATCGCGAGCCTTTCGCCGCAATCCGGGAGCAATGTCGCCGCGCCGGCACCAAACAAGCAAGTGCCAGGCACCTCCGCCGACGTCATCGCAATCTTCGGCGGAGCGTGCGCCAATTGTCACGATGATCGAAACGACGTCGGGCCGTCCAAAACTGTTTCGCTGGCGCTGAGTTCCGCCGTGCGTCAGCCGGGATCGGCGAATGCTGTCCGCGCCATCCTTGCGGGCATTCAGCCGCCACCGGGAGCGCCCGGTGCCTACATGCCGGCATTCGCCGACATGCTCACCGATCATCAGATCGCTTCGCTCGCGGAGTATGTGCGCGCGCGTTACACCAATGAGCCGCAGTGGACGGACGTTTCCCAGCAGATATCCAACGCACGACAATAAGGTCATCGCCCATGACGATCGTCATCAATGTCAACGACAAGCCGCAGGCTATTGAGGCTGATCCGTCGACGCCGCTGCTCTACGTCCTGCGCAACGAACTCGCCTTGCACGGCCCGCGATTTGGATGCGGCCTTGGCCAATGCGGGGCCTGCACGGTGCACGTCGATGGCCGGCCGACATTCTCCTGCCTGCTTCCGATCGCCGCCGTGGGTGAGCGCAAAATCACCACGCTTGAGGGCCTGCTGGAGGACGGCAAACCGAACAAGCTGCAGCAGGCGTTTATCGACGAGCAGGCGGCGCAATGCGGCTACTGCATCTCCGGCATGGTGATGCGGGCGCAGGCCTTGCTGCGGGCCAATCCGTCTCCGACCGATGGTGAAATTCGCAAGCACATGCGCCCCAACCTTTGCCGCTGCGGTACGCATGCGGCGATCTTGCGCGCCATCAAGCGAGCTGCCGCCGGTCAGGAGAAACGGTTATGAACGCCCGATTTTCTCCGTCGCGCCGCGACCTACTTCGTGGCACCGGCGCGTGTGTCGTCGCTTTTTCGTTCACGGCACCCGTTGTCGACGCGCTTGCCCAAGATTTTCCGGCGCCGAAGAGCGTCGCGCTCGACCAGGTCGACACTTTTCTCGCTGTCGATGCCAAGGGCATGGTGACGGTCTATGCCGGTAAGGTCGACCTCGGCACCGGCGTCCGCACTGCGCTCACACAGATCGTCGCCGAGGAGCTCGACGTGGCGATGGCGAATATCTATGTCATTCAAGGCGACACTGCGCTGACGCCCGACCAGGGCCCCACCTACGGCAGCCTTTCGATACAAAACGGCGGCGTGCAAATCCGCCAAGCCGCGGCGACGGCGCGCGCCGCCCTACTTGTACAAGCCGCCGCCCGCCTCGGCGCCGCGCCGGACGATCTCGGCATCGAAAACGGCGCGGTGTCGGCAAAATCTGGCGGCGGAACGGTGACGTATGCAGAATTGGTCGCCGGCAAATATTTCGACCTCAAAGTTGACCCCGCGGCGCCGACCAAAAAACCAGCCGACTACAAGATCGTCGGCAAGCCGATCGATCGGCTCGACATTCCAGGCAAATTGACAGGCGAATTCACTTACATGCAGGATTTTCGCGTTCCCGGCATGTTGCATGGCCGCGTGGTGCGGCCGCCCGCGCTCGGGGCGACGCTCGAAAACGTCGACGAATCCTCGATCAAGGATATTCCCGGCATCGTCAAAGTGGTGCGCGACGGAAACTTTCTGGGCGTCGTTGCGCAAGACGAGTGGTCGGCGGTCCGGGCGGCGCGCGTCATCGCGACGACTTGGTCAAAATCCGAAACTTTGCCCGACCAGGCCAAACTTTGGGAGCATGTGCGAGCGACTAAGATCCTGAAGGACGACGTTACCAGCAACATCGGCGATGTCGGGGCCGCGATAGCGGCGGACGGAAGGAAACTGAGCGCGACCTATGACTTTGCGATTCACACCCACGGATCGATTGGACCGTCTTGCGCGATTTCCGAGTTCAAGGACGGCAAGCTGATTTCATGGTCATCGTCGCAAGCTACGCACAATCTGCGCAAGCAGCTCGCCAAAATGTTCTCCCTGCCGCTGGATGACGTGCGCTGCGTCTATGTCGATGGCTCGGGCTGCTATGGCCGCAACGGTCACGAAGACGCCGCCGGGGATTCGGCGCTACTCGCAAAGGCCGTTGGCAAGCCGGTACGCGTGCAATGGTCGCGGGCCGACGAGCATGGTTGGGACCCGAAAGGACCGCCGACGCTGATCGACCTGCGCGCCAATGTGGACGCCGCCGGCGCGGTGACGGCCTGGGAGTCCGAGTTCTTTATTCCTCAGGGCGCCGCCGGGCTGGTCGATCTCGTTGCCGCCACGCTCGCGGACCTGCCCGCCGATCACCAGCTGTCTCCGGGCGGCATCGTCAACGATTCGGCGATCGGTTACAAATTCCCGAACATCAAGACCGTTTGCCATCGCTTGGAAACGACTCCGTTCCGTCCGGCCTGGATCAGAGCGCCGGGCCGCATGCAGAACACCTTCGCCAACGAATGCTTCCTCGACGAGATCGCGGCGGCCGTGCAGGCGGACCCGCTCGAGTACCGGATGAAGCACACGGACCCTGCCGACAAGCGCGCTCTCGATGTGCTTGACCGCCTGGCGACGCTGGCGAAATGGGACAAGCGCCCGTCACCGCAAAAGTCCATCACCGGCAACATCGTGAAGGGCCGCGGCTGCAGCTACGTCAAATACGAATTGGTTCGCACCTACGTCGGAACCGTCGCCGAGGTTGAGATCAATCGCGCCACCGGCGAAATTCGCGTCCCCAAGTTCTACATCGTTCACGATTGCGGGCAGATCATCAACCCGATCGGCGTCAAGGCGCAGATTGAAGGCTGTGTCATTCAGACGATAAGCCGCACCTTGAAAGAGGAACTGACTTTTGATCGCGGCATGGTGACGAGCCTCGATTGGGCCAGTTACCCGATCTTGACCTTCCTCGAAGTGCCTGAACTCGAGATCGAACTGATCGACCGGCCGACGGAAAAGCCGTGGGGCGCGGGGGAGCCCACGGCAGCATTGGTCGCTTCGTCGATATCGAATGCGGTATTCGATGCGACCGGCGTGCGGCTCCGCTCGGTGCCGTTCAAACCGGACAAAGTCAAAGCAGCGCTGCAATCTGCCTGAACCTCAGAATCGTCTGCTAACCGTATCCGGCGTGGCCGCTACCCCGGAATGCGCACCGGCAAAGTCTCGTAGCCGTGCACGAAATTCGAGTAGGTCAATTTCGGCTCGTCGACCACTTCGATCACCGGGAATCGCTTGAGGATCTCCTGCCAGGCGATGCGCAGCTGCAATTCGGCGAGCCGCAGGCCCAGGCAGCGGTGAATGCCAAAACCAAAGGAGATATGGTTCTTCGCGTTCTTGCGCTCGATGTCGATGGCGTCGCCGTTCTCGAACATGTCCTCGTCGCGATTGCCGGACGCGTACCACATCACGACTTTCTCGCCCTGCCTGATCGTCTTGCCGGCGATTTCGGTGTCGCACAGTGCGGTGCGGCGCATATGCGCAAGCGGCGTCTGCCAGCGGATCACCTCGGGCACAAGGTTTTGCACCAGCGCGTGATCGTCGCGCAGCTTGCGATACTGGTTGGGGAAGAGGTTGAGCGAATAGACGCTGCCGGTGAGCGAATTGCGCGTCGTGTCGTTGCCGCCGACGATTAAGAGGATGAGATTGCCGAGGAAATTCTTCGGGTCCATGTCGCGGGTGGCGTCGCTATGCGCCATCATCGAGATCAGATCGATCTTCGCCGGTTCACTGACGCGCTGCTTCCATAAATTCTCGAAATAGGCGCCGCATTCCTCGAGCTCTGCCATCCGCGCGGCTTCCGAGGCGATGACGTCGCGATTGCCGGGCGCCGCGGTCGCCACGTTCGACCAGCGCGTCAGCTTGCGCCGCTCCTCCCAGGGAAAATCGAACAACGTCGCCAGCATTTGCGTCGTCAGCTCGATGGAGACGCGGTCGACCCAGTCGAAGGTTTCGTTGCGCGGCAATTGGTCGAGTATCTCGCAGGCCCGCACGCGGATGGTGTTTGCCAACTGATCGAGATTTTGCGGCAGAAACATCGGCGCCACGGTCTTGCGCTGCTGGCTGTGGCGCGGCTCGTCCATGGCGATGAAGCTTTCGCGCCGGTAATCGGGCTTGGTGTTCTGAATGCCGATGCCGCCGAGATTCACATCAGAGGAGAAAATCGCGTGGTTGGTTTCCACATGCATGATGTCTTTGTATTTGGTCACCGACCAATACGGCCCGACCCGGCTTTGCGGGCAGTAATGCACCGGGTCGTCTTTGCGCAACCGCTCGAAATACGGCCAGATCGTATTGGCGCGGAACAGTTCCGGCTGGCTGACGTCGATGTCCGCGAGCGGCAGCGCATAGGCGTCGAGCCGCGCCAGATCGATCGCTTTGTGGGCGCCGTGCATAGCGATCACCCTGCCAACAGCGATGTAGCTTCGGCTAACGTGACCACACCGTCGCCGAGAAGCTTGGTGGCCACCGCGTCTTCGAAGCGGTCGTCGGGCAAGGCGAACGGATCGTTGTCGGCAAGCCGGTGGTCGAGCACGAGCCGGGCCAGCAGCAAACGCCGGGCGTCGCCGCCGTTGTTGCCGAGTTCGGCCCCCTCGGCCGCCAATAGCGCGGCGCTGGTGGCGTGATAGAGGGCGCTGGCGGCACGGCGGCACGAGGCCTCGGCGTTCGGCCGTTTGGCAACGGCCTCGGCAAAGCCCGTGGCGCGGTCGACCAGCGCCGCGAGCCGGCCGCGGAACTGGCCGGGGATCGGCGCCTGTTCGAGCCGGCCGTGTAGCGCACCGGCGAGCGCTTCGTGCGCGCGCTCGCGGCCGACGGCGCGGCGGATGATGTCGATGGCATTGACGCTGGAGGTGCCTTCCCAGAGCAGGCCGAGATGGGCGTCGCGCAGCAGCTTGGCGTTGACCCAATCCTCGATGTAGCCGTTGCCGCCGCGCATCTCCATGGCGCCGGTGGCGACCGGGATGTTGTCGCGGCAGGCGCGGTATTTCACCAGCGGCGTGAGGATGCGCAGTTGCGCTTCGTCGCCCTTGGCCATCGCCACCGCGCCGGCGATCGCGACCGACAGCGCCTGTTCGGTCGGCAGCATGAGTTTGAGCAGTTGCCGCCGCGCCATTGGATGATCGATCAGCGTGCGGCCGAAGGTCGCGCGATGGCGCGCCACCGCCATTGCTTCGTTGAGGCAGCGCCGCATCATGCCGGCGGCGCGAAAGCCATGCGACAGCCGCGACAGGTTCACCTGATCCATCATCTGCTTTAGGCCGCGGCCCGGCTCGCCGAGCAGATACGCCACCGCGCCTTCCATGATGGTTTCGCCCGCAGCCATGGAGCGCGAGCCGAGCTTGTCTTTGAGCCGCACCACGCGATAGCGGTTGCGGCTGCCGTCATCGAGCTGCCGCGGCATCACGAACAGCGACAATCCGGCATTGCCGGCGGGCGCACCCTCACAGCGCGCCAGCAACAAAATCACGTCGTGGTCGGCGCAGGAGCAGAACCACTTGTCGCCCCATAGCTCCCAGTGGTCGCCGACGCGCTTGGCGGTGAGCGAAATGCCGGACACGTCGGAGCCGCCGGACTTCTCGGTCATGAACTGCGCGCCCTTGAGGAGCGTGTCCATGTCCTGACTGAGCATGCCCGGCAGATAGCGTTGCTTGACCTGCTCGTCGGCGTATTTCTGGATCAAGAGGATCGAGGAATCGGTGACCGAAAGCGGACAGAGCAGGGCGAATTCGGACTGGGCGAAGATATACTGCAGCGCGTATTTGGCGAGCGGCGGCGCCACGTCCGGCCAGCCGAGCACGTTCGCGCGGCGCGACATGGCGTGGATGCCGAATTCGCCGAAGCCGATGCGCTCCATCTCGCGATAGGCCGGATGATATTCGACCCAATCATTGTCGCGGCCGAAGCGGTCGCGATGGTGCAGGGTCGGCGTGCGCTTGTCGGCCTGCATGGCCAATTCGTCGAGCCGCCCGCCGGCGACTTCGCCCAAGCGCGCGAAATGCGGAGTGAAATGGGCAAGCGCCTTAGCGTCGAGATATAGGCTCAAGAGATCGCGCAGCGCCCGGTCGATGGTCCAGAAATTTTGCCCGCGGCAATCGGGCGCAATCAAATCGGAACCGGCGGGCGCGGTGCGAACATCAAGGGGAGGGGCGAGGTTACGCACAACGCTCTGCGTCGCGGTGCTCATGGGCGTTCCGATTCCTCCTTATTATTTGCTCCCAGTGGTCCGATTCCAACATTCGCATCCCGGTTCGGCAGGCTTTTATGCGAATGTTAGAATCAAAGAACCACTAGCAAATATCAGTGCTAGTGGAGCTTTTGGATTTGACATTCGCTTCACGAGCTTGCGGCCAAGTGCGTAGCGAATATCAAGTCAGCTCCACTAGTATGCGGCAAAGCGGCGCCGCTGTCGACTGCAGTAGTCACGTGGTACAGTACGGGTTAAGCAGCCGCGCCGATATTAGACATGAAACGCCGCAACGCCCCGAGGCATTTGGCGAAGCCTGCCTCTTCCAGGTGTTTGACCCATTTATCCCGGTCTTCGATCGCGCAATCGAACGTCGCCCACCACTCGACCAACGATCGATTGTCCGCCGTGACGGGAACAACGCGGATGGTGGCTTGGTAGTCGACAACCGGGATCGTCGGCGCGCCGCTGAACGCATACATGTACGAACGGTCGATGTCGGAATGGGCGAGCAAGACTTGCCGAATGCTGCCGCCGCGTTGATCGGTAAAGCGGCGCACCGCGCCCACCTGATCCGCGGCCTTGCCGTCTTCGATGACCGTTTCGCCTTCGACGCCCGTCCAAGTGTAGTGATCGAACCGGCGTATCGTCGTCCAGACTTCATCCGCGGGATGGTCAAGCACCATGCTGTAGTACGACTTTGCCATGCTTCGCGCCTTTCATGGGTTCGCGACTTGGATTGTCTTTCACTCGGGCATGGTCACAACCGGGTCCGGCATGAGCCACCCGTTTCCTGTTCACGGTCAGGCAAAACAAAAGGCCCGGCGCGGGGCCGGGCCTTTCGCTGCGACGATAAAAACGACCAGCATGTAAAGTCCATGATTCCTAGTCTTCCGCGCCGCCGAGGTCGGGAAACTCCGGCTTATGGCTTAACCCAAGCCGCACCAATTCCAACAAGAATAGCGGCGGCGCCGCCTGCTTGGCGAGCTCGGTGGCCCACGCCTGCAATTCCTTGACCTTGTCGGGATATTGATCGGCGAGGTTGTTCGACTCGGACGGGTCCTTCGCTAGATCGAACAACTCGACCCGCTGCGGCAGCAACGTAGTCCAGACCAGCTTCCAGTTGCCCTTGCGCACGCCGGCCCGGTACGGCTCGATGTTGTAGACCACCGTGTCGCGAGGGCTCGGCTTGCCTTCGCTGATGGTCGGCCAAACGTTCATACCGTCGAGCGGCTTGGTCTTGCCGAGGTCTGCAGCGGCCAGGCCGGCGATGGTTGGGTAGATGTCGACGATGTGCATCATCTCGTCGACGACAAGGCCCGGCTGGATATGGCCGGGCCAGTTTGCCAACGCCACTACCCGCGTGCCGCCCTCTTAGACCGTACCCTTGCCGTCGCGATACGGCCCGTTATACGGCGGCAAATCGCCCTTCACCGCCGCCTCACCGACGAACATGTTTGAGCGGGTGCCGCCATTGTCGCTGGCAAAGATAATCAGCGTGTTGTCGCGCATGCCGCGTTTTTCCAGCGCCGCGACCACCTTGCCGACCTCATCGTCCATGCAGGTGACCTGTGCGGCGTAGGCGCGGCGCAGCGGATCGGCGATGTTTTTGTAGCGGTCGAGATAGTCTTGCGGCGCCTGATAGGGCGTGTGCGGGGCGGTGAAGGCGAGATAGAGAAACAGCGGGGCGCTTTTGTCGTGCGTGTCGATCACGCGTACCGCGTCGGCGCCGAACAATTGGGTGTCGTAACCCGGCTCCTTCACCGGCTTGTTGTTGCGGTACCAGTCGGTGACGCCATGCGAAGAGTGCGTGAAGTGATCGATCTCGCCGATCAACGGACCGTAGGCATAATCGAAGCCGCGCTGGTTCGGCCAATATTTCTGGTCGAAGTGGCCAAGATGCCACTTGCCGACAATCGCCGTCTTGTAGCCCGCTTGTCTGAGCGCCTGCGGCAGCAGCCATTCGTCGGTGGCAAGGCCGTAGCGTCCGGCGGACGGAATGACCCCCGTCTGCAAGCCGTAGCGCATCGGATAGCGTCCGGTCAGAAACGCTGCGCGTCCCGGCGTGCATAGCTGCTGCGAATAGAACTGCTCCAGCCGCGCACCGGTTTGCGCCAGCTTGTCGAGATTCGGGGTTTTGATGTCGGAGCCGTGAAAGCCGACATCCCTCCAGCCGAGATCGTCGGCCAGGATGAAGACAACGTTCGGTTTTGAGTCCGCTAACGCGCCGTTGCCGCAACCATATCCAGAGCCGAGGCGGCGAGCGTTCCGGCGAGCGCCGCGCCGCCGCCCATCAGCACATCGCGGCGATCAACGCCGGTATTCGCCTGCTCAGACGCCACTTTGTCGCTGCTCATGGTTACGTCTCGCGCTCCTTTTGCATTTTCCCGAACGGTTGGTAGCAGCTAGTGCCCTGAATGCGAACACGATGTCCGGCGCTTTTCCACGGACGCCGCCTGGGCGGCAAAGTGGCGCCACTCTCGCGCGAACTCGTGATACAGTCCTGTATCAAACCGGGGCTTAAAAGGAGCCGGCGGAGGGCCAGCGCATGATCTTGGTTTTAATTCACGTCCTTATCACCGTCGTCATCGGTGCGATCCTGTTCTGGGTCATCGACCGGTTTGTGCCGGATCGCCGGCTTGGCAATTTGCTCAAGCTTCTGGTGGTGCTGGTGTGCCTTGCCGCCATTCTGGAGCGGCTGTGGCCGCTGTTCGGCGCGGGATTTTAGGGCCAGTTCGGCGCGTTTGCCCGACCCTATTTCTTTGACTCGAAGACAATATCCTGCGCGCCCTTCCACAGGCAGAGCTTGCCGAGCTCGCGCAAATGCTCGCGGCCCTTGGTGATGGTCAGAAAATGATTGCCGGCCAATTGGCCGACTTTTGAGGAGAACGACACCGCGCCGTAAGCGAGCAGGATTTCGGTCTCGCTGATGCCGCCGGGATAGAGGATGATCTCGCCCGGCGCCGGATGGCTGGTGTGGTTTTCGTAAGCCAGGCCAAAGTCGAATTCACCGAGCGGGATCCAACAGCCCTCGCCGCTCCAGCGTACATGGATGATTTGCTGCTTGTAGGGCAGCATGCGCACGAAGCGGGCGCAGGTATTCGGCGCGAGCGCATTCTCCAACTCCGCCTCGAATTCAAACGGCCCGGCTTTGATGCGCAATGTGGTCATTGTGGTCCGATCCTGTCGAGAAATGCGGAAAGCACGCGCGCGGCGATATCGATATCGGCGGCCGTTGCGTATTCGTCCGGATTGTGGCTCACGCCGCCGCGGCAGCGCACGAACAGCATGGCAAACGGAATGACTTTGTCGAAGGCCATGGCGTCGTGGCCGGCGCCGCTCGGCAGCCGGCGCGGCGCGATGCCGAAGCTCTCGACCGCTTCCGCCATTTTGTCCGACAGCCGCGGATCGCAAAGCGCCGCCGGGGCTTCATGGCCGATGGAAAACTTGGCGGTCACGCCGCGGCGCTGCGCGATCGCGGCAATGGTGTCTTTGATGTCGGCGACCGCGTTCAGGCGTTCCTGATCGGAGGGGCTGCGGATATCGAGCGTAAAGCGTGTGCGGCCGGGAATGACATTGGCGGCCGAGCCCGGCACTTCCATCTTGCCGGCGGTGGCGACGAGATTTGCGCGCTTGGCGGCCCGCGCTTCGACCGCCAGCAGCATTTCGGCCGCGGCCGCGAGCGCATCCTTGCGCATCGGCATCGGCACGGTGCCGGCATGGCCGGCGATGCCCTCGACATCGACCGTGCCGCGGGTGACGCCGTCGATGGCCGTGACGATGCCGACCGGCAAGCCTTCTTGTTCCAGCACCGGGCCCTGCTCGATATGCACTTCGACAAAGCCGAGCGCGCTCGCCGGGGACAGCGCTTCTTCCGACAGGCGCGAGGGATCGCAGCCGAACGCGCGCAGTGCTTGCCGGCGCGACACGCCGTCCTCGCCGACTTCGTCGAGCGCATGCAGATCAAACCGGCCGGCGAGCGCTTTCGAGCCGCCGAGCGTAGAAGCGAAGCGCACGCCTTCTTCGTCGCCAAAGGCGATCACTTCGATGGCGAAGGGAAAACGTTTGCCGGTCCTGGCGGCGGCGCTCACGACCTCGATGGCGGTGACGACGCCGAGCGGACCGTCGAAGCGGCCGGCGTTGCGCACGCTGTCGATGTGGGAGCCGAGCATCAACGTCAGCGGCCCAGAATCGCGGGCGCGGTAGCGGCCGACGACGCTGCCGAGCGCGTCGATGCGCACCGCCATCCCGGCTTCGCGCATCCAGGCCGCCACTAGGTCGGCGGCCTTGCGGTGGGCCGTGCTTAGATAGAGGCGGGTCAGGCGGTCGGGCTCGTCGCTGATGGCGGCAAGCTCGGCGAGCCGCGCCGCGATCTTGTCGCCGAGCGCGCCTTCCTCCACTCCCTGCATGGCGTGCATTTTGGCTCCCGATAATCGCGCCTTAATGGCGGCATCGCCGCGCTTGGTCAATTCCGTGTTTGCTTAAAGCCGCCGAAAGCCTCGCAAACACTTGAAGAAAAGCCCGCGGCTCTGCCATGGTGGGCCTGCCGGGGAGTGAGAGCCTTTAAAATGTCCGCCTTCAATCCCGCCGAGTATCCGCGCGACCTAGCCGGCTACGGCCGCAATCCCCCCGATCCCCGCTGGCCCGGCGGCGCGCGCGTCGCGCTGCAATTCGTCGTCAATTTCGAGGAGGGCGGCGAGAACTCGATCCTGCATGGCGACGCAGCTTCGGAGGCCTTTCTTTCCGACGTGCTCGGCGCCGCGCCCTGGTATGGCCAGCGGCACATGAATGTGGAATCGATGTTCGAATACGGCTCGCGCGCTGGATTCTGGCGGCTATGGCGGCTCTTTACCGCGCGCCGCATTCCGGTGACGGTGTTCGGCATCGCCACCGCGCTCCATCGCAATCCGCACGTGGTGGCGGCGATGCACGAAGCCGGCTGGGAGATCGCCTCCCACGGGCTGAAATGGATCGACTACAAGAATTTCTCGCCCGCCGAAGAGGCCGCGCATATGCGCGACGCGATCCGCCTGCATACCGAGGCGACCGGGGAGCGGCCTTACGGCTGGTACACCGGGCGCAGTTCCGAGCAAACTTTGTCGCTGGTGCTGGCCGAGGGCGGTTTTCTTTATTCGTCCGATTCCTATGCCGACGATCTGCCTTATTGGGTGACTGGCGCCGACGGCAAGCCACATCTCATTATTCCTTATACGCTCGATGCCAACGACATGCGCTTCATCAATCCGCAAGGCTTCGCCAATAGCGAGGAGTTCTTCGCATATCTGCGCGATGCCTTCGACGTGCTGTATGCCGAGGGCGAGCGCGCGCCGAAGATGATGTCAGTCGGGTTGCATTGCCGGCTCGCCGGCCGTCCCGGCCGCGCCGCGGGCCTGATCAAATTTCTCGACTACATCGCCGGCTTCGACAAAGTCTGGATCGCAACCCGCCTCGACATTGCGCATCACTGGTATCGCGAGCACCATCCGCTCGGGACCAGCGCGCACGCCCCCGCGTAAAGCTTGACCATGGAACAAATTACGCTCGAGGCGCTCAACAAGGCCGATCAGCAAACGTTCGCTGCGGCGATCGGCGATGTCATGGAGCTGGCGCCCTGGGTGGCGGACGAGGCTTATGCCAAGCGCCCGTTTGGCGGCGTCGCCGCGCTTTATGAAGCGATGACGGATGCGGTGAAGAATGCCGGCGACGAGCGGCAGCGCGCGCTCATCGACGGCCATCCCGATCTTGCCGGCAAGGCGGCGCGCGACGGCAAGCTCACTGCCGATTCCACCGCCGAACAGGCAGGCGCCGGACTCGACCGATTGAGCGACGAAGAGTTTGTCGCCTTTCATCGCCTCAACGACGCCTACCGCAAAAAATTCGCCATGCCGTTCATCGTCTGCGTACGCCGCCATGGCAAGGATTCGATTCTGCGCGAATTCGAGCGGCGGCTGAAAAACGATCCGGCGCAGGAACGCGCAACCGCGCTCGACGAAATCTACCGCATCGCCGCGCTACGCCTCGATCAGCGGGTAGCGGCGCAGGATCGCCTGAAAGTGCACGGCCACCTGTCGACGCATGTGCTCGACACCCATGCCGGCTGTCCGGCGCAAGGCGTGGCGATCGAACTATGCGAGATTGCCGCCGACGGCAGGAGCCGCGCGCTCAAACGCGCCATCACCAACGCCGACGGCCGTACCGACAAGCCGCTGTTCACCGGCATGCCGGTCCCGATCGCGACCTACGAACTGCGCTTCGCGGTCGGCGACTATTTCGCCGCGCGCAGCGTGCCATTGCCCGATCCGCCGTTTCTCGGGGTGGTGCCGATCCGCTTTGCGGTCGCCGAGCCCGAAAGCCGCTACCACGTGCCGCTGTCGGTCACGCCCTGGGCCTATTCGACTTATCGCGGAAGCTGAACTAAGCGTCTGCGAGCGTCCGCCGCAGTGAAGCGACTTCTGCTTTCAGTGCCGCGATCCGCGCATCGCGCTCGGCAATGGCTTCCGCCACGTCGGCAGCTTCGAAGCGCTGCGGGATGTGTTGCGGACAATTGGTGTCCCAGGCGGCAACCGTGAACAGCAACACTTGCTCGGCGCGAGCCTTGTAGCCTTGCGGCATCAGATTGGCGACGAGCGCGGCGTCGGCTTCGACGATGCGCGCGGTGCCCCAGATCTTGACGCGGCGGCGTTGCGCATAATCGACGAGGAACAGATAGGCCTTGGAATTGTCAGCGAGGTTACCGGTGGTGACGTATTGCCGGTTGCCGGCGAAGTCGACAAAGCCGATGGTCTGATCGTCAAGCACCCGCAGGAAGCCGGGCGGGCCGCCGCGATGCTGGATGTAGGGCTGCCCGTCGGCATTGGCGGTGGCGAGGAATACGCTGCGTTGCTCGGCAATGAAGCGGGCCAGGTCGGGCGTGATGCGTGTCGACCACGAGCCCCCGTCCTCCATGCGCGCATAGATTTTGCGCGAGCCCCTTTGGTTCTGAACGGCCTTCACGCTCGGGCTGAAGCCGATGTCGCTCGGATATGAAGCAGTCGGTGTCATCGAAGTCGCTCAGAGTCCAAGGGCGCTCAGCCCGGGGTGATCGTCGGGTCGCCGTCCTAGCGGCCAGAAAAACTTGCGCACGCTTTCGGCGATGGGCAGATCGTTGATGCTGGCAATGCGCACGCGCATCAGGCCGTGCGCGTCGAACTCCCAGTTCTCATTGCCGTAGCTGCGGCACCAGTGTCCGCTGTCATCGTGCCATTCATAGGCAAAGCGCACGGCGATGCGATCGTCCTGGTGCGCCCAAACTTCTTTGATTAGGCGGTAATCGAGCTCGCGCGCCCATTTGCGAGTGAGGAACTGCTCAATCGCCGCACGCCCCTGCAGAAACTCGGCGCGATTGCGCCAGCGAGAATCCGGCGTGTAGGCAAGCGCCACCCGGGCGGGATCGCGACTGTTCCAGGCATCCTCGGCCATGCGGGCCTTCTGCACCGCGGCTTCGGCAGTGAACGGCGGCAGTGGCGGACGGGGAGCATCGGTCGACATCGGAACCGCCTCTGTGGGCTGGAAGCATAGTGACTTCCAATTTAATATAGCAGACTGAATTTTTTGTACCCTGCCTTCCATTATGTGGAATGTGATGAATCGTCTTGAAGCCATGTCCACGCTTCTGGCTGCGGTCGACGCCGGCAGCTTTACCGCGGCCTCACGCAAACTCCATCTGCCACTGGCAACGGTGAGCCGCCGTGTGTCGGATCTCGAAAGACATTTACGGGTTCAGCTTCTGGTGCGGACCAGCCGACGCCTCGAACTGACCGATGCAGGGCGCGCCTACGTGCACGCTTGTCGCGATATCCTGGCGTCGGTGGAAGAGGCCGAGCGGGCGGCGTCAGGCGAATATGCCGCGCCGCGAGGCGACATTGCGGTTACCGCGCCGATCGTGTTCGGGCGGCTTCACGTCCTTCCGGTGATCGTCGATTTCCTCAAAGCTTATCCCGACATCAATGTCCGATTGATGCTGACCGACCGTGTCGCGAACTTCACGGAAGATCAGGTCGATGTGGCCTTGCGCATCGGCACGCTGGCGGACAGCGGGTTGATCGCGGTGCGGCTCGGCAGCGTCGGCCGCGTGGTGTGCGCAAGCTCCACCTATCTCGAATCAAGCGGCGCGCCGCTCAAGCAGCCAAGCGATTTGGCAAAGCACGTCTGCATCACGTTTGCAGGCTTAAACGCGCCGACGCGTTGGACCTTCCGACGCAACAAGGCTGACATGTCGATCGCCGTAAAGTCGCGCCTTGCGGTCGATACCGCCGAGGCAGCCATCGATGCGGCGGCCGCCGGCCTCGGGGTGACGCGCGTCTTGAGCTATCAGATCGCGGACGCCGTACGCGACGGGCGGCTGACCAGAGTGCTGTCCGAGTTCGAGCCGGAGCCCGACCCCGTCAGCCTGATCCATTCCGGACAGGGACCGCTGCCGCTGAAAGTTCGCGCTTTCATCGACTTCGCGACGGAGCGCTTGCGCCACAAGCTCAAACCACGATGAGTCAAAGGCCCGACGGAAACATGCCCGCCGATCCGCAATTGCTCGAACGGCCGCCGTGGTCGGCATTGACCACGGCGCATGCGGCGTTCGCGCTCGGCAATGATCTCGCCCGGCGTTACCGGCCCGCCGTCGCGCCGATGGCCGCCATCTGCGACGTCTCGGACGAATGCCTGCGCGCCTTGCGGGATATCATGAAGCCCGGCGACATCGTCGGCTTGTTCAGGGCCGAGCCGGTCGCCGCGACCGAAGGGCTGAAGGTCATTGCCAACATGACCGTCGAGCAGATGGTCTATGAGGCGGCGCGGCGTTGGCCGCGGCCGGTGAGCATGAGACGCTGACGCCCGCCGACGTTCCCGAAATGATGCAGCTCGTGGAACTGACCAAGCCCGGGCCGTTCCTTCCGCGCACTATCGAACTCGGCTCCTATATCGGCATCCGCAGCGATGGGCGGCTCATCGCCATGGCCGGCGAGCGCATGCGCTTTCCCGGCTTTACCGAAATCTCGGCGGTGTGCACGCATCCCGATCGTCGCGGCCGCGGTCATTCGACGTCGCTGGTGCACATCATGATGCGCGCTATTCTTGACCGGGGCGAGACGCCGTTCCTGCACGTTTTCAAGGAAAACACGCGCGCTGCCGCGCTCTATGATAAGCTCGGCTTCGTCCGCCGGCGCTCGCTTGCGGTGACGGTGCTGAAGCGGCCGGCATAACCCTAGTTATCAGCTCACCGGCGGGCGTTTTTGACCGAAAGCCGGCCGCGATACCGGCTCCGAGTGGTCAAGACTGCTCAGACTGCCTTGTCCGACCGGGACAGCGTGCAAGCGAAGAGCGCCAAGAGGCCAATATGGATCGGGCGACGAATCAAAGGACAACACAATGTATGTGATCTTCATTCTCGGCATTGTGATACTTCTCTATCTCATCGGCGCTATACGCGTGCTGAAACAGTACGAGCGTGGCGTGGTGTTTTTTCTTGGAAAATTTGAAGGCGTCCGCGGCGCGGGGATCACACTCGTCTTCTTTCCGCTGCAGCAGATGGTGCGTGTCTCCTTGCGCACCGTCACGATGCAGATTCCGTCGCAGAAAATCATCACCAAGGACAATGTCTCGATCGATATCGCGGCAGTGGCGTATTATCATATTTCCAATCCCGAGAATGCGGTGATCGTGATAGAGAATGTCTACAATGCGATCAATCAGATCAGCCAGACCACGGTGCGAAACGTCGTCGGCCGCTTCAGCCTCGACCAGTTGCTGTCCGATACCGCGGGCATCAACGAGCAGATCAAGAACGTCATCGATAAGCACACGGAGCCTTGGGGCACGCAGGTAACGGCGGTCGAGATCAAGGACATCGTCCTGCCCGACAACATGCAACGCGCAATGGCGAAGGAAGCCGAGGCCGAGCGCGAGCGGCGGGCGAAGATCGTCGCGGCGGAAGGGGAGTTCCAGGCTGCGGTGAAGCTCGGAGAAGCCGCCGACATCATCACGGCGCATCCAGTCGCGCTTCAGCTTCGTACCCTGCAGACAATGGCGGAAATCTCGATCGAAAAGAATTCGACCATCATCTTTCCCGCACAGTTCATGACGACGGTGCAGGACGCCGTCGCGCTCATGACAAAGGATTCGGCGTCAAAATAACTTCGATCATGGCTAGTGACCGGGCTGGTAGCCCCTGCGGCTGCCGTCGTTGTTGAAGTAATTTATGCCACCATCCGCGCTCGGCACGATATAGCCGATGCGATTGCCGTTGCTGTCATAGATGCCGTTGGTGCTGTTGTAATTGCTGCCGCTGTTGTCCCAATTCTGCGGACTGTTTTTCCAGTTGTCAGGTCTATTCTGCCACTTTTGCGGATTGTTCGCCCAGTTTTGCGAGCTTTCCGAATTTTGCGGAGCTGGCGCTTTGTTCTGATCGTAGGTTTGAGCGAAACAGGCGGTGCGCATCAAAGTTACCGACAGCAGCGTGAACAAGTACAGGGCGTTCTTAAGCCGGGTCTTCATCGCCGATTTCCCAGAAATGCAGACAGTTCGCGCGCGTCTGATGGCCTGGAAAAATCGACTAACAGTCCAAACGTTACGATGGCGTGGAACTTAATCCGGGCATTTGCGATAACTCAAGACGATCGACCGCTTTTTGCCGTGAGAGCAGACATGGCAATTTCAATGGCGCGCAATTTTAATGGCGCGGCGGTGAAGACCGCTAAACGACGCGACGGGCGCGCGGGTCACGGCGGCTGGTCGAGCGCGATGTTATCCAGACGGGAAGCGCGATGCCTTCGTCGTGGCCATGACGCGTAAGGATGATCTTGGTCGTCAAACGCGCGGGACACCTGAACTATACTAGGCTCCGATCGAGGCCGTGCGGCGGGCATGCACCGGGCCCGGTCTCATCAGAATGTTTTTTGCTTTTCGCCGCATTCCTTGCACGTGTACTCCACGCGAACCTGCCCTTGAGCCGCCGAAACGCGATTTGGCGCGCCGCACTTTCCACATTTGCACTCTATACGAGTCATGCCCTGCTTAACCGTGAGCGCTTTACGCTCCAACGCCTCTTTGACCAGCCGTTCGGTCTCTTCGCGCATGGCTTGTTTTGACATTTCAGGCTTTCTTGCTTTCCGGCCAGTAGCTCATACAGGCGGTTGGGGGCCTCGGCAACGTGCTTCTTGATATCTACTACGCATAAATGCCTCACGCGACGGTTGCCCGCCGGCCACTGACGGGCATTGTTATCACGGGCTCACGACGTTATTGTTGAGCGCCAACAACGGAGCTCTAAAATGTCGCGCGGTACGGTGAAGTGGTTCAATGCTCAAAAAGGTTACGGATTTATTCAGCCGCAGAGCGGCGGAAAAGACGTGTTCGTCCATATCTCGGCTGTCGAGAGAGCCGGCCTCAGCGGTCTCAATGAGGGTCAGGTTGTCGAGTACGAGGAAGTCGCGAACAAGGGAAAGACATCGGCGGAAAATCTGAAGGTTCAGCGCTGAACCGGCGGGCAAGTCTCGCCGCATCGGTCAGAATTTGGCGCAGTATTTGTATTCGGGTGCGGCCTTAAAGCCGAGCAGCGTTTACATTCATTGTGCAAGCCATTTGTTGTCGTTGGCATTAAAGCTGATTGGCGATCCGTGGTCTTTGTCGGAAACTGGTTTCCACCCCTGGATCAAGTCCGGGGGTAAACTTTTTCTGGATCATGCACTGCCTGGATGGTGGTGCATGATCTTTTCGGAAAACCGGTTTCCACTTTTCCCGATCATGCACTAAAGTCCGCGCCACAAAATAAAAGGGAGGCCTGCCGGTGACCGCCACGCGTCCGCTGTCGGAAATTCTGCCCAAGGAAATGAACGAGCTCAAGGTGCGGCCGCTGTTCACGCTGCTGCTCGCGGTGGCGCCGCCGATCGTTGTCGGCAAGGCGCCGGGCGTAGACCGTCGCGTCGGCGTCATCACCGGCGGCCGCTTCGAAGGCGAGCGGCTCCGCGGCGAACTCTTCCCCGGCGGCGGCAGCGACTGGCAGTCGATCCGGCCTGGCGACGGCGCCTGGCTGATCAATGTGCGCGTCGTGCTCAAGACCGACGACGGCGCCGTCATCGGCATGCCCTATACCGGCATCCGCCAGGGGCCGCAGGATGTGCTCGACCGGATCGCCCGCGGCGAGCCGGTCAAAGCCACCGACTATTACTTGCGCATCTCGGCGACGTTCGAGACTTCGTCGGAGAAATACGGCTGGCTCAACAACATCATCTCCATCGGCCTCGGCCACCGATTGCCGGAGGGGCCGATCTATCAGATGTTCGAGGTGTTGTAGTTCGATGGGCTGCCGCCCTTTGAGCGGCCCATTTTGGGGACAAAAGGGATCCGCCGATGGTCGCCTATGTTGTCTTTACGCGTGAACGCATGCGCAATCCCGAGGAATACGAGCGCTATCGGGAAAAGTCGCGGCCGGTCAACGCCGCCCATGCGTTGAAGGCGCTGACGGTCTACGGCAAGTACGAAGTGCTCGAAGGCCCCGGAATTGAGGGCGCGGTGATCCTTGAATTTCCGACGGTCGAGGCCGCCAAAGCTTATTATCACAGCCCCGGCTATCAGGCCGCCCTGCAGCATCGTTTCGTCGGCGCCGACTACAGGGTATTCATCGTCGAAGGGACGTGAGGCGACCCGACGCATTCGTGGTGGGCACACGAAATCCGCAATTCGGCGAAGGCGACAAATGGTTCAAGAGCCTGGACGCTGATCCCGGATTTCGCGTCCACCTACGCGCTCCGCGCTTCGGCGGACTCAAAACCTGCCGTAGCTCTTTCAGCAAGCGTAGGCAGGTTGCTCATATGGGCGACAACGATTAGAAAAACGCGGGAAGGGGAGCGCCTGATGGACAGCCTGGCTCATAGTTTCGATCTTACCAACGGCGTCAACGTGCTGCGCCTGATCTGCGGGCTGTTCTTTATCCCGCATATCGTCGGCAAGTTCACCGCGCCGGCGACGCTGAATTTCTTCAAGGCCGCCAAGTTCAATCCGCCGGCGACCTGGATGTACATTGCCGGCGCGGTCGAAACCGTGCTGACGATCTGTCTCGTCTTCGCCATCTACACGCCCTATGTCGCGGTCATCGCCGCCATCCATTTGGCCGTTGCTGCGGCGGCGACGCACAAGGTAACCAAGAAATGGATCTGGGTGATCGGCGGCACCGAATATTGCGTGTTCTGGATGCTGACCTGCGTCGTGCTTGCCATGCTGACCTGGCCGGCCGGCGTCTGGCCCAAATAACAACCTTTAACAACCTTGCCGCGTTTGTAGGAGCGTAGTGAATGATCAAGGCGGGCATTGTCGGACTGGGCTGGTGGGGCAAGACGCTGGTCGAGTCGGCCGAGAATTCGGACGTTATTCAGTTTGTCGCCGGCACCACGCGGACCAGGACGCTGGAAGTCGAGGCCTTTGCCGAAAAACACCGCCTGCACCTGGTGCACGAATACGACAACATGTTGCATCACGCCGATGTCGACGCCGTGGCGCTGGCGACGCCGCATTCCATGCACGCGACGCAGGTCATGGCGGCGGCAGCCGCCGGCAAGCATGTGTATTGCGAAAAGCCGTTCACGCTGACCAAGCGCGAAGCGCAGGACGCGGTCGCAGCTGTGCGCAAGGCCGGCGTCACGCTCGCGGTCGGCTACAACCGCCGGTTCCATCCCGACATGGTCAAGCTGCGCGAGATGATCCGCGGCGGCGAGCTCGGCATCATTCTCCACGTCGAAGCGACCATGACGTTTCCCAACGTGCTGTTCATCAATCCGGCGCATTGGCGCGCCGACCGGAGCGAGACGCCGCTCGGCGGCCTGATGCCCATGGGCGTGCACGCCATCGACGGCATGATCGATCTGTGCGGGCCGATCGATCACGCCTTTGCGCAAAGCTTCCGCCGCGCCGCGCTGATCGATGCCGACGATACCACCTCGATTCTCGTGCGGATGAAGGAGGGCATGTCCGGCTATCTCGGCACCATGACCACGACCGGGCCGGGCTTTTCCTTCCAGGTCTTCGGCTCACAGGGCTTTGTACGGCTCGAAGGGCTTACCCATGTCGCCGGCGCCTCGTCGGAAGAGCGGCGGCTGCGGCTGTTCGGCACCTGCAAATTCCAGCCGGTGAAGGGCGAGGCCAAGGTGTGGCAGGCGGCGAGTCTTGACGTCACCCGCGCCGCGCTGGAAGCGTTTGCCGCTGCCGCGACTGGTGGGCCGGCTTATCCGGTGACGCTCGAACAGGCGATCGAAGGCGTCGCCGCGACCGAGGCAATCATCCGCTCGGCGGCGTCAGGCAAAGTGGAGCAGGCGGGGTGATGAAGCGGCAACAGACCGTAGCCGTCATTCTGAGGTGCGCGCCGATGAAATCGGCGAGCCTCGAAGGATGAACGGCCCGGGCCCGTCGCCCTTCGAGGCTCGCCATAGCGCGTCGAAGACGCGCATAAACGCGCTTACGGCTCGCGCCTCAGGGTGACGGGGACACTAACAACAAGGAACCAAAAATGGATCTCGGCAACGGCCTCGGCCTTTTGACCTATTCGACACTGGTGCATCCTGCTGACAATTGGGAGCAGCTCTGGCATTCGCTCAACACCTATGTGCCGAAGGTGAAATCGCGCATCGCCGGCAACAAATCCTTCGGCGTGTGCATCCGGCTGGCGGCGCCGACGGCGGAGACCTTGGCGGCGAGCCCGGCCGAGCGCGCCAAGCTCAAGAAATTCCTCGAAGACAACGACATGTACATCTACACCGCCAACGCCTTCGTCTACGGCCACTTCAAGGGCGACAAGGTGAAGGAGCAGGTCTACGAGCCGGACTGGCGCACGGAAGAGCGCTCAAGCTACGTCATGAAGGTCGCCGACATCCTTGCCGACGTCTGCCCGGCCGGCATCGCGCCGTCGATCCAGACTTCGCCGCTCGGTTTCAAGCCGCGGGTCACCGGCCCCGATGTGGTGAACAGCTACACCGATCACGTGCTGCGCGTCGTCGCGCATCTGATCGCGCTCGAGGACAAGACCGGCCGCACCGTGCAGCTCGCGCTCGAGCCCGAGCCGTATTGCTTCCTCGAAACCACCGACGAGACCATCGCCTATTTCCGCGACCATCTCTATTCCGGCGCCGCGGTCGAGAAGCTCGCTAAGCTCGCGCATGTGCCGATTGCCGAGGCCAACGCGGCATTGCGCCGCCATCTCGGCATCGTCTATGACATCTGCCACCAGGCGGTCGAATTCGAGAACATTACCGAGTCGCTGCAGAAACTGGTCGATGCCGGCGTGCCGGTGTTCAAGCTGCAGGAGGCCGCGGCGCTGCACATCCCGCAAGTGACGCAAGCCGCCGTTGACACGCTCAAGAAATACGCCAAGACCATTTACCTGACGCAGACACTGGAAAAGCAGAACGGCAAGATCAACAAATATCTCAACGTCGACGACGCCATCGCCGCGTTCGAGAAATCGCCGGGCGGCGAGCGCGAATGGCGCACCCACATCCACGTGCCGGTGTTCATCGACGATCTCGGGCAGTTCCGCACCACGCGCTTTGCCATCGAGGACGCGCTGCGCTTCCACAAGCAGAAGCCGCTGTCACGGCATCTCGAAGTCGAGACCTATACCTGGGACATGCTGCCGGAAAGCGCGAAATCGAACGACATCGTCGACTATATCTGCCGCGAGCTGGAATGGGTGAAGGGGCAGTTGGTGTAGCGACCGACATCGTCGTCCGCTCGTCCCCGCGAAGGCGGGGACCTAGACTGGATTCCCGCTTGCGCGGGCATGAGCCGAAGAGTTGGATCGAATTCCCATTAATGGGAGGAGAATGGCGATGAAAGTCGGATTTATCGGGCTCGGCCGCATGGGCGAAGTGATGGCGCGCCGGCTTCTCGCTGCCGGCCACGAAGTCGGCGTCTATAACCGCACCGCGGACAAGATGAAGCCGCTGGTGGATGCCGGCGCAAAGCCGCTCACCTCGATCAAGCAGGCGGCGACGTTCGGCGAGGCGGTGTTCACCATGCTCACCGACGACGCCGCCGTCACCGACGTGGTCACGCAATCCGGCGGCTTGAAGGACTCACTGCCGAAGGGCGGCGTGCATGTCTGCTCCGGCACGCACAGCGTCGCCGCGATCGAGAAGCTGACCGCGCTGCACGCCGGCGCCGGGCAGGCGCTGCTGGCGACGCCGGTACTCGGCCGCCCTGAAGTCGTGACCGCCGGCGCTGCCACGATGCTGGTCGGCGGACCGACGGCGAATGTCGAGCATTTGCGGCCGCTGTTTTCAGCGATTGCCGGACGCGTTATCGAGGCGGGCGCCGACCCGGTCTCCTCGGCGGCGATCAAGATCGCCAACAATTTCGTGCTCGGCTGCGCCATCGAGGCGCTGGGCGAGGGCTTTTCGTTGACCCGCAAATACGGCGTAGAGCCGGACGTGTTTTATCGCGTGCTGGCCGAAGGGCTGTTCAATTGCTGGGCGTATAAGACCTACGGCAAATTCATCGCCGACGAGAAATATCTGCCCGCCGGCCAGCGCGCCTTGACCGGACTGAAGGACGCCAATCTCGCGCTGGCCGCCGGCGAGGCCAAGGGCGTGCCACTACCCAGTGGAAATGTCTGGCGCGACCGCCTGGTCGGCGCCGTCGCGCATGGCGAAGGCGAGCACGATTGGGCGGTAATGGCCAAGGAACAGGCCCGCGCCAGCGGATTGGTCAAATAGCATCGTCCTTGCCGGGCTTGACCCGGCAATCTATCTCACCGGGTCTCGGCGCTACGCGCCGGCCCAGTGATGGTGGCTCAGCTAAACAGCACCTTAAAATCCTCGACGAACTTTTTGGTGGTGATCGGCTCGCGGCCGACGATGTCGACGATCGGTTTGGTGTCGACGTGGGAGAAACCGCCGGCATTGCCGATGCGCCCGATCGCCAAAACGTGCGCGACCAGCCAGTCGGGCGAGCCGCGCGACTTCATCGCTTCGGCTGCTTGCTCCGGCGTAACGCCGACATAGGCGATCTTGCGGCCCAGCACGGCCGAGAACACGTCCGTGAACTCGCCGAACGAAGTCAGGGCGCCGGTGAATTCGTATTCTTTGCCAAGATGCGACTGCGGCTTGACGAGAATGCGCGCGGCTAGCGCGCCGGTGTCGCGCACGTCGATCAGCGCCAGCCGGAAATCCGGCGTATACGGCATCACGATCTTGGGATCGGTTTTGATCGCGGCCGCCTGCCCGAGCACGTTCTGCATGAACAGACCGGGGCGCAAAATCACCCAGCCGAGCCTGCTGTCGCGCAAGCGCCGGTCGATGCCGTAGTGAGCGCGGCCGGCGGGCGCCAGCGAATCCGCTCCGACCACGGCGCGGCCGGCGGAGAGCCGCACCAGAACTTTGACGCCGGCCGCTTCCGCGGCATCGAGCACATTGTTGTTCTGATCGGCGAGCTGCGGGTTGACGGCGGTGGTCAGGAACACTGTGTCCGCGCCGGTGAACGCCTTGTGCAGCGCCGCCTTGTCGGCGAGATCGGCGAGCGCCGTTTTCACGTCCGCGCCCAGCACCTCGCGCGCCTTGTCCGCATTGCGAACGACGGCGATCGGCTGCTCCCCGAGCCCTTTGAGCTCCTTCACCACCGCCCGGCCGGTATTGCCGGTGGCGCCCACCACTGCAATCGTCATGGTTGTTTCCTTGGTGCCGTTTCCTGCCCACGCATTGAATTTTTCGCGTGGCAGCCTTGCTGCAAAATGCCCGTTTGCGCAAGCGCCGCCATGCGCTAATTGTTCCCTCGTCGTAACGTCCGCCCGTCGAGGCTTGTGCTTTAGAAAATGAGGAAACGCCGATGAGATATAACCGCCCGCAAGCCACCGCGTCCTGGGGCACCATGGCCAAGGACTGGGAGAAGGGCATCGATTA
>CAYWNY010000016.1:0-39105 GCA_964459765.1 uncultured Hyphomicrobiales bacterium | reverse complement strand
AATTGTCCGGCGGCCAGCGCCAGCGCGTGATGATCGCCATGGCGCTCGCCAACGAACCCGATCTCCTCATTGCCGACGAGCCGACGACGGCGCTCGACGTGACAGTGCAGGCGCAGATCCTCGAATTGCTGAAAGGCCTTCAGGAGCGGCTCGGCATGTCGCTTCTTTTCATCACGCACGATCTCGGGATCGTGCGCAAGATCGCGCAACGGGTCTGCGTGATGACGGAAGGGAAAATCGTCGAGCAGGGCACGGTCGAAAAGGTGTTCGCCGCCCCGCAACATCCTTACACGCGCGCGCTGCTTGCCGCCGAGCCGAAGCCCGACCCGGCGCCGCCGCAGCCCGACGCGCCGTTGGTGCTGGAAACGACCGACCTCAAAGTCTGGTTTCCGATCAAGCGCGGCCTGTTGCGCAAGGTGGTCGGCCATATCAAGGCGGTCGATGGCGTCAGCGTCGATATCCGCAAAGGCGAGACACTCGGTGTCGTCGGCGAATCCGGTTCCGGCAAGACCACATTGGGCCTCGCCATCCTGCGGCTTATTTCCTCCGATGGGCCGATCGTCTTTATGGGACATGCGCTGCAGGGGCTGCGCTTTAAGGAAATGCGGCCCTTCCGTCGCGACATGCAGGTCGTTTTCCAGGATCCCTACGGTTCGCTTTCCCCGCGGCTGTCGATCGCCGACGTCATCGAGGAAGGCCTGCAGGTGCATCACCCGAACATGACCGAGAGCGAACGCGACGCGCGCGTCGTGGCCGCACTCGGCGATGTCGGTTTAGATCCGAAGACGCGCTTTCGCTTTCCCCACGAATTTTCCGGCGGCCAGCGCCAGCGCATCGCGCTGGCGCGCGCCGTCGTGCTGGAGCCGACTTTCGTCGTGCTCGACGAACCGACCAGCGCGCTCGACATGCTGATCCAGGCGCAGATGGTCGATCTGTTGCGCGACCTGCAGAAGCGGCGCAACCTTACTTATCTGTTCATTTCGCACGATCTGCGGGTGGTCGCGGCGCTGGCGAGCCGCTTGTTGGTGATGCGGGCCGGCAAGGTTGTCGAGGCCGGCGCCGCCGCCGATTTGTTTCAAAATCCGAAGAGCGATTACACGCGCGCGCTATTCGCCGCCGCGTTCAACCTTGAGACCGCGCCGAGCGGCGTGGTAGCGCAATAAAGAGTGGCGACATTTCGATGCTGAGCAAGAGGATGAGCCCGGCCGCGGCCGTGCTGGCGGCGGCGGTTTTATTGTTGTCTTGCGCACCGGGATTTGCGCAGTCGCCGGATCCGGAGACGCAGTGGGATTATCCGCTCCTCGGCGACGACGGCCAGCGCGTCTCCAATCACACCATCAAGCTTCTCGGTCCGCTCGATCAGCTGCCCGGCGTCGTTGTGGTCGGCAATCCGGGCGGCAAGGCGACACTGGTCGAGTTTTACGACCTCAATTGCCCCTATTGCCACCAAGCCGCGACCGATCTCGCCGAGCTTTTGTCGCGCGACCATGACCTGCGTCTCGTCCTTGTCCCCTATCCGGTGCTGGGCATTCCCTCGATCACCGCCGGCCGCGTCGAGCTCGCGGTGGCGAAACTCGCAAGCGCCGAACAATTCTACGCCTTTCATCGCAAGATCTACGCGCAACGCGGCACCGTCGACGGGCGGCGCGCGCTCGAGGTGGCAAAAAGCCTAGGCTTGAACACCCACCGCCTGCTGGCGCTCGCCGACGGTGACGAAATCACCGAGACGATGAAAAATCACGTGCGCCTCGGCGATGCGCTGGGTCTGCAAGCGACGCCGTCCTTCGTCGTCGGCGATCTTGCGATCCTGGGCTACCCGGGGCCGCGCACGATCGAAGCCATCGCCGCCGCCGCGGCAGCCTGCGGCAAGACAGTTTGCTGACGCCTTACTTCGGCGCGTCGGCGGCGATGGCCCCGGGCGGCTCGATCCGGAACGTGAAGATCGTAACCTTCTCGCCCGGCTTATAGGGTCCAGGCACCACATTGTGCACCGGCGGAATGCTGCGCAGATACGCCACGACTGCGGCGACATCGTCCTTGGTCATGTGCACAAACGCCACGTAGTTCATGATCGGCGCCAACTGGCGGCCGTCGGGCCGCTTGCCGGTGGTGATCGCGGCTGCGATTTGCTCGTCGGTCCAGCCGCCGATGCCAGTCTCCTTGTCGGGGGTGATGTTGCGGCCATTGAATACGCCGAGCCCGGGAATTTCGAAGCCGACGTCGGAGCCGCCGAGAAATTTATCCTTGTCGGGCTTGCCGAAGAAGAAGCCCGGCGTGTGACAGTCATTGCAGCCGGCGACATTGACCAAATAAGCGCCGCGTTCGATCGGCGATTCGGCGTGAGCTTTCGGTAACACACCTGCCGCCGCAACAACGACAGCGGCGACGCCCGCAAGGGCGCCCGCGAAAATACGCTTCATATTGCGTCCTCCCCTGTCGCCCGCGACTTGGCGTCGTCGTGCGGCACCGTCAGTGCGAAGCGAGGTTGTATCGGCGCGACTGCAATTCAAGAAAAATGCGCCCGGACCCCGGCCCAACTTTTGCGATAGGTCGGCGCGTTCGTCTTTTGCCCACGAAGCCGTGTCAGGCCGCGCGCCGCTGCCGGAAGTGCCACCAGATTACCGCGACAATGGCAGCGACCGCGCCGACAATGAGCACCACCAGCAGCGCCGAATTCTCGATCCAGGCAATCGCCGGAATGCCAAGCGCCATGATCAAGCCGAGCAAGCAGACCTGCCAGGACATGACCTGCACGCCGGCCGTAAAGGTACCGAGCGCGAGCAGAGTAAAAATTGCCAACGCCGTGGCTTGCGCACTGAAGATACGCTGCACGTTCGGCAGCAGCAGCATGTTCATCACGACAATGAAGGCGAGCCAATGCAACGCCTGCGTCACAATGAGCCGCAGCCGCGCGTTGTTGTCGCCGGACTCGTCCCAGCCGGCGCCGATGCAGACCAAAGCGATGAGCGGGGCGAGAATTTCCCAATAGACGACTATGGGCTGTTTGGAAAAGCTGGTATAGGCGACGCCGCCGATGGTCAGGATCAACACCACCGTGAACGGAAGTTCTCTGATCCAAAAATTCGGATGCCGCTTTGTCGAGGGCGGACTTGGGTCGGGAACGCTCAGCCGCAGGTCGGAATTGGTCATCACCTCCGCTCCGTGCGTTGTAGGGGTTGCGCCGCGCCGCGCAGACTAGGGCATCTACTCATAAACCGATGATGCCGTTCGCTCAATGTCGACATTCACCAAGGGCGGACGCGCTTCGGCGCCGTCTTCGCGGTATCGGCCAATCAAACGGAGCTCAGGCGAGCCAGGTCGTCTCGAAGTCTCCGGCTGGCAAGAAAATCTGAAAGACCGATCCCCGACTGGACGCGGAACGTAGGAAAAGACGCCCATTATGAGCCTCGATGATAGATCGGCAAATCGACAGGCCCATGCCGGTGCCGTCGGATTTTGTCGTCAAGAACGGGTGGAAGATACGGTCCGCGTTTTCTGGATCAATTCCGGGCCCGGAATCTTCCACAATGATCGACACGCCGTGCGCTTCGTCGATCGCCGACGTCACCCGTACCGTCCGAGCGCGATCGGTGACGTTATCCATTGCTTCAATCGCATTCGCAACGAGATTGGCGACCACCTGCTGCAATTGGACTTGATCTGCCAAGACCGGTGGATGCTCCGAACCTAACTCCGTCTGAACCACAATTTGGTGCTTCTGCAGCTTGGAGTGAAGTAGCGCAATGACTTGTAGGATCACGTGATTGACGTCGAGCAGCACCTTTTCCCGGCTATCGTTCTTAAACATGGCCCGAATGCCGTCGATTACCTGGCTCGCTCGGTTGCCCTCGCTGACGACGCTCTCGAGGACGATGCGCACCTCTTTGAGATCGGGCGTCGGTGTCGAGAGCCAGCGCAAGCCCGCACTGCCAGCCGTTACGATCGCCGTCAGGGGTTGTTTAATCTCATGCGCCATCGCCGCCGCCGTCTGCCCGGCTTCCGTCAGACTGGTGACGCGCGCGAGCTCGGTTTGCGTGGCCAGCAACATACTCTGCGCGCGATGGCTTTCGGTAATATCGATTATCGTGCCGATGAATACTTCAGTCCTAGATGCTGGCGCCCGCGCCACCGAACTATGGCCCCATATCACCGTGCCGTCTTTGCGACGGTATTGTTTCACAACGACGTAATGATCGACCTTTCCCTGCTGAAGTTCAGTGAGCCGCACCTGAGCAACTTCGCGCTCTTCCTCAAGGGTAATATCCAGAGGTGTAAGTCGTCGAAGCTCCTCGTTCGTGTAGCCAAGCATCGCCTGAAATGTCGGATTTGTTGCTAAGTAATGCAGGTCTTGATCAAACGTCGAAATACCAATGCTCGATGTTTCAAATATGGACTGCCAACGCGCTTCGCTCGCTCGAAGCGCCGCTTCGGAGCGCTTGCGAACGAGCGCTTGGGCCATTACTTCGCCGATAACCTTTAGCCGCGCGATGAGATCGTCGGGCCATTCTCGCGTTGAGCGGAATGCCGAAAAGTTGATCAGCGCGACGACATTGCCGCCGACACGGAGCGGGATTCCGAGACTAGAGCGAATACCGGAGCGGTGACGGTATTCAATTTGCTCGACCGCCTCCGGAGGAAGATCATCGAGCGCTCGCACACGCATGATTTTATCGGCTCGGAGTTGGCCAATATACCAATTCAGAAAGGCCGGCACCGGACCCGGGGGGATATCGTTCCACCCCGTCTATCGCCACCGAACATAAAATATTGGCCCAGCCATCGGCGGTGAATTCGCCGAAGTTGCTGCGATCAAAATCCAGAAACCCCACGAGCCGCGTTAGCGCGTCCACGATTTCCGTCTCGAGTAGGTCGCTGGAAACATTGGCGAAGCGGGCCGATAGATCGGCAAGCAGACGTTCGAACGTCAGCAGTTCCTGCAACGATGCCTTGGCAGAGTGGCCGGATGTCGCGGCCTGGTCGACGAACATCTCATCGGTCATCGCCGTCACCTTGGCATGGACGGCAGCCGGCCGGATCACCGCGGCAAGAAAAGCAGTGGCGGGCGCACGAACGGGCCATGCGCGAAGAATATCTCAATCAGGTCCCGATGTCTGCTGCGGGTCGTATGCAAACACGGCGCGGCGAAATGTGATGTCCGCATTCGCCGAAAGCGGCCATGCCTGCTCCTGAATACACGTCGTGATCATAGGGCCACGCCGGCGTAGCGTCACCTTTGCAGCCGGCGCACGCTGGTGATCTCGCTGCCGGCGCCGCGGATGCGCGCGACCGCCTCCGCAATCGGCTCGATGACGACGGCCATA
This sequence comes from uncultured Hyphomicrobiales bacterium, assembly GCA_964459765.1. Classification (GTDB taxonomy): domain Bacteria; phylum Pseudomonadota; class Alphaproteobacteria; order Rhizobiales; family Xanthobacteraceae; genus BOG-931. Next base: position 33,784 of record CAYWNY010000016.1, on the reverse strand, counting down.
TGAAAAGCATTGGCGTGAATGAGCGTTAATCGGTCGCGGACGATGGCGACGTGGCGTTTCCAGAACATCAGATCGCCGCGTTGCGGGTTTGAAATATCCGCAGCCTCACAAAACGCCGCTTCCTGCATGTCGCTGTCACGCGGACACGGCACGCCACAAGCCGTGAGCGCGACCTGAACAAGCCCGGAGCAGTCGAGACCGAGCGTGGTCTTGCAGCCCCACAGATAAGGCGCGCCAAGGAAACGCTCGGCCGTGGCGACAAAATCCGATTCATAATGGTCGATTGGCGCCAAATGCGGCGCGGGCACATAAGCACCAGCCGCCGTCACCGCCAGGCGGTCTTCGAAGCGGGCGACGGTGAGGCGCGCACCCAGCGGCAGCGCCTCGATGGGCGGCAGCTTGATCGAAGGACCGGGGAAGACAAGAGTCCGCAGTGCGGTGACTTTATGCGTCGGCGGCGCACCGGTCGGCTTGAGCGCATTTTCGGACAGCCAGCCGACATAACCATCGGCCGCGAGCTGGCCCCACGCCCACCCTTCCGCATTGGTGTCGTAGATCGTGACGCGCTCGCCCTTGAGCGCTTCGGTCAGGAACGACGCGTCCGGCGCAGCTTCCGCGCGCAGCGGCGTCTGCGCCTCAATCACTTCGTAAGCTTGGCCCTCGACATAGCGTGCCGCCGCGACTTTGCCTTCGAGGGCCTTCGCGGCGAGGTCGGCGCGGGCCGGCGTGAGCCGAGGATCGAAAGCGCGCATGCCCGCTCTAGCCGTAGCGCTCGGCGAGAACCGCATAGAGAGCGCGCGCGGCCTGGCATTCGCCGCCCTCCGGCCGACCCGGTTTGGCCGAAGGCGTCCAGGCGAAAACGTCGAAATGCACCCACGACGGCGCGGTCACGAAACGGCGCATGAACAGGGCCGCGGTGATGGCGCCGGCTTGCCCGCCGCTGCCGACGTTGTTGATGTCGGCTACCTTCGATTCCAGCATCGCCGCGTAGGGGCGCCACAGCGGCAGCCGCCACAGCGGATCGTTCTCGGCGGCGCCGTGGCTCGCGAGCGCGCTGGCGAGTTCATCGTCATCGGTAAAGAACGCCGGCAATTCCGGGCCGAGCGCCACGCGCGCAGCGCCGGTGAGGGTGGCGAAATCGGCGATCAGCTCAGGCTTGTCCTCGTCGGCGAGCGTCAACGCGTCTGCCAGAATGAGCCGGCCTTCGGCATCGGTGTTGCCGATTTCTACGGTCAGGCCGTTGCGCGATTTGTAGATGTCGCGCGGACGAAACGCGCTCCCGGAAATGGCATTCTCGACCGCCGGAATGAGCACGCGCAGCCGCACTTTGAGGCCGCGCGCCATGACCATATGCGCCAGCGCCAAAGCGGTCGCGGCGCCGCCCATGTCCTTTTTCATGTTGAGCATCGACGCGTCGGGCTTGATATCAAGCCCGCCGGTATCGAAGCAGACGCCTTTGCCGACCAAAGTCACGCGCGGATGTTCCGCGTCGCCCCAAGTCAGATCGACGAGCCGGGGCGCCCGCGCCGCCGCGCGCCCGACGGCGTGAATGAGCGGAAGATTTTCCGTTAGCAGATCGTCGCCGACGATCGCATTGACCTGCGCGTCATGCCGCGCCGCGAGCGCGCGCGCCGCCTCCTCCAGTTCCGCCGGTCCCATGTCGTTGGCCGGCGTGTTGACCAGATCGCGCGTCAGCGCCACCGCTTCGACGATGTGGTCAAGCTCGCCGCGGTCGATGCGTTGCGGCAGATCAAGCGAGACCTGGTGCGCGTCGGCCTTGCGATAACGGGTGAAACGGTAGCTGCCGAGCGCAAAGGCGAGCGCCGCCAGGCGCGCGTCATGCGGGTCGTTGGCGAAGCGATAGCGGCCGTCGGGCAGTTGCTGCGGCAAGCGCCCGGGGAGAAACAAATCCTTGGGCTCGTTGGCGGCTTCGATCCCGAACAGGATGCCGCTGAGCGCTCCCTGCCCCGGCAGCGCCAACATCTGCCCGGGCTTTGGCTCAAAACCCGCGGCGTCGGCGTAAGCGCGCGCGGCGGCGGCAAGTTGCTCATGCACGTCCGCGTAATTCGCCGCGTTGACGAACCAGATCGGAATCGCGGGTGCCGCACCGCCGGTCGTGAAGATTGCATTCATTGCACCGCCCGCGCCGGCGGCAACGGCGCTTCGCGCGGCGCCATGGCGCGCCCGTGCCTGATGCCGTAGCCGCCATAAATCAAAAGCCCGATCAGGAGCCAGCCGCCAAAGCGCAGCCAAGTGTCGAGCGGCAATCCGAACATCAGAAACAACGACGCCGCGGCGCCGAGCGGCGCGACCACGAACACCGCCGGAGTTTTGAACGGCCGCGTTAGGTCCGGCTCGGTAATGCGCAGAACCAGGACGCCGATGCAGACAATGGCAAAAGCGAACAGAGTGCCGATACTGACCAATTCGCCGACCAAACCGATCGGCAACAAGCCGGCCAGAACCGTGACAACGAAACCGGTGATGATGGTGGTGACATAGGGCGTGCGAAAGCGGCTATGCACGCGCGCCGCCGCCGGCGGCAACAGGCCATCGCGTCCCATCGAATAGAAGATGCGCGGCTGGCCGAGCATCATGACGAGAATGACGGAGGTCAGGCCGAGGATGATGCCGACTTTAAGAAACGGCGACAATATCGTGAGCCCGATGGCATCGATGCCCACCGCGATCGGATCGGGCACGTTGAGCTTGTCGTAGCCGACGACACCGGTGAGCACGAAGCCGACCGCGACATAAAGGACGGTGCACAAGGCGAGCGAGCCGAGAATGCCAATCGGCATGTCGCGCTGCGGATTCTTAGCCTCCTGCGCCGCGGTCGAAACCGCGTCAAAGCCGATATAGGCGAAGAAGACCACGGCGGCGCCGCGAACGAGGCCGCTCCAACCGTACTGGCCGGGGCCGAGATTGGGCGGAATGAAGTGGCCGTCAGGATTGGTGGCCGTGACCCAGTGCGCCGTGCTGACGAACGGGGCTGCGGCGACAATGAACACCAAGACGATAACGAGCTTGATCGCGACGATGACGTTGTTGATGCGCGCCGATTCGTGAGTACCGACAACCAGCAACACGGTAATTGCGGCGACCACCACCACGGCCGGCAGATTCACCAGCGCGCCGGTCGTGTGCCAAGTGTGCGCAGCGGCGTCGTAGGCCGACGGCGACTGAGCCAGCGCCGCCGGCACGACGATCCCGAGGTCTTTAAGAAAGCTCACCACATAGCCCGACCAGCCGATGGCGACGGTGGTAGCGCCAAGCGCGTATTCGAGGATCAGGTCCCAACCGATGATCCAGGCGACGATTTCGCCCATGGTGGCGTAGGCATAAGTGTAGGCGCTGCCCGCGATCGGCACGGTGGATGCCATCTCCGCATAGCAAAGACCGGCAAAGGTGCAGGCGAAGGCGCCCAACACGAACGACAATGTTATCGCCGGTCCGGCGTTGGCCGCCGCCGCATGTCCGGTGAGCACGAAAATGCCGGCGCCGATGATAGCGCCGATGCCGAGCGCGACGAGATTGAGCGCCGACAAGGTGCGTTTGAGCGGCACGCCGTCATGGGTGGTCAGTGCCTGCACTTGCGGCTCGGCGGCTTCCGCTTCCAATGCCGCAATCGGCTTGCGCGCCCAGATGTTGGCCATAAGCGCTATCGTCCTACAATCCCGCCGCGGCCAGCGCCGATTCTTGGCGCTTGGCGACTTTGTCGAGCGAGAAATCTTCGATCGCTTCGTTGAACAGCCGATAGAAGTTGAGCTCGGCGCGCAAGTGCAGAAACACCGCACCGAGCCCGATCGCGGCCCGATCCATAAAGACAAATTCGCGCGGCACCGTCACCGGGCCTTTGCGCTTGAGCGCCTGATGGACGCGGAACGCCTCGCGCCGCCCGTATTCTGACGGCGCTACGCCGTCGGCAATGGTGCGCACGCGGTCGTCGAGAAGCGGCGCATAGATGAACCGCGCCCAGATATTGAGTGTGTCGATCAATTCGCGCGACAGTTTGCGGAAGCCCCAGGTTTCGTAAGCGCGCACGACCAATTCGTCGTCGCCGTGCAGGAGCCCGTGATAGAGATCGACCACGCCGCGAACGAATTTCGGCGGGAAGATGCGGATGCAGCCATAGTCGAGCAGGTTGATGCCGGCGGGCTCCATGACATTCTTGCGCGGGCCGTCCTTGCGCGCGTCGAACACCGTGTAATTGCCGAGATGCGGATCGCCGTGGATGACGCCGAAGCGGCTGAACGGAAACCACCAGGCGGTGAACATCGCGGTAGCGAGCGTATTGCGCACCGCGAGCGGGTCGTTTTTGTGCGCCAGCATGCGCGTGCCGTCGAGCCAGTCGAGTGTTAAGAGCCGCCCGGTCGAAAGTTCGGGCCAGGCCTGCGGCACCCGCACGATGTCGATGCCGTCGAGCATGGCGCGGTAGAGCGCCACGTGTTTGGCTTCGCGCCGGTAATCAAGCTCCTCGCGCACGCGCGCGCCGATTTCCTTGCCGATCTCGCTCGTGTCGATGGCGCTGTCGAAGCGGCGGCGGATGGCGAGCAGCCATTGCAATTGCTGCAAGTCGGCTTCGACCGCCGACTGCATGTCGGGATACTGCAGCTTGCAGGCCAAAGCCGCGCCGCCAAGCGAGCGTGCGCGATGCACCTGGCCGAGCGAAGCCGCGGCCGCCGGGTGATGCTCGAAGCTCGCGAATTTGTCCTGCCAGTCGGCGCCAAGCTCCGCGATCATGCGCCGCTTGACGAACGCCCAGCCCATAGGCGGCGCTTCGCTCTGCAGTTTCGCCAGCTCTTCGGCATATTCCGGTGGCAGCAGATCGGGCACGGTCGCCAACAGCTGGGCGACTTTCATCAACGGCCCTTTGAGATTGCCGAGCGCCGACGCCAGCGCCGTGGCTTCGCCGGCGCGGTTCGGCTCGCCGCCGATAAGCCGCCGCCCGGCGTAACGCGCCGCGACGCCGCCAACATTGGCGGAAACGCGCGCGTAGCGCGCCGCGCGCGCGGAGAAGCGGTTCTTTTCGCGGTCAGATGACGGCATTCCTATGGCCTTGCTGCAAGTGTCACTTCGATAGCGCCTTATAGGCGTCGGCGTATTTGCGAAAAGACCGTCGGGCGATCTCCATGCCCTTCACGCGCTTCGGATCGGCGGCAAGTTCGTAATCGGTAAAGTTCGGCTCCGGCCCTTTGCTGCCGCTTTCCAGCCAGGCGAGCTTGGCGTGGATATAGCTCATCATAGCGGCGACATGCGCCGCCTTCTGCTCGAGGCGCGCAAGCTGCGCGCGCATGATCTCGGCGCCGCGCGAAGCCGTCATCCGCTTGGCCTGGTATTCGACGTTCAGTGCCTCGATTTCGCGGAGCGAAAAACCCAAAGACTGGCCCATCTTGATCAGGCGCGCGATTTGAACGTGTTCCGCGGTGAAGACCTGATAGGGATTCGAGCCGCCCTTCCTGCCGAGGATCGGCTTGAGCAGGCCGCGCCGTATATAAAAACGAACGGTGTCGGGCGTGAGCCCGGCGGCGCGCGCAAATTCGGAAATCAGCATTCAGCCAACCTTGACCATTGACCTTGGTCAAGGCTTATAACACGCGCCGCTGAACCTTGGGAGCGGCATCGATGAACAAAATTGCCTTAGTCACGGGCGCGTCCGCCGGCATCGGCGAAGCCACGGCGCGCGCGCTTATCAGCGCCGGTTACACCGTTTTCGCCGCCGCCCGCCGGGTCGATCGCATGAGCGGCCTCGCCGCGCTCGGCGCCACATTACTCAAGCTCGACGTCACCGACGATGCATCGATCATTGCTGCGGTCGAGGCGATCAAAAGTGGCGCCGGGCGCCTCGACGTTCTGGTCAACAATGCCGGCTACGGCTCCTACGGCGCGCTCGAAGACGTGCCGCTTGACGAAGCGCGGCGGCAATTCGAGGTCAATGTGTTCGGCCTGGCGCGTCTGTCGCAGCTCGTCCTGCCGATGATGCGTGCGCAAGAATCCGGCAAAATCGTCAACGTCTCCTCGGTCGGCGGCAAGATCTGGGAACCGCTCGGCAGCTGGTATCACGCCACCAAATTCGCGGTCGAAGGGTTGAGCGACAGTTTGCGGGTTGAGGTCGAGCCGTTTGGCATCGATGTCATTGTCGTCGAGCCGGGCGCGATCAGGACCGAATGGGCCGGCATCGCAGCCGACGGGCTGCGGCGTTTTTCCGGCCGGGGCGCCTACGCCGCCTTTGCCGAAAATCACGCCCGCATGCTCGACAGCACCGAAACCTCGAAACTGCCCTCGCCGCCCGAAGTCGTCGCCAAAACCATCGTGGGCGCCATCACCGCGCGGCGGCCGAAAACCCGCTACGCCACCGGCGGCGGTGCGCACGCAATTTTATTCTTAAAGAAGATCCTGCCCGATCGCCTGTTCGACCGCTTGATCTGGAGGATTTCGCAGAGCTGGAGTTAAACGCGGCTCGGGTTCACCTAACCGAACGCGTCAGCTCACCCGTTCCAGCTCTTCGATCATCCGCTCGATGACGCCGAGGCCGGTTTGCCAAAATGCCGGATCGCGAGCATCGAGCCCGAACGGCTTAAGCAGCTCGGAGTAGTGTTTGGTGCCGCCGGCCGCGAGCATGGCCAGATAACGTTCGGCAAAGCCCTGCGCCGAGTGCTCGTAAACCGCGTATAGCGAATTCACCAGGCAGTCGCCGAACGCATACGCGTACACATAAAAGGGCGAATGGATGAAATGCGGAATGTAGGCCCAGAAGGTCTCGTAGCCGGGCTTGAGCTCGATCGCCGGCCCGAGACTCTCGCGCTGCACCTCGAGCCATAATTCGCCGACGCGATCCGCGGTCAATTCGCCGCCCTTGCGTTCAGTGTGCACCGCGCGTTCGAAGGTGTAGAACGCAATCTGCCGCACCACCGTGTTGATCATGTCCTCGACCTTGGCGGCGAGCATCGTTTTGCGTTGCTTGATGTCGGCGGTTTCGGCGACAAGCTTGCGGAAGGTCAGCATCTCGCCAAACACACTTGCAGTCTCGGCGAGCGTCAGCGGGGTGGGCGCCATCAAGGCGCCGTTTGGCGCGGCCAGCACTTGGTGCACGCCATGGCCCAATTCGTGCGCCAGTGTCATCACGTCGCGCGGCTTGCCCTGATAATTGAGCAGCACGTACGGGTGCGCCGACGGCGTGGTCGGATGCGCGAAGGCGCCGGGCGCCTTCCCTGGACGCACCGGCGCATCGATCCAGCGCTCGCGGAAGAAACGCTCGGCGATGGACGCCATCTTCGGCGAGAAAGCGCCGTAGGCGGTGAGCACGGTGTCCATCGCTTCGGTCCAGCCGACCGTGCGCTGCGCGACCTGCGGCAGCGGCGCGTTGCGATCCCAGTACGGCAAACGCTTCTTGCCGAACCAGTGGGCTTTGAGCGCGTAGTAGCGGTGCGACAGTCGCGGATAGGCGGCGCGCACCGCGGCGACCAAAGCATCGACCACCTCGCGCTCGACGCGGTTCGACAAATGGCGCTCGTCGGCGATATCGGCGAAGCCGCGCCAACGATCGGAAATTTCCTTGTCCTTGGCGAGTGTGTTGGTGATCAGCACGAATTGCGCAACATTATCCTTGAAGGTGCGCGCCAGCGCTTGCGCCGCCGTTTTGCGTTTGGCGCCGGAGCGGTCCTGTAACAGATTGAGCGTCGGCTCGATCGCGAGCTTCTTGCCCCCGACCGCGAACCGCAGGTTGGCAATGGTGGCGTCGAACTGGCGATTCCACGCCGACGACGCGGTCATCGATTTTTCATGGAACAATTGCTCGACCCGGTCTTCCAGCTGATAGGGCCGGTAGCGGCGCACGTCTTCGAGCCACGGCCGATAATGGCCGAGTGCCGGATCGGCCATCGCCGCTTCCAGAAGCTTGTCGTCGATGCGATTGAGCTCGAGCGAGAAGAACAACAGATGCGTCGAGGCGGCGGTCAGCCGCTCCTGGACGTCGCCGTAGAATTTGGTGCGCGCGGGGTCGAGCGTATTGCCGGCATGGAGGAGCCCGGCATAGGAGCCAAGCCGTCCCATGAGATCATCGATCGCCTCATAGCGGCGCACCGCGTCGGCAAGCGCGGCGCCGGCGGTCGGCGAAGCCGCCATCTCGGCAAGCTTGCCCTTAAACGCATTCTCAAAGGCGAGGGAGTCGGCGTCGGCGCGATCGAGATCCCGCTTGATCGCCGGATCGTCGAGGCCGGAATAAAGATCGGCGAGATTCCACTCGGGCAGCGCGCCAGGCGAAGTTTTTACGGGCGCCGCGCCGCGCTTGGCCGGCCGTTTGACCGCCGCGCCCTTGGGCGCCGGTTTCAAACGTGCAGGCTTTAAACGTGCCGAAGTTTTGGGGGGCATGGACATCCTGCAGGGTATAGAATCCCGGGCGTTACCGCCTTCATTTGGCGCGGCAGTAAGGCGCATGCAAGGCGGCAGAACGCAGTATTGGCCGCCGTCACCGAGGTCGAACCGTGGGCAAGGTCCTCATCCCTACCCCCAGCCGGGACTTCGATCCGAGCGAGGTCGCGGTCAGCTGGAGCGTGCTCAAACGGCTGGGCCACACCGTCGTCTTTGCCACGCCGGACGGGCGCCCAGGGCAGGCCGACGAGCTGATGCTCACCGGCCAAGGCTTGGATATCTGGGGCTTTATTCCGGGGCTCAAGCACTTCACCGCCATCGGGCGGCTAATGCGTGCCAACGCCGATGCGCGGCGCGATTATGCGGCGATGCGCGGCGACCCGGCGTATCAAGCGCCGCTCACATGGGCGCAGCTGCGCCGCGAGGACTTTGATGGCCTGGTCTTGCCCGGCGGGCATCGCGCCCGCGGCATGCGCGAATACCTCGAGAGCAAGGCGCTGCAAAATCTGGTGGCGCAATTCTTTGCCGCCAATGCGCCGGTCGCCGCGATTTGTCACGGCGTGCTGCTCGCCGCGCGCAGTCGCGCCGTGGATAGCAGTCGCTCCGTGCTGTTCGGCCGCCGCACCACCGCGCTTACCTGGGCGCTGGAGCGCAAGGCCGCCCAGGTCGGCCGCATCGTGCGCTTCTGGGATCCGAACTATTACCGCACCTATGCGGACGGGCCGGGCGAACCGGAAGGTTATATGTCGGTGCAGCAAGAAGTCACCCGCGCGCTGGCGCGGGCGGACGATTTCCTCGACGTGCCGGCCGATGCGCCAAATTACCGGCTAAAAGTCAGCGGCATGGTCCGCGACACCTTCGCCGACGATCGCACAGCCTTTGTCGTGCGCGACGGCAATTATGTCTCGGCGCGCTGGCCCGGCGACGCTCACACTTTCGCCAAGACGTTCGCGGTACTATTGCCAACTTAACAGCCCGTTAAGCCGCCGTGCGCCACAGTGCCCCGAAACGGCACACTTCGTGGTCCGCGCATCCGCCGCAACGGGAGCAGTAATGGCTATTCTTATTGTCGATGACGATCCGGTGCAGTGCCGGCTCCTTGAAGGCATGCTGCAAAAGTCGGGCTATGAGACCGTGACCCGCGACAGCGGCGACGGGGCATTGGCGTTTCTCACCGGATCCGACGGCGGCCGAATCGACTGCATGATCCTCGATCTCGTCATGCCCAACCTCGACGGGCTCGGGGTATTGGCGAAAATGCGCCAAAGCGAGATCGCGGTGCCGGTGATCGTGCAGACCGCGCATGGCGGCATCGACAACGTGGTCTCCGCGATGCGGGCGGGCGCCGTCGATTTCGTCGTCAAGCCGGTCGGCGCCGAGCGCATGCAGGTGAGCTTGCGCAATGCGCTCAACTTGAGCGCGCTCGAAGGCGAGATCAAACGCATCAAACACAGCCGCTCGGGCACGCTCGGTTTTAAAGACATCATCACCAAAAGCCCGGCGATGCACACGGTCTTGCGCATGGCCGAGAAGGCGGCCGCCTCCAATATTCCGGTATTGGTCGCCGGCGAATCCGGCGTCGGCAAGGAATTGATCGCGCGTGCCATTCACGGTTCTGGTGAGCGGCGTAGCAAACCCTTTGTCGCCGTCAACTGCGGCGCCATGCCGGAAAATCTCGTCGAGTCGATTCTGTTCGGCCACGAGAAGGGCTCGTTCACCGGCGCGACCGAACGCCATGTCGGCAAATTCGTCGAGGCTTCCGGCGGAACGCTGTTCCTCGATGAAGTCGGCGAACTGCCCCTTCCCGCACAGGTCAAGCTCTTGCGCGCCATTCAGGAGGGCGAAGTCGAGCCGGTCGGTGCGCGCCGGCCGGTGAAAGTCGACGTCCGCATCGTCTCGGCCACCAACCGCGACTTGATCGCCGACGTCAAAGAAGGCCGCTTCCGCGAGGACTTGTTCTACCGGCTGCACGTTTTTCCGATCACGGTGCCGCCGTTGCGCAATCGGCCGGCCGACATTCCGGCGCTGGCGCGGCATTTTCTGGCGCTGTTCGCCGCCGAAGAAGGAAAGCGCATCGGCTCGATCGCACCGGATGCGCTGTCGCTGCTGACGAGCTACCGGTGGCCGGGAAATATCCGGCAACTGGAAAATGCGGTGTTCCGCGCGGTGGTGCTCGCCGACGGCGACAGCCTTGGCGTCGACGAGTTCCCGCAAGTGAGCGCGCAGATCACGGTGCCGGCCGCAGGCGAACCAACATCGGCGGAGCAGCTGCCCGAATATCCGGCGGTTGCGACATTGACGCCGTCCCCCGCCCAGCCGGCCTTGCAGCCAGACTTGCCGGCGATGCCGGCGGACGCGCTGCCCTTGCTCAACGCCGAGGGCGACGTGCGCCCTCTGGAAGAGATTGAGGCGGAACTCATACGGTATTCTATTACCCATTACCGCGGGCAAATGTCGGAGGTCGCGCGGCGCCTGCAGATCGGGCGTTCCACCCTCTACCGCAAGCTGGAAACCCTTGGCCTTCATCCCGTTGGCGACGGCGCCGATGAGGGCGTTGCCGCAGAGCGACAGCCCTAGAAAATTGCGTGAATAGGCCGCGCGGCGCCGGCAACTGCCGCGACAAAATGGACCGGCTCACGTAGGTTAGGAGCGAATAAAAGGGTTACGGGCGAAAATGACGGGCTTGGAGAGCGTGATCTCCAAACTACGTCAGGGCTTTGTGGCTTCGGCGTCGCTTTAGCCCGCAAACAGGAGACTTTGCCAATGCCGGGCGCGCGTCTTGAACGGTTTCTCGCCTCGACTGCGGTACTCCTTTTCTTGTCGCTTGCGGCCGGCAACGCCTCGGCTGAACCCAAATTCGGCTCGAACCCGAATGCGATCGCGCCAGCCGCCGCCAAAGTGAACCCGCCGGCGTCAAGCGGCGGCGACCAATCCCCAGCCAAGGTTCCCGAACCGTCCGGCGATTCCGCACCCTTAAGCCCGGCGGCGAAGCCGCAAGCCGCAGCCGCGCCACCGGAGCCTGTCGCCACCGCCGCGCCGCAAGCTTTGCCCGCACCCACAATGGTCGCCGCCGTCAAACCGGATGCCGCAACCGATCAAGACGCGGCGTCAACGCTTGCACCTGCGGCAAAACCTGACGTGCCCGTCAACCCGCCGGCGGCCGCACCTGCACCAGAGCCGGTCGATGCGCCGCAACCCGTTGCCGAGCCAAAAGCTCAAGAGCCGAAAGCTGAGGAGCAAAAAGCTGAGGAGCCGAAAGCGGCCCCGGCTGCCACGCAAGCGACGGAAGAGATCAAGACGCCGGCCGCCGCTGAGGCACCCGCGGCAAATCCGCCGCCCGCAGCCCTCGGTGGCGATGAAGTGCCCGTGGTGCCGGCGCCCGCCGCCGCCGCTCCGGCTGAGACCGCGCCTGCCGCTGCGGCGCCCGCGCCTGCTGCCGTCGTCGATGCCAACGCCGCCATTACCGATCAGTTGCGCGAACTCGCCAACGGCAAATTCGACCGCGTCATTGGCGGCAAGAAGGAACGCGCGGCCTTGGACGCCTTTTATGCCGGGCGCAATTATGCGCCGTTGTGGATCACCGACGGCAGCGTCAATGAACGGGCGCAGGCGGCGATGGCGTATCTCGGGCGGGTCGACGCCGACGGCCTCGATCCGGCCGATTATCCGGTCCCGAACTTTACGTCGCTCACCGATCCGGCGGCGCTCGCCGAAGCCGAACTTAAGCTCTCGCAGTCGGTCGTCACTTACGCGCGCCACGCGCAAATCGGCCGCGTTCATTGGTCGCGCGTCAGCGGCGACATTCTCTACGAGGTTAAACCGTCGACGCCGACCGAGGTGCTCGCGGCGATGGCGACGGCCAGCGATGTCAGCGCCGCGCTCGACAGCTATGAGCCGCACGCGCCGAATTATCTGGCGCTCAAGGAAAAGCTCGCGGAGCTGCGAACCGGCCAAGCCGAGGCCGGCAAGACAGCAATTCCGCCTGGAGCGATCCTGAAAGTCGGCATGCAGGATGAGCGGGTGCCGACCTTGCGCGCGCGGCTCCATGTGGCCGGCGACGGCACGACCTACGACAAGGAGCTCGCCGACGCGGTCAAGAATTTTCAGCAGGAGCACGAGCAAAAGCCGACCGGTCTCTTGACGCTACAAACCGTCCAGGCGCTCAACGGCAAGGAGCCTGAGCATCCGATCGACACCGTGCTGGCCAATATGGAGCGCTGGCGCTGGATGCCGCATGAGCTCGGCAAGGACTATGTGATCGTCAATCTCCCCGATTACACGCTGCGCGTCTTCCAGAACGGCAAGCAGGTCTGGATGACCAGGATCGTCGAAGGCAAGCCGGAGATGCCGACGCCGATCATGAGCGCGGAGATGAAATTCATTACCATCAACCCGACCTGGAACGTGCCGCCCTCGATCGTGGCGCGCGAATACATGCCGGCGCTGCAACAGGACCCCACCGTGCTGGAGCGCATGGGGCTTAAGGTCAGCACCAATCCGGACGGCACCGTGCACATTTCGCAGCCGCCGGGCGACGCCAATGCGCTCGGCCGCATCCGCTTCAACTTCCCGAACAAGTTCCTGGTCTATCAGCACGACACGCCGAACAAGAATCTGTTCGCGCTGGAACGGCGTGCGTTCAGCCATGGCTGCATGCGGGTGCAGGATCCGGTGCACTATGCCGCGGTGCTGTTGTCGATCGTGCGCCCGGGCGAGGGCTACACCGAAGACCGCATCCGCAAGATGTTCGGCTCGAGCGAAGCGGACATCCAGTTTCCGCACTTCCTGCCGGTGCATCTGACCTATCAGACGGCGTTCGTCGACGACAACGGCAAGCTTGAATTCCGCGACGACGTGTACGGCCGCGACAAGGCGCTGATTGCGATCCTCAAAGGCGACGAGCGCCGGGTCGCCGAGACTCCGGTCGAGCGGCACGAAAACTCGGTTCGCCGCGAAGCGCTGGCGATGCCGGACTCTGGCGGCCCGTTCGGCCGCAGTTATTACCCGAACGGCGGCAATTTCTTCTCCCAGCTATTCGGCGGCCCGCCGCAACAGCCGCCGCAGCCGGCAGCGCCGCAACGCAAACGCGCGTCGCAGAACCACACCGAAATCCACTAAGCTTGGCCGGCCGCGGCAGCTCGACGCGGCCGGCGGACGGCTCTCACCTTGCCGCTGCTTCCGCCGCCGCAGAAAAACTGATCGCGGCCATCGGACTCGAGCCCCGACACGCCCGCTCCCGGCGGCATATCGATCCGCTCGATGACTTCTCCGGTGCGAGGATCCACGCGCCTGATATCGCTCTCGTCGCCTTCCCAGGTGGCGTGCCAGAGCTCGCCGTCGACCCAGGTTACGCCGGTGACGAAACGGTTGGACTCGATGGTGCGAAGGATGGTCCCGGTTTCGGGATCGACTTGGCGGATCTTCCGGTTCCGATGCTGCCCCACCCACAGCGTCCCCTCGGCCCACGCCAGCCCTGAGCCACCGCCGCTCGGCGCCGGAATGGTGGCGAGCACGCGGCCGGTCTTCGGGTCGATCTTTTGGATGAGCTCGTCGGCGATCTGAAACAAATTCTCTCCATCGAATGCCGTTCCGGCATGCGCGGCGACATCGATCGAGCGCAGCATTTTTCCGCTTCCCGGATCGAGGGCGTTGAGCTTATCCCCGGAAGCAAACCAAACTTGCGTGCCGTCATATGTGACGCCGTTGACCTTGTCGGCGCCGGCAAAGGGGCCATACTCGCGGACGATTTCGGCTGCTGATCGTTTCATGTTTGGAAACCTTCCGCTTGATCCGTGGGTGGATACCGGTTTTCCGAAAGGGATCATGCGCCAGCAAAGAGACTAGACCATGATCCGATTGAGCCGGTCGGATCACAGTCTAGTCGCTCGGCAGCGAAGCCGGGAGTAACAAAGTTGTCGTGAAACCCGGCACTGGCCGGGCCACCCAGCGGCGGGCTCGACCGCGACCGTAAGACTGGACCTTGCCGGCGGCCGCGAGTTGCTCGAGCGCGCGCTGTACGGTGCGGGCGCTCGCTCCGAGCGCCAGCGACAGCGCCGAGCTCGACCACGATTCGCCGTCGCCGAGGAAGGCCAGAACCGATGCATGCTGATCTTCGACCGGCGGCGCAATCACGACGACCTTGCGGGCGCGGTTCGGCGCCAGCGCAAAACCGCCCACCGTCGCGCTGACGTCGGCCAGCGTCCGAAGCTTCACGCGAAGCCGCCCGATTTCGACGCGCAACCGCGCGCGATGCGATTCATCGGCGTGCTTCGCCCGAAATGCGCGCGTGAGCAGCGTGCTTCGCGGAACCTCCGCGGGCCATGCCTCGCCCAGCGCGCGCACTAGCGCGAACAGAACCGGACGGCTCGCGAGCGAGACCACGACGTGAGCATCGCGCACGACGTGGCGGCACGCGTCGACGACGAGCGCCCCGGAAGCCAGCAGCGCTTCAACCTCCTCCAGCAGGAGGAGCCGCTGCTCGCCCGGCCCAATCAGACGCGCGGCAGGCGTATTCAAGGCAACGACGGTATTTTCGACCTCCGCCATAAGCGCAGGGATCCTCGCATCGCGCGCGGTGCGCTCGGCCTCGACCAGCGCGGTGCGCGCGGTCGTGATCCGCAGGCGCCGCATCGCGACGCCAGCGACCGCCAGTTGGTGGGCGGCGCGCAATGCCGGCGGCAAGGGCGCGGCATCGAACTTCGCGAGTGCCCGCTCGGCCTCGTCGAGACGCCCGATCAACAGAAGCCGCCGGACCTCAAGATGCCGCGCATGCGCTGCGTTCACGCGGTCGCCGTGCCGCTCGAGCGTCGCCCGCGCCGCATCGAGCGCCTTCGCGGGCCAGCCCAGGTCGCGCGACGCGAGCGCAATCTCGGCCTCAGCGACGACACACCGCGCGCGGGCGACCGCCTCTTTCGGACCGAAGGCGCGGGTGGCGCGGCGCAGCAAAACCTTCGCCCGAGGAAGATCGCCGAGCTGAGCCATGGCGATGCCGCGAAGCGCGAGCGCCGGGGCATCGTCGCGCAACGCGACACGCTTTAATGCACCAAGCGGGTCGCCTGCGGCGAGCGCCCGCCCCGCGGCCGTGATCAGCGAGTCCATGAAAATCCCGCCAAAAAGAATCCCGCCAAACTTGTAACTCCCGCCGTATCCACAGCCGGCGTTAGATACGTCTCACGATCAACACCACGAGACGGAGAAAACGAATATGCCTGACATTCTGCACAAGGTCGGAATCAAATCGTCATCGCCAGCCGATGTCTACAAGGCACTGACCAATGTCGACGGTCTGTCCGGCTGGTGGACCAGCGACACGCAGGGCGACAGCGAAGTCGGCGGCTTACTCCAGTTCCGCTTCGGCGGCGGCGGTTTCGACATGAAGGTTCTCGAACTTAAGCCCTTAAAGCGCGTTGTCTGGCAGGTGGCCGACGGGCCCGAGGAGTGGCTCGGCACGAAGGTCAGTTTTGACATCAAACAGAACGGCGACTGGACCATCGTCCTGTTCAAGCATCAGGGCTGGAAGGAGCCGGTGGAATTCATGCATCACTGCAGCAGCAAATGGGCGGTTTTTCTGCTCAGCCTCAAGGCGCTTCGCGAAACCGGCAAAGGCGCGCCCTGGCCAAACGAGATCAAGCTCGACAGCTGGGAATAGAGAACGCCGCACCAAGGAGAGCGGGAGAGAAAGGTGCACAAAAGATGCAAGACATGACCGATAAAGTTGGAGCGCCCCAAATAGTCGATCGGGCGGCCTTCCAAGCGGAGCTGGACGCGCTGCGGGTTCGCGAGAAGGCCCACATGCGAGACGGCGATGCGATTGCAGCCGCGCGCCGACGGCTGCCGATGGTGCAGGTGGACCCGGCCGTCACGCTGATTGGCTCGCGCGGCCCGCTGACGCTTCTCGATGTATTCGAGGGCCGTCAGCAGCTGATCGTCTACTATTTCATGTGGCACGCCGGCCACCCGGCGCCGGAGCAGTGCGAAGGCTGCAGCTTTTATACGTCGCAGGTCCGGGAGCTTTCCTTTATTCACTCGCGCGACGTCACTTACGCTACGTTCTGCCAAGGCCCGTATGAAGAGAGCGCACGCTACCGCGACTTTATGGGCTCGGAGATGCCTTGGTACTCGGCCCCGCGCGACTCGCTCGAGATCCTCCTGGTAGGACGCCGCGTCGGCATGATGCATATCGTTTGTTACCTGCGACAAGGCTCCAACGTCTTCGAGACTTACTGGACGACGAGGCGCGGCGTCGAGGCGATGGATAACAGCTATCGGTTGCTCGACTTGACCGTCTACGGGCGGCAGGAGAGGTGGGAGGACTCGTCGACGGGCTGGCCACAACGGCCGAAAGGCGAGCACCCTTACCGTATCGATGGACGTCCCATCGTCCAGTGGCCTCGTCTGAAGGCCGGGTATTCGGACGATCTCGGGACCACGCACACAGATGAGCCCGGGAGGCGGCAATGAATGAACCGCTGGTCGTTCGACGCGAGACCCAGATCGCAGCTCCGCCCGCCACCGTTTTCGCCTTCCTCACCGATCCGGAAAAAATCTTGAGCTGGATGGGCGCCGAGGCAACAAGCGAGGCGTATCCGGGCGGGCCTTATCTCATCAAGGGCGTCGGCGGCGACCACGCCCGCGTGGCGCGCGGCGCGTTCCGGGAAGTCGTGCCGGTGCATCGTCTCGCTTACACATTTGGCTGGGAGGGCGGCCAAGAGGTGCCGCCGGGGTCGAGCTTGATCGAGATCGATCTGATCGAGCAGAACGGCGGCACGTTGGTGCGCATGACCCATAGCGGCCTCCCCAACGCGGCGCAGTGTGCCGCCCACAACACGGGTTGGGCGCATTATCTGGAGCGGCTCACCGTTGCTTCCGGCGGCGGAAATCCCGGCCTCGATCGCGGCCCGGTGCAGCGCTGAGGTCGTCAGCGTTACCGCTCGCGCTTCGCCGCGAACCTCGCATCGGGCGGCGACATCGCGGCGCTGGCGTCGACTATTCGGGATGGCCCCGTGACAAGGATCATCAGCCAACCCATGATCGCGCCATGGAGCTTTCCGCGACACTCTCTTCAACTTTCCCTGCGACGCTTTCTTGGCTCGTCGATGCGGCCGCCGAGGCCGCAGGCGCTGACCGGTTCCTGACCCAACTCGGTGCGCATCTGCTCACGGACGGCCTGCCGCTTGCCGGCGGCACTCTGACGCTTGCCGTTCCGCATCCGCTTATCGCCAGGCGCACGTGGCTGTGGCGCGCCGATACCGGAGAAATCATCGAGGCTTTGGGGTTCGCGCCCGGGGCGCCGCCAACGTCGGGAGAAACTCCACCTAACGACGCCGGCCGGCGCTGGCTCGCAACGATCGCCGCTGGCGGCGTCCACGAGGACACGATCGGGCCGCGAGGCGACGGACCGCTGCTCGCGTGGATCGGGCCGCGTCCGTTCACACAAAGCGAGAGCACCGTACTGCGCCAGGCCGCGCGCTTTGCGGCGGCGCCGCTCGCCGCTCTCGCGGCGCGCGCCACGCTGACGGCGACCGTTGAAGCCTATCTCGGCCGCCGCAGCGCCGCGCGCGTGCTTGCCGCTCCGTTGCGCCGCGACATCGGGGAGACCATTTCGGCCGCGTTGCTTTATGCCGATCTGCGCGGCTTCACGGCTTTGTCCGAAGATAATCCGCCGTCCGTGGTCATCGCCGCGCTCGACGCCTGGTTCGACCGCATCAGCGGCGCGATTCACGCGTTCGGCGGCGAGGTGCTCAAATTCATCGGCGACGGCGTCCTGGCGATCTTTCCCGTCGTCGGCGGAGAACCGCGCCGCGCCTGCGACGCCGCTCTGCGCGCAGTGTCCGCCGCTCGGATCGGGATGGCGCATCTGGACCGGGAGCGCCAGCGCCAGGGACTGCCGCCGCTGCCGTTCGGCGCCGCTTTGCATCTCGGCGAAATCATGTGGGGCAATATCGGCGCCGCCGATCGCCTCGATTTCACCGCGATCGGCCCCGCCGTCAATCTGGTCAGCCGACTGGAGGGGCTGTGCCGGCCACTCGGCAAAACGGTGCTGGTATCAGGCGCGCTTGCCGCCGCGACCGACGCGCCGTTGATCGCGCTCGGAACCCATGAGCTGCGCGGCATCGCTTCGCCGTGCGCCGTGTTCGCCTTGCCGGAGAACTAAAAATTGTCCCCGGCAACAAACCTATTTGCGCTTGCCGCGTGACGGCTTTTTGCGCGCGCTGGTCTTACCGCTGGCACGCGCTTTCGCGGGCCGCGCTTTCGCCTTCGCTTTTTTCGCCGCCGTCTTTGCGCGCGGCGCCGGGGCTATCGATCGTTTCGTTGCTGCCGCGCGTTTGGGTTTGCCGGTGCCGGCGGCGCTCCGCTTGGCCGCTTTGCCGGGCGAGGCTTTTGCGCCGCTCTTTGTTCCGGTGCTCTTCGGCGCTTTTCGATTCGGCACTGTCTTCGGCGGCGGCGCGGGTTCCGGCTGCGACTCTTCGGCGTCCTCTTCAAGCTCGCTGAAGTAAACGGTCATCGGTTCGAAATAGTTCGACTCCCAGCCGCCCTCTTCGTAGCTCTTTTGCTCGTCGGGCACGTTGCTGTGCTCAAGCGTCAAGAGCGTCCCCCCTTCCACCGGTTCGAGGACGAGCGTGATCACCGAGTCCTCGTGTTCGTCGCTGAACTCGCTGGTGCGCCACGATTGCACGATGCGCTCGCCCGGGACGAGTTCGAGATTGCGCCCGGTGATATATCCCTCCCAGGCCGACACCTCGGCGCCGACTTGATCCGACATCGTTGCCGGGCTTCCGGTCATTTCCGAATGGCCGAGACTGTCGAGCCAGGCGTCGTAGATTTCCTCAGGCGAGGCGGGAATTGTGGCGGTCAGGGTGTAGCTGTAGGGCATTTGTGTCTCCTCCGGATGCGCGTTTCGCCGGTGCTAAACCCCACGCCATCGCGCCATCCTGCGATATTCGCGCATGATATTGCGGCCAGATCGCGTACGCATGACACCTGCGGGGCTTAAAGTGTCGCCCGCCGACCACAGCGCCGCACGAAATCCACGCGCCCGTTTCGCCCCGCCGCCGCGCGGTTGATCTTGGAGGGGGCGTCGGGCATGGTTATGGTTAACGCGATCGCCAGGGGGCCGGGGGTCGCAGCGTAAAAGTGTGGATCTTCAAGGCGGCGCTTGAGCAAAGGTGCGGCGGGCTCGGCGCAACCGATTTCGGTGGTGCATGGCGGCGGGTTGGTGGCGGTGGTTGCGTTGGCCCATGCGGGTGGCGATCGTAGCGGTTGGGTAGGACGCGCACCACGTTCGCAGGCGCGCGCCTTCTTTGCTCTTTTGTTGCTCGGATCGGCGCTGGCCGATTGCTCGGTTGGACCCGATTACGTTCCCGAAGCGGCGCCGACGGCAAAGACCTTCAAGGAGCTTAAAGGTTGGAAGGTCGCCACACCCAGCGACCAGCTCGACCGCGGCGATTGGTGGGGCCTCTATCACGATCCCAAACTCTCGACGTTGATCAAACAGGTCGAAATCTCCAATCAAAACGTCGCCGCGCAGGCCGCAGCTTACGAACAGGCACGCGCCACCATCCGCGAGGCGCAGGCGCAGCTCTTCCCGGTGATCAGCGCGACCTACAACGCGTCGCGATCATACAGCGGGCCAAACGCAGGCAGCGCCAGCCAATTGGTCACCGGCGCACCGCTTGGAAAGTATAGCTCGACATACACCCCGGGCTTTTCCGGCACCTGGGATCTCGACGTCTGGGGCCAGGTCAGGCGGCAGATCGAGAGCAACGCTTCGTCCGCGCAGGTGAACGCCGCCGACCTCGCCAACGTCAAGCTTTCGCAGCAAGCGCTGCTCGCCACCGCCTATTTCAATATGCGCGCCTCGGACTCGCTATACGACTTGCTGGTGCGCACCGCGCAGCAATATCAGAAGACGCTCGACATCGTACGCAATCAGTTCAAGGCGGGTTATTCGGTTACGAGCGGAGACGTGGCGACGGCGGAAGCCCAACTTTTCACCGCCCAAGCCCAGGCCCACAACGCCGCTCTGCAGCGCGCGCAGTACGAGCACGCCATCGCCATGCTGATCGGCCGGCCGCCCGATGAATTGACGATCGCACCGCATCTGCTCGGCGGCTCGATTCCGCGGATTCCGGTCGCGGTTCCGTCCGCGCTCCTGGAGCGGCGGCCCGACGTCGCCGCGGCGGAGCGCGCGATGCAGCAGCAAAACGCGCTGATCGGCGTCGCCGTGGCTGGGTACTTCCCCCAAATCAGCTTGTCGGCGCTGTTTCAGTGGACGAGCGGCGCGAAGCCGCTGCCGTTCAATGTGACCAACGAAGTGTGGTCGCTCGGCGCGGCCGGCACCCAAGTGCTGTTCGACGGCGGGCTGCACGGCGCCGAAGTTGACGCCGCGCGCGCCACCTACTGGCAGGCTGTCGCGACCTACCGGCAGACCGTTCTCACGGCGTTGCAGGGAGTTGAAGATCAACTGGTCGCCATCCACCAGCTCACCCAGGCGCTGGCGCTGCAACAGAGGGCGGTAAAAGACGCGCAGACCGCGGTGGATGTCTACCTGAACCAGTTCCAGGCCGGAACCGTGGCGTTTACCACGGTGGTCACGGCGGAAATCACGCTCTTGGCCGATCAGGAAACCGAACTGACATACCGGCAGGACCTGTTCCTCGCCAGCGTCACCTTGATCGAGGATTTGGGCGGCGGCTGGGACACCAACCTGTTGCCGACGAAAAAAGAGCTGGAACAGGACATCTCGCTGTTGCCGCAATTGCCGCCGAACGAACCGACGTTGCGGCTAATGTGGCCTTTCGGGGACGCAAATCATTGATTTGCCAAACCATTTAGCGCGGTTTTAGGGTGTCGCCCGCGTCTTTCACCGGTCCAATAATGAGCGAATTTTCATTAGGCGAGCCCAGCCGCCTCCCGTTATAAAGTTGCAAGCATTGGTGAACGAATCCGCAGATGGATGAGCGAACACGCAGATCGGACGACAAAACCGCGCCGGACATTCGAGCGGTACCCGCGCCGAAGAGCAAAACCGGCCGAACCCGCTACATCGTCGGCGCGATCGTCCTGATTGCGATCGCCGGCGGCGGCTATCTGATTTATCGCTCCTTCTCCGGCAGTCAGCCATCGGCCTCGGCCTCCCGCAACCAGCAAGCCGGCGCGCCGCAGTCGGTCGGCGCGGCGACCATCGGCAAGGGCGATATCCGCGTGCTGGTGAATGCGCTGGGCACTGTCACCCCGATCGCCACGGTCACCGTGCAAACGCAAATCGACGGTCAACTCACCGAGGTAGCGTACACCGAAGGTCAAATGGTGAAGAAGGGCGACTTTCTCGCCCAAATCGACCCGCGCCCCTATCAGCTGCAGCAGGCTCAGTACGAGGGTCAGCTCGCGCGCGATCAAGGCATTTTGGCGCAGGCGCGCGTCGACCTGGACCGCTATCAGAAGCTCGCCGAGCAGAACTCGATCGCCCGACAGCAATATGAGGATCAGATCTACATCGTGCAGCAGGACGAAGGCACGGTGAAGCTCGACCAGGCCCTGGTCGACCAGCAGAAGCTCAACGTCATCTACTGCCACATCGTTTCGCCGGTGACCGGCCGCATCGGACTGCGCCTCGTCGATCCGGGAAACTATGTGCAGACCAGCAACTCGACCGGGCTCGCTGTAGTTACCCAGATGCAGCCGATCACGGTCATCTTCCCGATCCCTGAAGACAACCTGCCCGACGTCATGCCGGCGTTGAACGCCGGCAAATCGCTGGAAGTGTTCGCCTATGACCGCGCCAACGTCAAAATGCTCGCCGTCGGCCGGGTCGCCGCGCTCGACAGTCAGATCGACACGACCACGGGTACGGTGAAAGTCCGCGCCCAGTTCGACAATCCCGACAACGCGCTTTTTCCCAACCAGTTCGTCAACGCCCAGTTGCTGGTCAACACGCTCAAGGATGTCGTCACCGTGCCGACTGCGGCGATCCAGCGCGGCGCGCCCGGTAATTACGTCTATACCATCAACAACGACAACACTGTCTCGGTGCGCACCATCAATATCGGCCCGAACGATGGGCCGATGACGGCGGTCACGTCCGGACTGTCGGCCGGCGATCGCGTGGTCGTCGACGGCACCGATCGCTTGCGCGACGGCGCGCGGGTGATCGTTCCCGGATCGAAACCGCACAATGACGCTTCGGGTGCGCCCCAGAGCGGGCCCGCGGGCGCGGCGCCGAACGCCGCCAACGCCGGCCACGGGCAAAATCGGCAAAATAGCGGCGGCCAATAGCGCATGACCCTGAGCGACGAAGGCCGATTTTCCGCAACGGTCATGCTTACTTGAGTCAGCGCGCCGCCGTCTGCTGTTGTGGCGCGGTAACGACGTGATGCAATGAACGTCTCCGAACCCTTTATTTTACGCCCGGTCGGCACGACGTTGCTGATGGCGGCGATCATGCTCTCAGGCATTGTCGCCTATACCTTCCTGCCGCTGTCGACGCTGCCGCAGGTCGATTACCCGACCATCCAGGTGCAGACCTTTTATCCGGGCGCGAGCCCGGAAGTGATGACGTCGTCGGTAACGGCGCCGCTCGAACGACAGCTCGGGCAGATGCCTGGGCTCAACCAGATGACCTCGGCGAGTTCGGCGGGCGCTTCGGTGATCACGCTGCAGTTCAGCCTCGATCTTTCACTCGACGTTGCCGAGCAGGAAGTGCAGGCGGCGATCAACGCCGCCAACAATCTGTTGCCCAGCGACCTGCCGATTCCACCGGTCTACGCCAAGATCAATCCAGCCGACGCGCCGATTTTGACGCTGGCAGTGACGTCGAAGACCATGTCGCTGACCGACCTCGAGGATCTGAGCGAGACGCGGCTGGCGCAAAAAATCTCGCAATTGAATGGCGTCGGCTTGGTCAGCATCAGCGGCGGGCATCGCCCGGCGGTGCGCATCCAGTTCAACCCGCAGGCGCTCGCCGCCTACGGCCTCAATATCGACGACGTGCGCACCATTGTCGGCAACTACAACGTCAATGCGCCCAAAGGCAATTTCGACGGACCGGCGCAAGCCACTACCATCGATGCCAACGACCAGATCAACAGCGCCGCGCAATACGCCAACATCGTCATCGCCTACCGCAATGGCGGCCCGGTCCGGCTCTCGGACGTCGCCAACGTGGTCAGCGGCGCCGAGAACAGCAAGCTCGGCGCTTGGGCCGACACCACACCGGCGATCATTCTCAACGTTCAGCGCCAACCGGGCGCCAACATCATCGATGTGGTCGACCGCATCGAGGCGTTGCTGCCGCGGATCCAGTCGACGCTGCCGGCGGCCGTCGATGTCGGCGTCTTGAGTGACCGCACCATCACCATCCGCGCCTCGGTTGCCGACGTCGAGTTCGAACTGGCGCTCGCGGTAGTCCTGGTCGTTATCGTCATCTTTTTGTTCCTGCGCACCATCCCGGGAACGATCATCCCCAGTCTCTCGGTGCCGCTGTCGCTGGTCGGCACCTTCGGCGTCATGTATCTGCTCAGCTTCAGTCTCGACAACCTGTCGCTGATGGCGCTGACCATCGCCACCGGCTTCGTCGTCGACGATGCCATCGTCATGATCGAGAACATCGCCCGTTACGTCGAAGACGGCATGGAACCGCTTGAAGCCGCGCTCAAGGGATCGGCGCAGATCGGCTTCACCATCATCTCGCTGACCATCTCGCTGATCGCCGTCTTGATCCCGCTGTTGTTCATGGGCGACGTGGTGGGACGGCTGTTCCACGAATTCGCCATCACGCTTGCGGTGACGATCGTCATCTCGGCGGTGGTCTCGCTGACGCTGGTGCCGATGATGTGCGCCAAGCTGATCCGGCATCGCCCCGATACCGAGCGCACGGGCTTCGATCTGCGGGCCGAACAGGCTTTCGAAGCCACCATCGAGCTCTACGGCAAGGCGCTGAATTGGGTCCTGGACCGGCAGCCGCTGACGCTCGCGGTCGCCATCCTGACGCTTGCGCTTACCCTCATTCTCTATGTGATGATCCCCAAGGGTTTCTTTCCGGTTCAGGACACCGGCTTGATCCAGGCGATTTCGGAGGCCTCGCAAAGCATCTCCTACGATGCCATGGCCAAGGTGCAGAACCAGCTCGCGGAAGCGATCCTGAAGGACCCCGACGTCGTCAACCTGAGTTCCTTCATCGGCGTTGACGGCACCAATCAGACGCAGAATACCGGCCGCTTTCTCATCAATTTGAAGCCGCACGACGAGCGCAAGCTCACCGCCACGCAGATCATCCGCCGCATCCAGCACGAAGTCCACGGCGTGCCCGGCGTCGCACTTTATATGCAGCCGGTGCAGGACCTGACCATCGACTCCACGATCAGCCGCGCGCCCTATCACTTCGTGCTCGAGGACGCCAATTCCACCGAGTTCAACACCTGGGTGCCGCGACTGGTGGAACGGCTCGGGCAATTGCCACAGCTCACCGATGTCGCAAGCGATCTGCAGCAGCTGGGGCTCACGCTTAACATCGTCATCGACCGCGCCACCGCCGCGCGCTTCGGTATCACACCGGCCACCGTCGACAACGCGCTCTACGATGCGTTCGGGCAGCGCATCATTTCCACGGTCTATACCCAGTCGAACCAGTACCGCGTGATCATGGAAATCGACCCGACGCTGCAGAAGTCGCTCGACGGCTTGTCCTCGATCTACTTGCCGTCGTCGGCATCGACGACCAACGGGCAGGTGCCGCTGTCGGCGTTCGTGCACGTCGAGCAGCACACCGGGCCGCTGTTGGTCACCCATTTCGGCCAGCTGCCGGCGACCACGATTTCTTTCAACACCGCGCCGGGCGTCTCGCTCGGCGAGGCGGTCGACGCCATCGAACAGGCCGAGCGCGAACTCGGCCTGCCGATCAGCTTCACGACCGCGTTTCAGGGCACCGCGGCGGCGTTCCAGTCTTCGTTGGCCAACGAAGTCTTCCTCCTCGTCGCCGCGATCGTCGCCATGTACATCGTGCTCGGCGTTCTCTACGAAAGCTACATTCATCCGATCACGATCTTGTCGACCCTACCGTCCGCTGGCGTTGGCGCGCTGTTGTCGCTCATGCTGTTGGGCTACGACCTCGACATCATCGCCATCATCGGCATCGTGCTCTTGATCGGCATCGTCAAGAAGAACGCGATCATGATGATCGACTTCGCGCTCGAGGCCGAGCGGGTCGAAGGCTTGCCGCCGCGCGAAGCGATCTACCAAGCGTGCCTGTTGCGGTTTCGGCCGATCCTGATGACCACCATGGCGGCGATACTTGGCGCCTTGCCGCTGATGGTCGGCTCCGGCACCGGTTCGGAGCTGCGCCAACCGCTCGGCATCGCGATTATCGGCGGCCTGGCCTTTAGCCAGCTGCTGACCTTGTTCACGACGCCGGTCATCTATCTCTATTTCGACCGGCTGGCGTTGCGGATCACCGGCCCGCGTACTGCGGCGCCGCTGGCGCCGTACGAGCCGGCCGAATGAATATTTCCGCGCCATTCATCGCCCGCCCGGTCGGCACCACTTTGCTGACGATCGGCATTGCACTCGCCGGCGTCCTGGGTTTTTCGCGGTTGCCGGTATCGCCGCTGCCGCAGGTCGACTTCCCGACCATCTCCGTCACCGCAACTTTGCCCGGCGCCAGTCCGACCACGGTCGCCACCAGCGTCGCCGAACCGCTCGAACGTCATCTCGGCCAAATCGCCGACGTCACCGAAATGACCTCGCAAAGCGGCATCGGCCAGGCGCGCATAACGCTGCAATTCGACCTCAACCGCGACATCGACGGCGCCGCGCGCGACGTGCAAGCCGCCATCAATGCGGCGCAGGCGGATTTGCCGGCGAACCTGCCGAGCAATCCGACTTATCGCAAGGTCAATCCTGCCGACGCGCCGATCCTCATCCTGGCGCTGACCTCGAAGACCATGACGCAGGGCCAGATGTACGACGCCGCCAGCAATGTGCTCGCGCAGCGGCTGTCGCAGATTGACGGCGTCGGCAACGTGCAGATCGGCGGCTCGGCGCTGCCCGCGGTTCGCGTCGATCTCAATCCGCAAGCGCTCTACAAATATGGCATCGGGCTCGAAGACGTGCGGGCGGCGCTGGCCTCGGCCAACGCCAACAGCCCGAAAGGCACCATCGACGACGGGCCGCAGCGCTATCAGATTTATACCAACGACCAGGCAACCACGGCCGCCGACTATATTCCGCTGGTCATCGCCTACCGCAACGGCGCCGCGGTGCGGCTCGCGGACGTCGCCACTGTCCAGGACTCCGTCCAGGACCTGCGCAATCTCGGCATGTCCAATGGCCAGCCTTCGGTCCTGGTCATTCTGTTTCGCCAGCCGAACGCCAACATTATCTCGACCACCGACCTCATAAAAGCCGAACTGCCGCATCTCGAAGCGGCGATGCCGGCCGACATGAACGTTACGGTCGCCATCGATCGCAGCACCACCATCCGCGCTTCGCTGCGCGATACCGAAATCACCTTGGTGCTGGCCGTGCTGCTGGTCACGTTCGTGGTCTACCTATTTCTCCGCGACATCCGCGCCACGCTTATCCCCGCCGTCGCCGTACCGATTTCCATTTTCGGCACCTTCGGCGTCATGTATCTCTTCGGCTATAGCCTCGACATCCTGTCGCTGATGGCGCTGACCATCGCCACCGGCTTTGTCGTCGATGACGCGATCGTCGTCCTTGAAAACATTTCCCGGCACATCGAAGACGGCATGCCGCACGTGCAGGCCGCGTTCCGCGGCGCCCGCGAAGTCGGCTTCACTGTGCTCTCGATCAGCCTGTCGCTGATCGCGGTGTTCATTCCCATTCTGCTGATGGGCGGCATCCTCGGCCGGCTGTTCCGCGAGTTCACCGTCACGCTGTCGGTCGCGATCCTCGTTTCGCTCGCCATTTCGCTGACCACGACGCCGATGATGTGCGCGATATTTCTGCGCTCGCGCCGGGCGCAGCCACCCGACCAGCGCCCGGGCCTCATCGAGCGGGTGCGCCGCGGCTACGGGCGCAGCCTCACTTGGGCGCTCCATCACAGCGCGCTGGTGCTGGTCATCTTCATCGCCACGATCGTTCTCAACGTGGCGCTCTATATCGTCGTGCCAAAGGGATTTTTCCCGCAGCAAGACACCGGGCGCATGATCGGCTCGCTGCAGGCCGATCAGAGCATCTCGTTCCAGCTGATGAGCAAAAAGCTCCAGCAGATGATGGCTATCGTTCAGGCCGATCCGGCCGTTGAGCACGTCGTCGGTTACACCGGCGTCGGCAGCGGCGGCGGCTATGCGCAGATCAATACCGGCAACGTGTTCGTTTCACTCAAGAACATCTCGGAGCGCGTGCCGATCGACGAGGTCATCGCCCGGCTGCGGCCGAAGCTCGCACAAGTTTCGGGCGGACGCCTTTATATGGCTGCGGTACAGGATTTGCGCGCCGGCGGCCGGCAGAGCAACGCGCAATACCAATACACGCTGCAATCCGAGGACGTGGAGGATCTCTACACCTGGACGCCCAAGCTGGTCGATGCGCTCGAGCACTCCTCTATCGTCACCGATGTCAGCTCCGATCAGCAGCAGCGCGGGCTCGAGACCTATCTCGATATCGACCGCGACAATGCTTCACGCCTCGGCATCACCCCGCTGCAAATCGACAATACGCTGTATGACGCCTACGGACAGCGCCAAGTTTCCGTGATCTACAGCGCCATCAATCAATATCACGTGGTCATGGAGATCGAACCGCGCTACACGCAGTTCCCGAATTCGTTGAGTGACGTGTACGTCGCAACGTCCGGCGCGACGCCGGCGGGTACCGCCACAACCAACGCCCCGGTCGGTGCCGTTACGGCCGCGAAGACGATCGGCACTGTCACCTCTTCGATCGCCGTGCCGGTGCCGGTCAAGACTACGGTCCCGACGGTGCCGGCGAGCATACCGTTGTCGGTCAGCGGTTCGTCGACCGCCGCGAGCAGCAATGCGAACATAGCCTCGGCGCGCAACGCCACCACCAACGCGCTGGCCAACACCGGCCACGGCTCGACGTCGGCCGGAGCCGCGGTTTCGACGACGCTCGAAACCATGGTCCCGCTCGCCGCTGTCAGCCGTTACCATCCGGGTCACACGCCGCTGTCGGTCAATCACCAGGGTTTGTTCGTCGCCTCGACCATCTCGTTCAACCTGCAGCCGGGTAAATCTCTCGGCGAGGCGTCGGAAGAGATTAATGCCGCGATCGCGCGTATCAACATGCCGACCTCGATTCGCGGCGTGCTCGCCGGAACCGCGCAACTGTTTCAGCAATCGTTGTCGCGCGAGCCGATCCTGATCCTGACCGCCATTGCCGCCGTCTATATTCTGCTCGGCGTGCTCTATGAGAGCTACGTTCACCCGGTGACCATTCTGTCGACGCTGCCGTCGGCCGGCGTCGGCGCCATTCTGGCGCTGATCGTCTTTAAAACCGAATTCGACATCATCGGCCTTATCGCCGTAATCTTGCTCATCGGCATCGTCAAAAAGAACGCCATCATGATGATCGACTTCGCCATCGAGGCGAAGCGCGCGCAGCACGTGAGCTCCTATGACGCGATCTATGAGGCGTGCATGCTGCGGTTTCGTCCGATCATGATGACGACGTCGGCCGCCATCCTCGGCGCTATCCCGCTGGCGCTGAGCTTCGGCAACGGCGGCGAAATTCGCCGCCCGCTCGGCATCGCCATCGTCGGCGGGCTGCTGATCAGCCAATTGCTGACGCTGTATACGACGCCGGTGCTTTATCTTTATCTCGACCGGCTGAGCGGCTGGTCGGAGCGCACCCGCGCGCGCATCCTGCGCCGGCTGCCCGGCCAGTTCGGCGCCGCGCCGGCCGAGTGAATCCCGCCCGCCGGCGTTTAAATTTCAGCGAATGCGAATGGGCTTGCGGCTATAACAGCAGGGGCTTGCCCAGCGCCAATGCGCCGGCGGCAGCGTCGCGTGCAGCTGCCGAATGTCGCTGCGCCCGCCGGTAACGATCGGCGCCTTGTAGCCGTCGTCGATCTCTGGATCCGCCTCCAGGTAAGCGATGCGGTTTTCCAATCGGTAGATCGCGGCATGGGTCGTGCGCCACTGGCCATGGCCGCCGCGCCAAGCCGGCTCCGCCGTCGCGGGGGCCGTGCTGCATGCGAGCAACAGTGCGGCACACGCGTAAACGATCCGGCCCATGGTCATCGCAAGGCTCCGCTGCGTTCACCCCATGATAATCGCTGGCCGCGGCGAAAGGAAAGACGACGGCGTCGGAATCCGGCACAATTCTACCGGCGTCGAGCGACCAGGAGCGATCAACCGATGAGTAAGCGATACTTCGAGGATTTTGCCGTGGGCGAGGTCTCCAAGCCCAGTGGGCGGGTGCGGGTAGAAAAGGACGAGATCATTGCGTTTGCGAAAAAATACGATCCGCAGCCCTTCCACATTGACGAGGAAGCGGCAAAGCAATCGGTCTTCGGGCGCCTGGTGGCCAGCGGCTGGCATACGGCGGCAATGACCATGAGCCTGATCGCCCGCAGCGAAGATCGGCCGGTCGCCGGCACCATCGGGCTTGGTTTCGACTCGATGCGATGGCCCATTCCCGTCCTTCCCGGCGACGAACTGCGCATCGAAAGCGAGATCCTCGACTTACGGCCCTCCAATTCGCGGCCCGATCGCGGGCTGATGAAAATCCGGACTCGCACGCTCAATCAAAACGGCGAGGTGGTCCAGGACCTTACCGCCAACATCATGGTCCCCCGCCGCCCAGCTGCCGAAAAGGAATGACCCACCGCGCCGATCGTCCATGCGCTTTTGTGGCTGGATGGAAGGCCTGCGGCGCGCAAGAATACACTCGGCGACAAATTCTGCCGGCAGCGCCGGCAAGCGAAAAGGGATTTCGCCATGGCCTTTGCGGCGCTTTCCGGCTGGTACTCCGACCAAAAGCACGTGGTGGCGGCAAGCTTCCTCGGCTGGACGCTTGATGCCTTTGATTTCTTTCTCATGGTGTTCGTGCTCGCGGATATCGCCAAGGAGTTCGATACTGACGTCACCAAAGTGACGATTGCCATCCTGTTGACCTTGGCGATGCGCCCGATCGGCGCATTTTTGTTTGGCCGCGCCGCGGACCGCTGGGGCCGGCGGCCGACGCTGATGGTCGACGTCTTGTTCTATTCGGTGATCGAATTCGCCTCCGGCCTCTCGCCGAATCTCACCGTTCTCCTGGTGTTGCGCGCGGTCTACGGCATCGCCATGGGCGGCGAATGGGGCGTCGGGGCGTCGCTGACCATGGAATCGATCCCGCCGCATGCCCGCGGCTTCGTCTCCGGCCTGTTGCAATCTGGCTATCCGACCGGCTACTTTCTCGCCTCGATCGTTTACGGCTTGCTGTTCCAATATATCGGCTGGCGCGGGATGTTCATGGTCGGCGTGCTCCCGGCGCTATTGGTTCTTTATATCCGTAGAAGCGTTCCGGAATCGCCGAGCTGGAAGCCGACCACCGACGCCCGCAGCAATACGCTGACCGTGCTGAAATCGCATTGGCGGCTCGGCATCTATGCGGTGCTGCTGATGACCGCCTTCAACTTCTTCAGCCACGGCACCCAGGATCTCTACCCGACCTTTCTGCAGGTGCAGCACGGCTTCTCCCCGCACGCCGTCGGTCTGATCGCGGTAGTCTACAACATCGGCGCGATCATCGGCGGCATCACCGCCGGCACGCTGTCGGAGCATTTCGGCCGGCGGCGCACGATCATCGTCGCCGCTGGCCTGTCGTTGTTCATCATACCGTTGTGGGCGTTTTCCACGACCGCGGTTTGGCTCGCCATCGGCGCCTTCTTCATGCAACTCATGGTGCAGGGTGCATGGGGCGTCGTCCCTGTGCATTTGAACGAACTCTCGCCCGACGAGGCGCGCGGAACCTTCCCGGGCTTCACCTACCAGCTTGGCAATCTCATCGCCTCGGTCAATGCCACGCTGCAGGCGGGCATCGCGGCGAACTACGGCGGCAACTATGCTGTGGCGCTTGCACTCGTTGCCGGCATCGTTGCCGTCGTTATCGTGGTCCTCACGGCCGCGGGGATGGAAGCTAAAGGCGTCGTCTTCGGGCGCACCGCGCCAAACTCTACCGCACCGACCTGATCGGCTACCTCCCCAGGCATCCGCGCTCACGAAGTGATCCATGCAAACTACCGTCGAGACCGCGCTCAGCGGCTACGAGTTGTTGAACGATCCGCTCCTCAACAAGGGCACGGCGTTCACCGAGGCCGAGCGCGACGAATTCGAACTGCATGGGCTATTGCCGCCCTATGTCACCAGTCTCGACCTCCAGGTCGAACGCCGGCTCGATGCCTTCCGGACGCCGGCGACCGACCTTTTGAAATACATCTTTCTGCGCGGTACGCAGGACACCAACGAAACGCTGTTCTACGCGCTCCTGACCCGGCACATCGAAGAGATGATGCCGATCGTCTACACGCCGACCGTCGGTTTGGGCTGCCAGCAATTCAGCCGTATTTTCCGCAAACCGCGCGGACTGTTCTTGAGCTTTCCGCTCAAAGACCGCATCTCCCGCATCCTCGATAATCACCGCTTCGACGGCGTGGAAGTCATCGTCGTCAGCGATGGCGAACGCATTCTCGGTCTCGGCGATCAGGGCGCCGGCGGCATGGGCATCCCGATCGGCAAGCTCGCGCTCTACACCGCTTGCGCGGGTCTGCATCCGTCGACCACCTTGCCGGTCCTGCTCGATGTCGGCACCGACAACCGCGCGCTGCTTGACGATCCGCTCTATATCGGCTGGCGGCACGAACGGATGCGCGGCAACGCCTACGACGACTTCGTCGACGCCTTTGTTGAGGCGGTGCGCGCACGCTGGCCGCATGTGCTGCTGCATTGGGAGGACTTCGCCATCGGCAATGCCAACCGGCTTCTGGCCCGCTACCGCGACCGGCTGTGCAGCTTCAACGACGACATTCAAGGCACCGCCGCAATAGCGGTGGGCACTATCTTGAGCGCCATCAACGTGACCGGCGTCCCGCTGACCGAGCAGCGCGTCGCCGTGCTCGGCGCCGGTTCCGCGGGCACCGGGATTTGCGCGCTGCTGTTGCGCGCCATGATCGAGGCCGGCTTGCCGGAAAGCGAGGCCAAGAAGCGCTTCTTCCTAGTCGACCGCGACGGCCTCCTACTCGAAGGCGTGCCCGGCCTGCAGCCGTTCCAGAAGCGCTTTGCGCAAAGCCGCGACCTGATCGCAACGTGGAAGCTCTCCGCCGGACATGCGATCGGACTTGCCGACGTGGTGGCCAACGCGCAGCCGACCTTGCTGGTCGGCACCTCCGGCCAGGCCCATGCTTTTTCCGAACAAGTGGTGCGCGCGATGGCGGCGTCCGTGCAGCGGCCGATGATCTTTCCGCTGTCCAATCCGACCGAACGCAGCGAGGCGACGCCCGCGGACCTCATTGCCTGGACCGGCGGCCGCGGCGTCATCGGCACCGGCAGCCCGTTCCCGGCGATCACCCATGACGGTAAACCGTTCCGCGTCGATCAAACCAACAACGCTTACGTCTATCCAGGCATCGGCCTTGGCGTCATCGCCGCCAAGGCGGAACGGATTTCGGAAGGCATGTTTCTGGCCGCGGCTCGTACCATTGCCGAACTCTCACCCGCCAAGCGCGATCCCGAGGCCAATTTGCTGCCCCCGCTGGCGGATTTGCGCAAAGTCTCGCTGCAAGTGGCGATTGCCGTGGCCCGGCAGGCGCAAGCCGAAGGCTTGGCGCTGCCATTGGCGGACGCCGACCTCGCCGCCGTGGTCAAGGCGAAGATGTGGGACCCGGTATATCCCCCCTACCGGCGGCTGCCGGCGCCGCGGTATGGCTAGGCGCTTTTGCCCTACTCCTGCTTCAAAAACGCGCGATCGACGCTCCACGCGCCACCGCCTGCAAAAATCAGGTAGAAGAAGACAAAGCAGTACAGGACGGCGGCATCGCCGCCGTTGGCGGACGGAAAGAACGATTTCGGAAAGTGCGCCATGAAATAGGCGACCGCCATATCGCCTGACAGGATGAAGGCAACGAAACGCGTGTACACGCCGAGGACAAGAAGAATGCCGCCGATGAGTTCGAGAGCGGCCTGGACGGTGAGTAGCGGTGTCAGCGATGGACCGGCCGCGGGAAATCCGAAAAATTTCTGCGTACCGTGCGCAACGAACAACAAAGCCACAAGGATACGCAGAAAGCTCAGAACATAGGGCCTTGCCTTGTCGAGGTTGCCATAGAGCGATGACATCGCAGTCTCCTTCCAATGCTTTGGTGCCTGTAAGCGTTTTACTATGCGGAATTTGCCGCGACGTGCCTAGCACTACTTTGGCAGATTTACTCACGCTGCTTTTTTACGCTGATCCACAT